>JAEUKC010000388.1:0-77493 GCA_016794445.1 Myxococcales bacterium
GCGGCGTTCGCCGGCTGCCGACTCCTTGGGCACGCCGATCCGCATGAGGCGCGCATCATACGGTCTCGAGGCCCGACGAGTGCGTTTTTTCGGAGCGCTCGGCGCGGTTTCGTTACCCTCGTCGGGTGTTCGGATTCTTTCGTCAGAGGCGTCGCCAGAGGCTGATGGCCCAGCCGTTTCCGGACGACTTCCGCGCACATCTGGAACGGAACGTCCCCTACCTGCGCAAGCTCGACGATGCAGAGCGGAGAAAGCTAGAGGGCCTCGTCCAGGTCTTCCTCGCCGAGAAATCGTTCGAGGGCTGCGGCGGTCTCGAGCTCACCGACGAGATGCGCGTGACGATCGCGGCGCAGGCGTGCCTCCTCGTGCTGCACCGCGACGGCGACCTCTACCCGGAGCTCGCGTCGATCCTGGTCTACCCGTCGACCTTCCGCGCCAGGACGGTGCGGGCCGAGGGGGGCGTGGTGGTCGAGGGCGACCAGGCGAGGCTCGGCGAGTCCGCGCGCGGCACCGTGGTGCTCGCGTGGGACGACGTCCTCCACGGCGGTCGGCTCACGCACGATGGCCACAACGTCGTGCTCCACGAGCTCGCCCACCAGCTCGATCAGGAGGACGGTGCGGCCGACGGCGCGCCGATCCTCGACCGGAGGAGCCAGTACGGCGCCTGGGCGCGCGTGCTCGGCCACGACTACGAGGAGCTCGCCGAGGCCGTCGAGCGCCACCGCAAGAGCGACCTCGACGAATACGGCGCGACCAACCCCGCCGAGTTCTTCGCCGTGGTCACCGAGGCGTTCTTCGAGCGACCGCGCGAGCTCGAGCGCAAGCACCCCGCGCTCTACGCGCAGCTCCGCGAGTACTATCGCCAGGATCCGGCCCGGCGCGGCTGATCCCGAGCGGAGGCCGACTCAGCCCTCTTCGACCGCCTCGCTCGACCGCAGCAGCAGCGCCGCGACGCCGTAGCAGAGCACGCCGACCAGGAGCACGCGCGAGAGCCCGAAGGCGAGCGAGAGCACCAGCGTCGAGACGCTCGCGAGCACGCTGGTCGCGCCGTTCACCGCCCAGAACCAGCCGCGGTTCTTGTCGCCGAAACGCCCCATGCCGACCGGGAAGCAGAACCCCATCGCGAAGGCGACGGGCGCGACGAGCGCGACCGAGAAGGCGACGCGCGCGGTGAGCGAGGCGCCGAGCGTGGCCGCGATCACGGGCCCGAGGGCGCGCGAGAGCACGAACGCGAGCACCGGCACCAGCAGCGGCACGAGCAGCGCGCGGTGCGGTGGCACGCGGCTCGACAGCATGGAGCCGAGTCCCGCGCCGGAGAGCATCGTCCCGAGCACCACCACGGTGGCCCGGCTCGGGTGCCCGAGGTAGGGCCCGAGGCGCTGCACGAGGGGCAGCTCGAGGAACATGAACCCGAGCCCGATCGCGGCGAAATAGACCGTCCCCACGCCGAACCCGGGCGCGCGCGGCAGACGCTTGCTGAGCACGAACGGCAGGAAGAACAGCGCCAGCGTGATCCCCGCGACGATGACGAACAGGCGCCGCAGCTGCATCACGGCGTGCTCGTTCTCGGACATCGAGGCGAGCATCCGCTTGTCGGGTGGGTTGCGGACGTCGAGCGTCTGGAAGAAGAAGGGCCGGTCGTCGGTCGGCGGCGACAGATCGAACCCGGCCTTCGCGAACGGCGCGGGGCCGTGCACCATCGCCATCTGGATCATGCCCTGCGGCGGCGCCCCCGGCGGCATCGGCCACCGCCGCGAGAAGCCGCGGGCGAACGCCACCTTGTCGAGCGCCTTCAGCAGGGCGTCGTCGACGGGCGCGCGCAGCACCATGAGGTTGCCGACCTCGCCCGCGGTGAGCAGGACGAGGTGGCGGTTGCCGTCGACGATCCCCTCGCGGCTCAGCGCCTCCTTGGCGAGCAGCATGAGGCGGCTCATCTCGAGCTGGCGCGCGC
Organism: Myxococcales bacterium; assembly: GCA_016794445.1. Classification (GTDB taxonomy): domain Bacteria; phylum Myxococcota_A; class Polyangia; order Polyangiales; family JADJMO01; genus JADJMO01. The sequence continues at coordinate 1,952 of JAEUKC010000388.1, forward strand.
CCGACGCCCACCGGCTCACGGTCAACACGCCGTGCTCGGTGAGGCGGTTCAAGTACAGCTGGAACGCCTCGACGGTGTAGAGCCCGTTCTCGCTGAGCGCGTAGGCGCCGGCGCTGGTCGCGGCCCACGTGTCGATCAGCGATATCTGGAGCAGATCGTAGCGGTTCTTGGTGTGGGTGAGGAAGCTCCGCCCCTCGCTTGCGACCGCGCGCACGCCGGCGAGGTGGTAGGGGTCGCCCGAGTACGACTTGAGCGGGCCGCTCACGAGGTCGATGGTGTACGGGTTGAGCTCGACGGCGTCGACGTAGCGCGCGCCGTGCTTGATCGCGGTGAGGATGTCGCGCCCGCCGCCGGCGCCGAGGATGCACACCCGCTCGGGCAAGAGGGCCTGGTAGGGAGCGCTCGTCACGTCGAAGGAGAGGTGCGGTAGCGGCGCCGTGCCGTCCCAGCGCGTGATCGGCGTGCCCGCGGAGCCGTCTTGCTCGAGCCACAGCTGCTCGAGGGGGGCCTTCACCCAGAGCGCGCCCATGCCCCAGCCGAAGGCGTCCTCCGCGCGCAGGATGAACTGGCTCGGGAACACCGCGAGGCGCGCGGTCGGCGTCCAGCGCTCGTGGAGCGGCGCGACGCTCTCGTCGTACATCTTGGTGTAACGCAGCGCGAACGGCTTCGCGACCGAGACGAGCGCGACGACGCCGACGATCGTGACACCCGCGAGCCGCCGGTAGCTCGGCGCGATCAGCAGCACCGCGATCGCCGGCAGCACCCCGAGCGCGGCGACCACGCGCGGCGTGGGGAGCCCCGAGAGCAGCGGCGTGACCAGGAGCGCGCCGAGCGTGGCCCCGAGGAGGTCGGCCCCGTACCGGGTCGCGAGCTCCTTGCCGGTCACCTCGAGCAGCAGCGCGACGACCGCCGTGCCGGCCGCGAGCAGCGGCAAGAGGAGGACGAAGGTCCAGTAGATCATCGACCCGCGCTGCGCGGGCCCGGCGTGCACCGTCGCGAGCACCGAGACCGGCGTGAGCACGGCGGCCACCAAGAGCGCGCGCGGCAAGAGGTCGGGCCCCGGCCTCCGCGCGCCGAGCCACACCCCGGGTGCGCCCAGCGCGAGCATCGCGAGCGACACCGAGAGGAAGACGTAGTGGTACCAGAGCACCACGCTCAGCACGCGCGTGACGAGCACCTCGAACAGGAGCACTTGCGCGGAGACGAGGGCGATCGCGAGGTGCCCACGCCCACTGCGGTCGACCTCCATGCCCCGTCGTTCTCACGGCGGCACGCGCCGCTCAAGAGGGTGCAGCCCGGAAGTGACGTCGCGCAGGGGGCGGAGCGCCCGGAGCGGCGGGACGTAGGGCAAACAAAGCATGGTATCGTCGCGCGGCCCGATCGGTGGAACGCGCGCTCCCTCGGAAAGATCCAGCCGTACTCGCCGGCGCGACGCTCCTCGCGGTCTGGGTGGGCCTGTCGTTCCGCGGGCTCGCCCCTGGCCGCGAGCGCTCGACGCTGCTCGTCGTCCTCGGGACCTCCGCGTGTCTCGCCCTCGTGTTCGCGGTCCCTCGCCTCGCGACGCTCGCGCTCCGGGCCGTCGAGCGCCCGTCCGACCGGAGCTTCGCGCTCGGCGCGGCGGCGGTCGCGGCGGCGATCTCGGCGGCGCTGGTGTTCGGCCCGCTCCGCGCGCGGGCGCTCTCGATCGACGCGAACGTCTACCTGTTCGAGGCGCGGGCGCTCGCGCACCTCCACTTCGGGATGCCCGTGCCCGAGCCCACCCAGGCCTTCTCGGGGCGCTTCCTGTTCGCGGGCGCCGACGGGCGGCTGCACGGCGTCTTCCCACCTGGTTTTCCGCTGTTCCTCGCGCCGCTCGTCCGGCTCGGCGCGCCGATGCTCGCGGGCCCCGTGGTCGCCGCCTTGCTCGTGCTCGCGCAGTGCCGCCTCGGGCGCGCGTTCTCGACCACACCCGCCGAGGCGCGCGCCGCCCGGCTCGCCGTGCTCGTGTCGTTGCCCTCGTTTGCGCGGGCCCTCGAGACGGGCGACCTGCTCTCGCACGCCTTCGTCGCCACCCTCGGCACCTTCGCGCTCGCGCTCGCGCTCGAGATCGGCCAGGGCAAGGGGACGCTGCTGCACCCCCTGTGGCTCGGCTTCGCGCTCGGGTGGGCGTTCTCGGCGCGGCTCCTCGACGGCCTCGTGATCGCCGGCCTCGTCCTCGGGTTCCTGGTCGTGCGGCGCGCGCCTCTGCGCACGTTCGCGCTGGTCGCGCTGGGCGCCGCGCCGTTCGTGGCGCTCCTGCTCGGGCACCAGTGGGTCGCGACCGGGCACCTCCTGCGACCCACCCAGGCCGAGCACTTCGCGCGCAGCGACTGGCCGCCGACCTGCCATCGGCTCGGCTTCGGGACCGACGTCGGGTGCCTCGTCGAGCACGAGACCGAGCGCCTCTCGTTCGGGTCCGACGGCTACGGGCCGGGCGACGCGCTGCGGGTCGTCAGAGAGCGAGCGGCCGCGCTGCCGGGCGATCTGTTCGGGTTCGCACCCCTCGGCTTGCTCGCGTTCGCCGCGCCGCTCCTGCGCCGCGACCGCCGCGATCTCGTGCTCGGCGCCGGCGCGCTCGTGTTCACCCTCGCCTACGGGCTCTTCTACTACGGCAACGCGCCCGTGTTCGGGGCCCGCCACCTGTTCCCGCTCGCGCCCGTGCTCTTCCTGCTCGCCGCGCGGGCGCTCGTCGCCACGCCCCGCCTGCTCGTCACCCTGCCGCTCGCCGCCGCGCTGGCCGCGGTGCCGCGGTGGACGTTCGGCGTCATCGCCGTGCGCCGCCTCAACGCCGACCGCGTCGATCTCCGCAAGCTCGTCGACGAGCAGGCCATCGCGCGCGGGATCTTCGTCACCGCCGACGAGCTCTCCTGGATCGGCGCCTTCGACCCCTGGGCCGACGGGCCCGATCGAATCCTGGTCCGCTTCGACGGCTCGGGCCTGCTCGAGCTCCGCCGCCGACGCCCCGAGCTCGGCGTCCACTCGCTCCTCGTGAACGACGTCCACGACGCCCGCGTCATCCCACCTCCGCGCCCGGGGCTCACCCTGGAGCTCGAGCGCGCGTGGCCGAGCTGGGTCCGACCCGCCGGCCTCGGCTCGCGGATCGTGCACCCGAAGAAGTGCTGCGGCGTCGACGCGAGCGGGGACGCCGCCCTGGAGCTGTTCGCGGTGGAGCCGGGCGCCAGCCTGCAGATCCCCTTCTCGGTGGCGCGGGAGGGCATGTATGCCCTCCGGCTCGATGGCCTCGTCGGGCCCGACTTCGGGTCCTTCTCGGTGCAGCTCGACGGCGCGCCGCTCTTCGACGTCGACGGATACGCGCCCACGCTGTCGGCGCGGGTAGGCACCCCGAGCGCCCCACGCTGGCTCGCCGCGGGCACCCACGTCCTTCGCCTGCGCTCCACCGGCAAGAGCGCGGCCAGCGCCGGTTTTCGCGGGATCTTCGACGTGTTCTCCGGGGCGCAGCTCGCTCCTCGCCCGTGAAACGACGATAGGTGGGTCCAGGATAAAGCTTGTCGGCGTCGGTCCGTTCGCCGAGTGGAGGCAATCAACATGGGCTTCGTCCACCACCCCAACGAACGCGTCCTGGTCGTCGAGGACGATGAGGCCCTCGCTGGTGTCTATCGCGCCGTTCTCGACCAGATGGGGCTTCCCTGTGAATGGGTCGCCACCGCCACCGAGGCCAAGAGCCGCCTCGCCGACGGCCCGAGTCCGGCGCTCGTCCTGACCGACCTCGGCCTCGCCGATGGCAGCGGGATGGACGTCATCCGCGCGACCCGCCACCACTTCCCGGGCGTACGGATCGTCGTCGCCACCGGCACGAGCAAGGTCGCCGACGCCGTCGCCATCTTCGAGGCCGGCGCCTATCGCGTCCTCACCAAGCCCATCGATCTCGCCAAGCTGCGCGAGACGCTGATCCTCGCCCTCGAGGGCGCGCCCGCGCCGTCGGTGTCGGCGATCATGAACTCGGAGGACGCCCGGCTCAACGAGCTCGACCGGCGGGTCTCCGCGGCCCTCGACCAGATCTACTGCCTGTTCCAGCCCATCGTCGACGTACGCCATCGCCGCGTGTTCGCCTACGAGGCGCTACTCCGCTGCCAGGACGTCGCTTACCGCTCGCCCCTCGCGCTGCTGTCCGACGCCGCACGGGTGGACAAGAGCCGCGAGCTGTCTCGCGGCGTGCGCGCCGCCATCGGCGAGGCCGCCAAGAACCTGCCCGACGGGCCGCTGCTCTTCGTGAACCTGCAGGCCGACGACCTCACCGATCCGCTGCTGTTCTCGGCCGACGACCCGCTGGCACCACACGCGCACCGGGTGGTCCTCGAGCTCACCGAGCAAGCGCGCCTGAACGGCCGCGCCGACGTGAAGTCGGCCATCGCGGACCTGCGCGCGCGCGGCTACCGCGTGGCCATCGACGATCTCGGTGCCGGCTACTCGAGCCTCGCCCTGTTCGTCGAGCTCGCGCCCGACTTCGTCAAGGTCGACATGTCGCTGGTCCGCGGCATCGACGGAGACGAGGTGCGCCAGCAGATCGTCGCCGCGATGTTGCAGGTCTGCGCTCGCAAGCGGACCCTCGCGATCCTCGAGGGCGTGGAGACCCAGGCGGAGGACGACGCTCTGCAAGATCTCGGCGCGCGCTGGATGCAGGGATACCTGTTCGCCCGTCCGAGCCCCCCCTTCGTCAATCCGTTCGCTGGGTGACACTGTACGCAGGAAGCTTCATGGCTTCTCCGCTCGCGCCCCGCCACCTCTCGGCGGAAACCCGTTAGAGTGGAGCGATGGTGACAGCACCCACGGTGCTCCTCGCCGACGATGACCCGGGGGTTCGCACGTTGCTCGAACGAGCCCTCACCCGCGCGGAGATGCGCGTGGTCAGCGTGGGCAACGGAATGGACGCGCTCGCCGCGCTCGACCTCGAGCTGTTCGACGCTGCGCTCCTCGACGTCTCCATGCCCGTGCTCGGTGGCCTCGAGCTCCTCGGAGAGATCCGTCGCCGTCGCCCCGAGCTCGGCGTCGTCCTGATGACCGGGCTCGGCACCATCGACACCGCGGTGCGCGCCATGAAGGAGGGAGCGCTCGACTTCCTCCAGAAGCCCTTCGACGGCACCCGGGTCGTGATCGACGCGCTGCAACGCGCGATCGCGCCGCGGACGAGCGAGAAGATCGCGGTCGGCGCGGCGCACATGCTCGGCAGCTCGGCGCCCATGGAGCGCCTCCGCCGCGAGATCGGCCAGGTCGCGTCGTCCTCGGCCACCGTGCTCGTGGTCGGCGAGAGCGGCGTCGGCAAGGAGCTCGTCGCGCGCGAGATCCACGCGGCGAGCGGTCGGAGCGGGCCGTTCGTCGCGGTCAACGTGGCCGCGGTGCCCGAGCAGCTGTTCGACGCCGAGCTCCACGGCCACGTGAAGGGGGCGTTCTCCGGGGCCAACTCCGACCGCAAGGGGCTCTTCGAGCACGCGAGCGGGGGCACCCTGTTCCTCGACGAGGTCGGCGAGCTCGCGTTGCCGCTGCAGGGCAAGCTGCTGCGGCTGCTCCAGGAGGGCGTGGTCCGACCGGTCGGGTCCACGATCGAGCTGCCGTTCGACGTGCGCATCGTCGCGGCCACCAACGTCGACCTCGCCAACGCGGTGCGCGCCAAGAGCTTCCGTGAAGACCTGTTCTACCGGCTCGACGTCCTGCGCGTGTCGGTCCCTCCGCTCCGCGAACGCGGCGGCGACGTGGAGCTCCTGGCCGACGCGTTCGTCCAGCGCGCCGCTCAGCGCCACGGTCGCACGACGCGTGGCCTCAGCGACGGCGCTCGTGCGCGGATCGCCACCTACGGCTGGCCGGGCAACATCCGCGAGCTCGAGAACGTGGTCACCCGTGCGGTGGTGCTCAGCGTCTCCGAGTCCATCGAGGAGCGCGACCTGGCCCTCCCGATCACCGAGGCCAGCCCCGCCATGGACCTCTTGACCACCTTGCCCTTCACCGACGCCCGAGAGCGCGCCGTCGAGGCGTTCGAGCGCCAGTACGTGCAGGCCATCCTGCGGCGCACCGAGGGCAACGTGTCCGAGGCGGCAAGGCGGGCGGGCATGGACCGCGCGAACTTCCGCCGCGTCATGCGCCGCCTCGGGCTCGCCGGCGACTAGTGCCGTTCTGGGCGCGCTCCAGTCGCCGCTCCTGGGTGCTACCATCGGCGGTGATGAACGGATCGAGCCGGCGGGGCATGACGCTGATCGAGCTGATGGTGGTCGTCGCCATCATCGGGGTGATCGCGATCCTCGCGGCGGTCGGCTTCGCCCGTTACACCAAGACCGCCCGCATGGCGGAGGCGGGCGAGATCATCCAGGCCACCAAGGGCGCGCAAGAGGCCTATTTCTCGCACACGGGCCGCTACCTCGACGTCTCCAACGGCCTCGCTCCGCCACACCTCTACCCGCGTCAGACCCCAGGCGCCGTCACCACGCCGTGGGGCTCGCCCTGCACCTGGTGCAAGAGCGAGTGGAGCCGGCTCGGCGTGAACGCGAGCGCGCCCGTCTGGTTCGGTTACGCCACGGTCGCCGATGGTGACGTGTGCGACCCGGACTGTCGCGGGCTCGTCGTGACCATCGACGGCGGCGCGCTCAACTGGACGGGCATGAACGGCTCGCTCATCAAGAAGCCCTGGTACGTCATCACCGCGATGGCCGACATCGACGGCAACGGGGTGTTCTCCAAGGTCGTGGGCACCTCGTTCACCACGATCCTCTACACCGAGAAGCCCGGCGAATAGCTGCCTGCCTCGCTCGGCTCACGCCTTCTTCACCGCCTGCAGGGCGAGCGAGTTGATGCAGTAGCGTAGCCCCGTGGGCTTCGGTCCGTCGTCGAACACATGGCCGAGGTGGCCGTCGCAACGGGCGCACTCCACCTCGGTGCGCACCATCCCGTAGGAGCGATCCTCGCGCTCGACCACGGCCTTCGGCGTGACGGGCTGGAAGAAGCTCGGCCAGCCGGTGCCCGAGTCGAACTTGTGGTCGCTGTCGAACAGGCGCAGTCCGCAGCCCGCGCACGCGTAGAGCGCGGGGTCGTGCGCGTCGTGGTAGGCGCCGCTGAAGGCGGGCTCGGTGCCCTTCTCGCGCAGCACGTGGAAGGCGTCGGGGCCGAGCGCTTTCCTCCACTCGGCCTCGCTCTTGACCACCTTTCCGGAGATCGGATCCGGAGTGGCCGACGGCGCGCTCGCCGCGGGAACGGGGCCGGATTGCTGGGGCCGCCGACAGCCCACGAGCGCGAGGAGGGAGAGCAGGGTCGTGCGCCGATCCATGGGGGGGCTACGTCGCGGGCCCGTCCCTGGTTTCGCGCTACTCTCACCCGATGATGCGGAGGAAGTTGCTGACCGGTGCCCTGGCCGCGGGCTTCGTCGGGTGCGTCTCGGCCGAGACCGACGCGGACCTCGGCACACGAGCGCGCGTCGACTCCGCGGTGGGCGGCGACACCAGCGTCAAGGACAGCAGCGTCGGCGACGCCAAGGACACCGGCGCGACGCCGGACTCCGGCACCGCCAAGGACTCGACGATCACGGACAGCGGCGTGGATCCCGACACCGGCACGGACCCCGACACGGGCGATCCCGACACGGGCAGCGATCCCGACACGGGCACCGTGCTCGACACCGGTACGGTCGGTGGCGCGTGCACGTACTGCTCCAGCGGCACCTGCAAGCTGCCCCTCGAGGACTACTCGTGCCTGCTCAACTGCCTGCTCGATGGCTGGTTCGACTGCAGCTACACGAGCGGCGCCTCCACCCCGTGTACCTGCCTGCCCTGAAGCACGAAGCCCCCCTGCACGGGGTGCAGAGGGGCTCGGTGCTCGTGAGGGAGTGAGCTAGCGGCGGGGGCGGCGGTCGCCGCGATCGCGGTCGCCGCCACGGCCACCACCACCGTCGCGGCCACCCTCGCGGGGGCGCTCGGTGCGCTCGCCGCTGTGCGCGGCCTCCATGCGACGCTTGGCCTCTTCGCCGGCGGGGCCCTCGGGCAGCGGCAGCAGCGCGCGGCGCGAGAGGCGGATCTTGCCGTCACGGGAGACCTCGAGGACCTTCACCTCGACCTCGTCGCCCTCCTTGAGCACGTCCTCGACGCGGTCGATGCGCGTGTGGGCGAGCTCGCTCACGTGGAGCAGGCCGTCGGTGCCGGGGAGGATCTCGACGAACGCGCCGAAGTCGGTGACGCGCTTGACGGGGCCCTTGTAGATGGTGCCGATCTCCGGCTCCGCGGTGAGGCCCTTGATGATCGCGAGGGCCTTCTTCACGGCCTCCGGATCGTTGCTGGCCACGTTCACGGTGCCGTCGTCCTCGACGTCGATGGCGACGCCGGTCTGGTCGACGATGCCCTTGATGGTCTTGCCACCCGGGCCGATGATCAGGCGGATCTGGTCGGGCTTGACCTTGACGCTGGTGATGCGCGGCGCCCACTTGCTCATCTCGGCGCGCGGCGACGCGAGGGTCGCGAGCATCTTGTCGAGGATGTGCAGGCGGCCGTCACGGGCCTGCTTGAGGGCGGTGTCGAGGATCTCGCGGGAGAGGCCCTCGATCTTGATGTCCATCTGGATGGCGGTGATGCCGCGGGCGGTGCCGCACACCTTGAAGTCCATGTCGCCGAGGTGGTCCTCGTCGCCGAGGATGTCGGAGAGGATGGCGACGCGGTCGCCCTCCTTGATGAGGCCCATCGCGATGCCGGCCACCGGCGCCTTGATCGGCACGCCGGCGTCCATCAGCGAGAGGCAGCCGCCGCACACGCTGGCCATGGAGCTCGAGCCGTTCGACTCGGTGATCTCGCTGACGATGCGCACGGTGTAGGGGAACTTCTCGTTGTCCGGCATGAGCCGCGCGAGCGCGCGCTCGGCGAGGTTGCCGTGCCCGATCTCACGACGACCGGGGCCGCGCATGGGCTTGGTCTCGCCGGTCGAGTAGGGCGGGAAGTTGTAGTGGAGCATGAAGCCCTTCCACCGCTCGCCGATGAGGGCGTCGATCTTCTGCTCGTCGCTCGAGGTGCCGAGCGTGGCGACGACGATCGCCTGGGTCTCGCCGCGCTGGAACAGCGACGAGCCGTGGGTGCGCGGGAGCAGGCCGACCTCGCACGAGATCGGACGGATGGTCGCCGAGTCGCGGCCGTCGATGCGCTTCTTCTCGGTGAGCACCATCTCGCGGACGATGTACGCCTTGCGCTCCTCGAACTCGTTCTTGATGAGCTTCTCGCTCGCCGTGTACTTCTCGTCGCCGAGCGAGGCCTTGAGGGTCTCGGCCATCTTCTTCTTGGCCGCGCCGTAGGCGTCGTAGCGCTCGTGCTTGCCGAGGATGCGCGACGCGCGGGAGAGCTCGGCGTCGACCAGGTTCTTGACCTGCTCCTTGATGGAGGCGTCGAGGGTCTTGGCGGTGAACGCGCGCTTCGGCCGGCCGACCGCGCCGCGGATCGCCTCGATGAGCTGCAGGATCGGCTGCGCGCTCTTGTGGGCGAACATCAGCGCGTCGATCATGTCGGCCTCGCTGATCTCGGCGGCGCCGCCCTCGACCATCACGATGGCGTCCTTGCTCGCCGCGACCACCACGTCCATGTCGCCGGCGGCGATCTGCTCGTAGGTCGGGTTGGCGATGAACTGGCCCTCGACGCGCGTGACGCGCACGCCGGCGATGGGGCCCGCCCACGGGATGTCGCTGATGTGCAGCGCGGCGCCGGCGCCGGTGAGCGCCATGACGTCGGTCGGGTTCTGCTTGTCGACCGAGAGCACGGTCGCGATGATCTGGGTGTCGTTCTTGTACCCGTCCGGGAACAGTGGGCGACACGGGCGGTCGATGAGGCGGCTCGTGAGCACCTCTTCGTCGCGGAGGCGGCCTTCGCGCTTGAAGAACCCGCCCGGGATCTTGCCGGCGGCGAAGGTCTTCTCCTGGTAGTCGCAGGTCAGCGGGAAGAAGTCGATGCCGGGGCGCTCGTCGTTCGAGCTGACGGCGGTGACGAGGACGACGCTCTCCCCGTAGGTCACGAGGACCGCGCCGTGCGCCTGCTTGGCGATGCGGCCCGTCTCGAGGGTGAGCGGCCGGCCGTTGAGGATCACCGACTCGCGGACGAAGTTGCTGGACATGGAGGCAAGACCCGTTGCTCTGGCGCGTGCGTGCGCCGCGACGCCGACGGTTCCCTTCGGGATTCTTCGTTCCCCGGTGCATGTCCGCCACCCACGACGACGAATCGGGTGCCGAGCATCCATCGAAGAGCGAACGAACCGTCCAGGGGTCGGTGTTCTTCTCGATTGACCGGCGCTCATAGCACGTCCGGTCCGCCGCGCGCCGCTACGTCGGGGACAAAAAGCGACGAGGCCACCCTCGCTGGAGGGGTGGCCCCGACGATGCCTCGCAGGCTTACTTGCGGAGGTTGAGCGCCGCGACGACCTTGCGGTAGCGGTCGAGGTTGGTCTTCTTCAGGTAGTCGAGCAGACGGCGGCGGCTCGAGACCATCTTGAGCAGACCCCGGCGCGAGTGGTGGTCCTTCGCGTGGGTACGGAAGTGCTCGGTCAGGTAGGTGATGCGCTCGGTGAGGAGGGCGACCTGGACCTCGGGCGACCCGGTGTCGCCTTCCTTCTGCTGGAACTGCTGGATGATCGCGGTCTTCTTGTCGGCGTGGAGCATCGTGTCGTCCTCCGCGGAGCCAGTCTGGCCATGGGCTGGACCAGCTCAGGGAAAGGCCCTCGCGGGCCGGTTTTCAGGGGGGGCGGACATTAGCGGGGCGGTGGCCGGTGTCAAGGTCGGGGTAACGGGGGCGCACCCTGGCCTACCCACAGGAGGCTTGGACTCGGCGATTCCGCCCGATAGCCTGAGGGAACCTCAAAATGCGGTCTTCTCCTGCCCCGAATGTGCCCCCGATCCCTGGAATGTGTCCCGGAGTGGCAGTGATGGGAGGGGGTGGGGGCGGCGGCGGCGCCGGCGGGAAGGGGTCCAAGAAGGGGAAGGGCAAGAAGAAGGGCAAGGGCAAGAAGGGGAAGGGCAACGCCAGCGGCGGTAAGAAGAAGGGGGGGTGCAGCTCAGGCGATCCCATCTGCCCGATTTCGGGACGCGTCTTCGTGGAGTTCTTCGAATTCGGGTACCCAGGGGCCCTGCCGTTTCGCTTCGAGCGCAACTACAGTTCGACCGAATCCGATCGATCGTTCGACCTCGGCTTCGGCTGGAACCACTCGCTGGGCTGGTACCTCGAGATTGGACGCAGCAGCGTCACCGTCGTCGACGCTCAGGCTCGTGAACACGAGTTCGATCGGCCTCGCGATGGCTTCTCGGTTTCGAACGACCTCGGCTGGATACTGACCAGTGACGCCAACGGGTTCGAACTCCGCACGGGGGAGCCGGACGCGATTTACGAGTTCCCCGCAGCGACCAAGGGCATCGTTCGAATGGTTGCCCAGCGAGATGTTCACAACAACCGCCTCCAGCTCACGCGTGGTCCCGATGGTCGCATTCTCCAGCTCATCGACAGCGCCCATCGTACCTACCGGTTCGAGCACGACTCCTCGGGACGCATTCTCGCCATTTCGGTCGGCCTCGACCGAGAGGCCAGCACGTCGCTCGAGGTCGTACGCTACCACTACGACGACCAAGGAGACCTGACCGCCGCCACCGATGCCGAGGACTTCACCTTCACCTACGAGTACAGCGACCACCTCCTCATGGCCCACCGTGCGCCCAGCGGTCGTCGGGTCTGCTATGCCTATTCCGGAGTCGGAACCGAGGCTCGCGGCGTTCGGACCTGGGTCGAGTTGCCGGCTTCAGAGCTGGACTTCGTCGATTGGTCGACAGCAACCCCAGAAGTCAGGGCTCGTCGGTCGGTCGTCGATCGTCAGCTCGAGTTCGATCCGCCGAGTCACTACTCGGAGTCGATCAACGGTCTCGGGTACGCGATGCGCTTCTTCGGCGACGACAACAATCGCGTGCTCAAGCTCGTGGATCGAATCGGTGGAGTGACTACCTATGAGTACGATCCGGTCACTGGCGCGCGCGTGCGCGAGACGGGACCGGACGGCGTGGAACGCGTGATGGTCGCTGGCGAGAATGGTGACCCTGCCGGCTTCACGAACGCGGATGGACAGGTCGATCGATACTTCGAGGAAGACGGACTCGAGACGACACTGGACACCCGCCGCGATGCGATCGTTCGGCGCGCCTTCGACCGGTATGGTGACATCGTCTTCATCCACCACCCCGACGATACGCGCGAGGAGTACACGTACGATGCTCGCGGGTGCTTGAGCGCTCACGTCGACCGGCTGGGTCGGCAGACTCGGTACGTGCACGACGAGATGGGGAACTGCACGGAGATATGGGCTCCCCAGGGCCTGGAGCGCTACGACTACGACTTCCTAGGACGCACGATTCGCCACGTGGATCCCATAGGACGGGTGACGCGGTTCGACTGGGACCGACGCAACGAAATCATCCGCAAGACCTATCCTGATGGCACCGCGGTGGAGGCGAGCTGGGATGCCGATCGACTCCCGCTGCGTGTCTGCGACGCTGGGCGAACGACTGAGTACGTCTGGGTCGCCTTTGGCTGGTTGGGCGCCGTGCGTGCGCCTTCGGGCGTGCTCCTCCGATACACGTACGATGTGGAGGGCAACCTCGTTCAGCTGGCCGATGGTCGCGGAGGCCGCTTCCAGCTGATCCGAGACGGGGAAGGCCGCTGTGTGCGACACACGACTTTCGAGGGGGTCGAGGTCTCCACTCGGTTCGACACTTCTGGGAACCCCATCCTGCTCGACGGGCCTGGAGGTTCGGTCAGCTTCGGGTACGACGCTCTTGGTCGACTGATCGAGGTTGCCGGCTCCGACGTCGCCATTGCCATCGAGCAGGGCCCAGGTCGACCGCGCTCGATGGACAACGGGATCGTCAAGGTCGCGTGGGAGACCGACGCGCTGGGCCGAGTGGTGGCTGAGCGCCAGGGCGGACACGAGGTCCAGGTCGATTGGCGCCACGGCGAGCTCGCCCGCGTCGTCAGTGACGTTGGACTCGCGGCGAGGTTCGAGGGCGAGGGTGGCAGGCGGTCAGCCCTCGGCAATCACGAACTGGTGCGGGGTCTCGCCGATCGCTCTCAGGCAAACGTGACCTGGGATCAGCTCGGCAGGCACCTGCTCTTGCGGAAGGAACTCAACCCCTGCGGCTACGTCGTGGAAAGCACTCTGTTCAACGCCCAAGGCGCTCGGCTCTCGTGGCAGCGTCGGCGGTACAACCAGGCCAACGCGCTGGTGCGTACCGAATACAGCGAGAGCGAGTATGCCGAGCTGGTCCTGGACGCTGGCGACCGCCCGATCCGGTTCACTCATCAGGTCTCGAGTGACCTCGTGGACACGGTGGTTCGGGACGAGCGATTCGGCTTCGACCAGGCGGGTGCCCTCCTGGTCCCCGGCGTTCTCGTCGACGAGTTCGGACGTCCGGTCGAGGTCTGCGGCGAGCGTTGGGAGTACGACGTCGTGGGCCGCCTGGCGAGGCGAAGGACGGATCTGGGCGACGTGGAGTATCGCTGGAACGCACTCGATCAGCTGGTCGAGGTTGCCTTTCCCGATCGGACGGTGCACCTGGTCTACGATGCCTTGGGCCGACGCATGGGTAAGCGCGTCGAGCGAGATGGGGTGCTCGTTCGCCATGTGGACTACGTGTGGTGCAACGATCTCCTGTTTCGCGAGGTGGACCGCATCACTGGGCGCATCCGCACCTACTTCCTGGACCATCGCCGATGGGAGGTGTTCGGCCACGTCGATCAAGCAGACCTGCGGGACGAAGGGCGGGCCTACTACTACCTGCTCGACAGCAGCGGAGCCGTCGAGAGCGCTGTCGACGCCGAGGGGCGTGAGGTCTACCGAGCGCGTCTCGGCCTCTTCGGAGATGGAACGCCTGAGCTGAGCAAGGTCGACGTGACCGCACGGTTCGTGGGCCAGCATTGGGACGTCGACGTGGGGCTGAACTACAACCGCTTCCGCTGGTACGAACCGCGCAGCGCTCGATACGTCTCGCCCGACCCGCTCCTGCTGGCGGGCAATCTCCATCCGCGAGACTACGTCGAGAATCCGACGCGGTTCTGTGACCCAATGGGGGCGCATCCCGGCGTCGGGTCAGGGACGGACACGAGCACCGGCGGGACCAACAACGGTGGGTTTCACGCCAGCCCCGAGAATCCGGTCGCGGCACGCCCGAATCCCTTCGTCACGACCGGTCCCGTGACCAGCCCGGCGCGTCAGGAGACCTCCGCCTATCTCTCCAGACCTGGACACTGGGCCAACCAGACGCCGCCTCCCCCCGACACACCGGGCAATCGCGTTCCTGGCTATGCCAACTGCCCACACGAAGCGCTCCATGACGGTGACGGCTTCGGCGACTATCGCAATCCGAGTTCGGCACAAGCGATCGTCGATCGCGCCGGAAACACCTACGGCTGCCACTCGTGCGGATCCAAGAACTCGGGCCAGACGAACCCGGATGGTACGCAGCATTGGACCTGTGACCACCAACCCCCTCGCAGCACCTACAACACTCGCAACTCAGGTCGCACGGGTCGTCCCTCCAATGCGACGGCGAACCGTTCCTCGCGCCCCGGCGGTCAGTCCGAGGCCGTTCGCCTCTATCCACACTGCGTCAATTGCAGCAATGCCCAGATGCGAACGACCAGTGGTTCCGCAAATTCCAACGCGACTGTTGGTGGCTACGTTGCAGCGGGCAATCGCCAGATGAATCAACGGGAGTCGCAGCTCCGCCAGCAGCGAGCGGCCGACGAGAGAGCCGCTCGTCGCGGCCAATGGGACTACGAAGACTGACTTTCGAGGTGGTCGAGCCATCGGGTCGCCGTGCCAGCCATGCGCCGTCGAGGACCCGCAGCCAACGCGCGAAGCGTTGGTATGGCCGTGAGCTTGTGTCGCTCGAACCAGCTCGTGACCAAGCCGAGATGAGCGGTCTGATCCCCCGCCATCGCCATCAGCTCGACGATGACCGGGTCGTTGATCTCCGCGAACTCGAGCAGCATCGTTTCTCCGAACTCGGGGGCGACGGCGAGCCAGCGCCGAACGAAGTACTCCGTCACCGTTGCTCCACCGACAAAGCAGCAGCGAGCGTCTCCGGAGAAGAGAAGCGGCGGATCCTTGTGCATCGTCACGTGGCGAGCGACGAAGTCCGAGTCGTCGTTGACGAACCAGAGTGATGAGGGGTGAAGGGCTCCCTCGTCGAACACGCCGTTGCGCTCGGCCCCGAGTCGACCATGCAGCGCACGATCGAGGGCGCCGGCCAGGGTCAGCGGCTGCCGAGACACCGAGCTTTCCCTCCAGACGATCTCGAGTCGGTCCACCAGCGCAGTTGCGGTCGGGCTACTGACGCGGAGTGCAGCGAACCCCACGAACTGTCCAAAGGCAGCCCTCGCAGGCGAGAAGGCCTGGCGATCGGTGATGGAGAGGCGCTCGACCTCGTCGACGAGCGTCGTGAGGACAGCTTCCGCCCCCAGCTCGGCCTCGAGCAGCAGCATCATCTCGAGCTGACCAAATGGCTCTTTTCTGGACAGTCCGCTTCGGATCAAGGCGCGGCACTCGTCGATGGCAATTGGTGCAACGTCGGCTGCGGTCTGACTCGCCTGCGCCGGGAACAGACCACCCCCAGCTAGTTCGGCGACGTTGTCGAGCCCTCGAATGCGGGCCCTGGCCCGCCCGATGGTCTTCGGCCAGAAGACCGAGAATGCCGGACTACCCACGACCTCCGCCACACTGCCGACTCGATCACGCGCCGACCACGCTCGGAGGTGAGGAAAGCCCACGGCGAACGCCGCATCGAGGTCTGGGCGGGTCGCGAAACCAGGTCGAGCGAAGCGTAGCCCGGCCGCGTTGGGGAGGACCTCGAACACTTCGGCTTCTGCGCTCACTCCGGCATGGTGCACCATGTGACCGTCCATTGCACGGCGGACCGCTTGCGGCTTGACGGACGTGCCGGGCTCCCTGGCATCTGATAGTCCCCGGTCATGGAGCTCCTCGCGTCGTATGGGAAGCGGACCAAGCGTGACGAGCATGCCATGGGCATTGTCGTCTCGACCGACGTCATCGGCGCCAACGGCCGTCCGTTCTCCCTGCGTACGGGACAGCAGTTGCCCGGCTTCGTCCCCGGGGTGGCATTCTCCAGAGCAGGCCACTCGCTGATCGTGGGCAAGGAGGGCGCCGCAGTGAAGCACGCTGACGGCCGTGTGGTGCCCCTCAAGGTGGAGGGGACGGGGATGATCGATCCGCTGTTCGTGGGGTCGGCGCTCGTGATGCAGGACGACCCGACACGGGGGCGTGGGCTCGGCGTGTTCGACATCGAGACCGGCGAGTTGCGCGGGAGGCTCGAGCACGATCGCATGGTCTACGGTACCCGAGAGGTCGTCGAAGCTTCCCTCTGCGCCGCTCGGGAGCTGGACCACGTCTGGGCTACAGATCGAACGAGCCTGCGTCTCTGGAATCTCAACAACGTCCGCTGCTCGCAGAGTATTCCTGCACAGCCCGGGACAACGTTTGACGGCGTCTGTCTCCTCCCAGATGGGTGTGTTGTCACGGGACAGTCAGGAGGCGGAGTTGCCGAGAAGATCGTTGTTTTCGAGGGGCTTCTGATTGCTCGGGAGCGAGAGCTCGGTGGCACGCTGATGGGCGTCGCATTCGACCGACTGATCGTGCAGGACATGGAGAAGCAAGAGCTCCACGTCCTCGACCCGTCGTTGGAACTGGTCGAGACGCTGTCTCTGCGCGAGATCGGCCTCGTCGGGTTCCTGCCTCTGTGGTCCGATCAAAGGGAGTTCCTGGCCGTCGACTGGCACAACCAAGTCCACCACTTCGGCGAGGCGTCCCTGCGGCCGAGCGGAGTCGCGGCCGAAACCCCCGCGCCCAAGAAGAAGGCGTCCAAGAAGAAGGCCTGAGCGCGACGCGCGCCGACACCGCTGCTAGGTCGAAGAACGATGCTCCAGCTCGAGCGCGGCAACGAGTCCATCCACCGCTGCGGTTGCTGCGGAAAGCAGTCGCACACCCTCCGCGGCTTCCTCAGCGACGAGGGGCCCGTCGGCGTCTACTTCGCCGGCTACACCGAGGGTCACGAGCCGCAAGAGGGCACGATCGTCGTCTCGCTCGGCGACTGGTCCGAGGGGGCACCGCCGAGCGCGCGCGAGGCATTCGTCACCAAGGTGCGGGTGATCGACGGACAGCCGCAGGTCATGCTCGTCGGGCCCGACGAGTCTCCGTGGGGAGACCTGGCCGTGCTCGGTCCCATGCTCACGCGCGAAGAGGCCCTGGCCCACCCTCGCAAGCCGGACTGCTTCCACGCGATCGACCACATCCTGGCCGAGGACGACCGCTTCATGCGGTACTTCGCGGCCCCGGCCCGCAAGTCTCGCCGCCGCTGACGTCGTGCTACGCTTCCTGTCCGATGAAGCGCTGGCTCGCCGCTGCGATCGTGGCCACCGCCACCGCCTCCGCGTGCTCGGTGGGCGGCGGTGAGGGCTCGGTCACCGGCAGCCTCGTCGTCCCCGTGTGCGAGGCCGATCTGTCGCAGTTCGACATGCGCCCCGACTTCTTCGCGGGCATGGCCGTCAGCGCCAGGAACCCGCCGCTCACCCAGCTCAACATCCGCATCCAGAAGGGCGGCGACATCCAGGAGTACAGCGACTCGCTCAGCATCGCCGTCTCCGACACCAGCAAGGTGCAGGACGGCGTGCCGATCGAGGTCAAGCTGTTCCGGCCGCCCGGGTCCGCGCCGAGCGTGCCGTATCCGCTGGTGCGCATGAGCCTCACGCTCCGCAAGTCGTGCGGCAACGGGCGGGTCGGCCCGAGCGATCCCAACGCCGTCGTGCTGCACGCGGTCAGCGGGACCATCACCTTCACGCACATCCTCCGCGGCGACCCGGTCGACGCCGACACCAACGACAAGCGCATCGAGGGCAGCTTCGACGTCGTGCTCGAAGACCCGCGCCACGCCGAGGGCGAGCCGGCCACGAGCTACGGCAAGCTGCAGGGCAACTTCAAGTTCTTCTACCAGCGCGGCGGCCCCGCGCAGCCGTTCCCCTGAGCCCATGAAACGAACACGCAAGGGTCCCGCCGCGGCACGTGCCGAGGGGCGGGTCGAGAAGATCGTCGCCGGAGGCGCCGGCCTCGTGCGCCTCCCCACGCAGGTGGTGCTCGTGCCGCAGGTCGCGGTCGGCGAGCGGGTCGCGTTCGAGGTCGGCCGACCGACGGGCCGCCTGCTCAAGGTGCTCGAGCCAGCGCCCGAGCGCGTCGTCCCCGCGTGTGCGCACTCGGCGCGGTGTGGCGGGTGCGATCTCTTGCACCTCACGCCGGAGGCGCAGCGCGCCGCGCGGCTCGGCATCCTCGAAGAGGCCCTCGCCGGGCTCACCCGACCCGCGATCGTCTATCGCGAGGCCGCGCCCCTCCACAGCCGCACGCGGGTGCGCTGGCATGCGCGCCGGATCGGCCCCGACGTGATGGTCGGCTACCACGCGGCCGGCAGCCGCACGATCGTCGGCGTGCCGGACTGCCAGGCGCTCGATCCGCGCCTCGAGGCGGCGCTCGCCCTCTCACGTGAGCTGCTCGTGGGGGCCGAGGGCGAGGGTGACGTGCACGCGGCGCTCGGCGTCGGCGGGCGCCCCGTCCTCTCCATCGCGTGGCGCGGTGCGTTGCCGCCGCGCGTCTTCGGGAGCGCCGAGCAGCTCGTGACCGGAGGGAAGCTCGCCGGCGTCGCCCTCCACCTCGACGGCGCGCGGGAACCCGCGAAGGTCGGCGATCCGCGCCCGGTCGTCACGCTCGCCGACGGGCCGCTCTTCGCGCCGATCGCCGGTTTTTCCCAGGCCAGCGAGCGCGGTGACGCGGTGCTCGTGCAGCGCGTCGTGGCGTTGGCCGACCCCGAGGGGCTCGAGGTGATCGAGCTGTTCGCTGGCAGCGGCAACCTCACCGTGGCCCTCGCCCGCGAGGCGGTCCACGTGACGGCGGTCGAGCAGGTGGGGGCGGCGTGCGTCGCGATGCGGGAGAACGTGGCGCTCCGGAAACTGGAGACGCGCGTCAAGGTGATCGAGGCCGACGCCGAGGCCTTCGCCCTGCCGACCCACGGAGACCTCGTCGTCCTCGATCCGCCCCGAACGGGCGCGCGCGGCGCGATCGCGGAAATCGTCAGGAAGCGCCCGAAGCGCGTGGTCTACGTCTCCTGCGATCCGACCACCCTCGGCCGCGACCTGCGCGTGTTGCTCGCCCAGGGGTACGTCGTCACGGCGATCGAGGCCCTGGATCTGTTCCCCGGGACCAGCCACGTGGAGTCGGTCGTCGCGTGCGAACGCGGGTGACGCTGCGGCTGCTCGAGGAGATCGACCGCTTCGACCTGCGGTGGACCTGCGACGACTGCGTCCACCTCGGGGAGGGCCCGACGGGGGCGTTCTGCAACCACGGCTGGCCGGGACTCTCACGCCGCGGCGCGTCGCCGCTGCGGCCGGGCGACACCCTGGTTTTCTGCAAGGAATTCGAGGGGTACTGACCCCATCCGTCCCTACGGCAGTTGCTCGACGGACGCACGAGGTCTGCTAGAACTCGCGGGCTGAATAACGGCGCGTCGGGCTCGTCTCGGAACGAACCCCGCCACGCCCTCCTGCAACGCAGGAAGGGCAACTGCTGGTTCCGCTGGCCACCTTGCCACCGCGTCGTCCCAACTTTCAAAAGGGGAAATCTACATGCTTCGTCGCACCACCTACTTCTCCGCGCTCACCGAGCGGTCCGCCGTCTCGCTGGTCGCGGGCCTCGTCTTCGCGTTCGGCTTCGGCTGTTCCAGCTCCACCACCGACATCGGCACCGACGTCGATTCGGGGACCGTGGACACGGGGGGTGGTACCGACACTGGCATCCCGCCGACCGACGGCGGCTGCCCCACCGGCACCGAGCTCTGTGGCACCACCTGCGTCGCCACCGCCTACGACCCGAACAACTGCGGCAAGTGCGGCGTGAAGTGCGTCGACGGCGAGGTGTGCGCGGGCGACAAGGGCTGCACGCTCACCTGCCCGACCGGCAGCACCAAGTGCGACAAGAGCTGCTTCATCCTCGACAGCGACCCGAAGAACTGCGGCGCGTGTGGCATTGCTTGCGCGACCGGTGAGGCCTGCATCGCCGGCAAGTGCTCGAGCTCCTGCGCCTCGCCGCTCACGCTCTGCGGCAGCAAGTGCACCGACCTGACCTACGACCCCGACAACTGCGGCACCTGCGGCACCAAGTGCACGGTCGGCGTCGCTTGCGTCGGCGGCGGCTGCGGCACGCCCGACAAGACGGACGACGACGGCGACACCATCAGCAACTTCCACGAGGGCAAGACCAGCGCGGTCGACACCGACGGCGACGGCAAGGCCGACTACCTCGACGACGACAGCGACGGCGACGGCATCCTCGACAAGGACGAGGCCGGCGACACGAACCCGGTGACGGCCCCGGTCGACAGCGACGGCGACGGCAAGCCCGACTTCCAGGACACGGATTCGGACAACGACGGC
The DNA here is from genome assembly GCA_016794445.1 of Myxococcales bacterium. Taxonomy (GTDB): domain Bacteria; phylum Myxococcota_A; class Polyangia; order Polyangiales; family JADJMO01; genus JADJMO01. The sequence goes on from JAEUKC010000388.1 coordinate 22,456, forward strand.
CTCTTGGACAAGGACGAGGTCACCAAGTACAAGACCTCGCCGACCAAGCCGGACACGGACGGCGACGGCTACACGGACTTCGAGGAGATCGCCGCGGGCACGGATCCGCTGCTCGCCACGAGCAACCCGGGCAGCATCGGTGGGTTCTCGTTCGACCTGCCGTACAAGGGCCTGCCGCGCTCGCAGGATCTGACCTTCAAGCCGAGCATCGCCAAGGCGGACGTCGCGTTCATCACGGACACGACCGGCTCGATGGGCGGCGTCATCTCGAACCTCAAGACGCAGCTCACGTCGATCTCGACCAAGCTGTCGGCGAAGATCCCGGACACCGCGTTCGGCGTCGGTGACCACAAGGACTTCCCGACCAACGGTTCGATTGCGGGTGGCTACTCGGGCACGTACGGGAGCACGGGTGACTTCCCGTTCAAGCTCCATCAGCGCGTCACGACGGTGCTCACCGACGCACAGGCCGGCTTGAACAAGTACGTGGCCAGCGGCGGCGCGGACGGTTCGGAGTCGCAGATCGAGGCGATGTATCAAGCCGCGGTCGGCACGGGCTTCAAGAACAAGGCGGGCAGCACGGTCTGGACCCCGGTCTTCGCGCCCGACACCGGGTTCGATGCGACCAAGGGTCACGGAAAGATCGGGGGCATGGGCTTCCGCAAGGACGCAGCGCCGTTCTTCGTGCTGTCGACCGACATCACGATGCACACCCTCGAGGGTGACACAGACGCGCCCCCGCCGGCGGGAACCACGGATCGCTTCTATGCTGCTTCGGCGTTCGGCGGAACCGACGACACCAAGCCGCACACGGTGAAGCAGACCGTTGACGCGATGAACAAGATCGGCGCCAAGCTGATTGGCGTCTCGACCAGCACCGAGCCGACTTCGGGCACCTACCCGGCCTATCACGCGCGTCCGCAGCTCGAGTACTTCGCGCTCCAGACCGGCTCGTACATCGACGCCCCGACCACGGGTACCGATGCTGGTAAGTGCAAGACTGGCCTCGCCGGCGCCCTGGTGACCGCGCGTCCCGACCCCAAGGGCTCGGGCAAGCTGGTCTGCCCGCTCGTCTTCACGGCGTCCTCCTCGGGCACCGGTGTGGACGACGCGGTCGTCAACGCCATCTCGAGCTTCACGACCTTCGTGACCTTCAAGACGGTGTGGCTCGAAGCGCGTGACAACGCCACGACCGCCACCCTCGACGAGTCGAAGTTCTTCGTCCGTGGCGTGCCGGTCTCTTACGGCACCCCGCTCCCCGCGACCTGCACCGGCAAGGCCCCGATCATCTCGGACAACCTGAACTCGACCGGCGCCCTCGGCTCGGACGGCGTGTTCGACTCGTTCGACGGCGTGTGCCCTGGCACCACGGTGACCTTCACCCTCGTGGCGAAGAACGACCTCGTGCCGGCCACCTGCGCCGACCAGGTGTTCTCGTTCCGCGTCGTCGTCATCGGCGACGGCAAGCCCGGTCCGGGCGTCGAGGCCGACTCGCGCATCGTCACGGTGCGTGTCCCCGGCGACAAGACGCTCTGCAAGTGAACTGAGCTCGAGCGGTGTGTGACGGCGAGGCTTCCGGGCCTCGCCGTCGCGCTTTTGTTCGCGCGTCTTGGTGCGCGTTGCCGGAGGCGCTACCTCATCCCGATGCGCGGCCTGGCCTACTTTGCGTTCCTGGCAGTGATGTGTGGCTGCTCGCGGCAAGAGAAGACCACCGTTCTCGATTCGCCCACCAACTCGCAGTCCGCGGAAGCGGTGGAGAGAGTCGCGCTGTCGGCCATTCGACTCCCCTCTACGCTTTCGGCCAAGCAGCTCGGCGAGCCTCTCGCACTCGGGCAGCTCCTAGCCCGCCTACCCGATCGAGCCGACCAGGCGGTGCACATCGGATCGACCGTCGACACCTCGTTCTGGCTCGAGGTGAAGGCGCGGGATGTCCAGCCGGTCGGCGCGGCTCACGCCAAGGGGTCGTTGGTCTTCAACGATGCGCGTCCTGCAACCGACATCGTGCTGACGGTGGCAGGCGGACGCGTCGAAGAGCTGCGCGTGCTGCACAGCAAAGCCGCGCTGACGGTTGCTTCGTACGAAATCACTCTCGGATCTGCAGTCGCGGACCTTCGCATTCGGGAAGGGCGGGTGGAGGCTCTCGATTCGGCAGGCCTCGTTCGCCTCGACACCGCGCCGATCTTCGCCATGAGTTCTGACGGCGTCCGGACCGAGCCGACGCTCACCCTCACGCGCTCTGGGCAGTCGGCCACACTCACGATCGACCTCCGTCTCGCGAAGGGCGCGCTGCCCGTCGTGCTGGACCCAGCGTGGGGTTCAGGGGGCTCCATCGCGACCCCGCGTGAGCAACATTTCGCGGTTCGCTTGGCGTCGGGGAAGGTGTTGGCGGGCGGCGGTGTCACCCTTGGTGTCGGCGACCCGATCACGACGGCCGAACTCTACGATCCAACCACGAACACCTGGTCAGCCGCTGGAAGTCCCGGGGACTTGCGGCACTCCGCGTACCAGTTTCCGGCCGCGCTGCTCCCCAGCGGAAAGGTCGTCGCACTCGAGGCCGTCGAGTCGGTGAAGACCCGGATCTACGATCCCGGCACCAACAGCTGGAGCAATCTGAACAACGTCCCTGAGCGCCTCAATTTCCACACCATCGCGCCACTCCCCAGCGGCCGGGTGCTGCTGATGGGCGGTATCTCGCCCGACGGTACTGCGCCCTACGAGCGTGCGAAGGCCTGGGAACTCGATCCCGTCGCCAATACCTGGACCCCAGTCGGTGCCATGAGTACGGCCCGCTTCGCGCATGCGAGCGTCGCGCTCGGTGATGGCACCGTGTTGGTCGCAGGCGGTCGCGACAACGGCTCAGGCCAGTGGAGCTCGGCGGAGATCTACAATCCCGCGACCAAGACGTGGGCAGCGACCGGCGCCATGAGCACCTTCCGCGTCTTCCCCAACATGGCGCTGATGCCAAGCGGCAAGGCCATCCTGAGCTTGGGGGACTCGCTCGAGATCTATGACACCACAGCCAAGACCTGGTCGGTGCTCACTGGCGTCCCGGTCGAGACGCCTCGCTTCGCGAACCTTCCGACGGGGCAGATCGTCCTCTTCAACCCCCTCGCGAGCTCGCTCTTCGATCCCAGCAAGAGCGGTTCGGCGGCGTTCACGACCCTTCCTGCGCCGCCTTCCGGCGCAGGGTCCGTCATCAATTCGCTCAACGATGGGCGCGCCCTTCTTTCCGGTGGCACCACGACGGCGATTCTGTACGCCCTGAACATCGGGCAGTCATGCGGATCCAGCGGCCAGTGTCTCAGTGGCAGCTGCGTCGACGGCGTTTGCTGCGACAGCGGGTGTGGAGCGTCCTGCATGGCTTGCAACGTGACCGGCAAGGTCGGGACGTGCTCCGCCATTCCGGTCGGCGAGGCGCCGCGTGGCTCACGCGCGTCCTGCGCCCCCTACTTCTGCGCCGCCGGCGGCGCCTGCGCGACCGTCTGCGCCGTCGACACCGACTGCACGACCGGCAACTACTGCGACGGCACCACCAAGAAGTGCCTCCCCAAGAAGGCCAACGGCACGGCCTGTGGTCGCGTCGGCGAGTGCACCTCCGCGCAGTGCACCGACGGCGTGTGCTGCAACCTCGCCTGCGGTGGTCAGTGCGAAGCCTGCGACCTCGCGGCGTCGAAGGGCACCTGCTCCCCCGTCGCTGGCGCGCCTCGCGGTGCACGGACGGCCTGCGGCACCGGCACCGGAAAGACCTGCGAACTCCAGCTGTGTGACGGCGTGGACCGTACGGCCTGCCACTTCCCGCCGGTCAGCACCACGTGCAGCAGCAACGCGTGCGCCGCGGGCATCGAGACCCACGCGAGCACGTGCGACGCGGCGGGCGCCTGCAAGGACGTCCCCAAGGACTGCGGTGTCTACAAGTGCGGCGCCACCGCGTGCAAGACCAGCTGCACCGTCAAGGCCGACTGCATCGCCGGCTACTCCTGCGTGGGTGGCGCCTGCACCCCCAGCATCGGTCTCGGCAAGCCGTGCAGCGACGCCTCCGCCTGCGGCGATCTCCTCTGCGTGGACGGTGTCTGCTGCGGCATCGACGCCCCGGCCACCACCTGCGCCACCGGCTACGCGTGCAACGCCCCCGGCAAGGAGGGCACCTGCACGCTCAAGAACGGGGAGAAGTGCGACCTCGCGTCCAAGTGCGGGTCGGGCCTCTGCGCCGACGGCGTCTGCTGCGACAAGGCCTGCGACGGCCAGTGCGAGGCGTGCGACGCCACCGGCGCCGTCGGCAAGTGCACCGGCATCGCGGGCGCGCCGCACGGCAGCCGTCCCAAGTGCGACGACGGCGCGAGCGACGTTTGCAAGGCGCGCACGTGCAACGGCGCGGCCGACCCCAAGGCGTGCGTCGGCTACGTGAACGACTCGAGCAAGCTCTGCGCGCCGAAGAAATGCGTCGGCTCCGACTACACCGACTTCTCGTTCTGCGACGGTGCAGGCACCTGCAAGTCGCCCGGCGCGAGCAGCTGCGTGCCGTACAAGTGCGACGACAAGGGGTGCCTGAAGGCCTGCACCGACGCGACCCAGTGCGCCGACGGGTTCTCCTGCAAGGAGGGCAAGTGCGTGCAGGGCGCTACCTGCAAGGACACCACGACCTCCGTCTCCAAGGACGGTGTCGAGGAGAAGTGCGACCCGTACCGCTGCAGATCCACCGGCGAGTGCGCCAAGGAGTGCGCGACCACGGACGACTGCAGTCCGGGGTACGCGTGCGACGCCAAGTCCTGCGTGCCCATCGCGCCGACCGACACGGGTGACTCCGGCGGGTGCGCGGTCGGTTCGCCGCGTCCCTCGGTCGCCGGCTTCGCGCTCCTCGGGCTCGCCCTCCTCGGAGGCGTCGGTCGACGTCGTCGTCGCTGATGGACAAGCAAGCCCTCATCGCGGCCATTCGCGCCGAGATCGCCGCCGAGTCCGCCGAGATGACCCGCCTCGCCAAGGAGGCGGCCGACGCCGCGACGCACGAGGAGAACAAGCCCGAGAACGACAAGGACATGCGCTCCACCGAGGCCTCTTACCTCGCGCGGGGCCAGGCCGACCGCGTCCGCGAGCTCGACCGCGAGCACGCCGCGCTCGGCGCGCTCGATCTGCGGGCGTTCGGCGAAGACGACCCGATCGAGGCCGGTGCGTACATCGAGATCCGCGCCGGCAAGCAGATCACCCGCTGCCTGCTCGCGCCCGCGGGCGGGGGTCGCAAGTTCGGGGGCGTGCAGATCGTGACCGCCTCGAGCCCCCTCGGCGCCGCGCTGATCGGCCTCTCCGTCGGCGACGAAGCCGAGGTCCCGACCCCGCAGGGCCCGCGCCTGTACGAGATCATGAAGCTCTCCTGACCCTGCCCCGGCCGAGCCTTCGCCCACGGAGGCAGGTCAGTTGGTCAGCTCCCGGTGGTGGCTGACGCCGGGCGTGTTGGCCGGGCAGTCGCTTGGCCCGTCCCTTCGGTGCGAGAAGGCGACGTGCTCATGGACCGCGGACGGCCGCTTGCTGGTGGGGACGGAGATGTGGCCACGAGAAATCAAGGAACGCCGAGGAAGCTCCGCTCGCGCCGCGCTTGGCTGCGTGTAGGCCAGTCTGCAGGTCGGTTTCACCGTCACGGAGAGCCGACGGAATCGACCAAGATCGCGCGGTGTGCTGACCCGAACCCGTGCTACCCGCCCACTGACATGAATCGAACCCCGTAGTCGGAGGCTTTGGATGCGCCGGGGATTGCGTCTTCCGTACATCGCGAGCGATCAGGAGCTCTTCACGCGAAGTGATGGGTCGAGCCCTGAGCATCGTCGAGTCCTTGGGACCCGCGAAGCGATGGGGTGCGTACGCTACTGGGTCGACGACGACCACTCCTACCGCGACCTCGTGCGCCTGTTCCACGACCGTGGTGGTTCCTTCCAGCACGGCCTCGACGAGTACCGTCGCCGTGAGTTGCTCGCGGACTGGCTGAAGCAGCAGATCGACTTCGGCTTCTTCCAGGTGGCCGAGCTCCACCCGCCGCCTCCGCTGCCACCGAACCCAGGTGCGAAGGCAGCGAAGGCGATCAAGGAGGACGTCGCGCCGGTCAAAGAGAAGCTCGGGTGGTTCGAGGTCACCGTCGTCGACGCCTGGGGCAAGCCCGTCGACGGGGTGGAGCTCGAGGTGGTCTACGAGGGCACGCGCAAGAAGGTCACGACGCCGGGCAACGGCAAGGTGAAGCTGCCGGACGTCGCTGCCTCGTTCGGCTCGGCGCGAATCACGAACCTGAAGGTGGTGCGCGACACTCTCCGACCGCGGTGGAAGGACAAGTACCAGCCGACGGAGCTACCCGAGGACGCCGTGAACCCAGAAAAGCTGGGGCTCGACGCGACGGAGCTGACGACCTCGCTCGAGAGCGAGACGCCGAAGACGCTCGTCCTCGTGAAGCCGCTGACGCGCATCCGCCTCATCGGCATGCACTTCGACACGAACAAGTGCTTCCTGCGCCCTTCGGCGATGAACGGGATCAAGCAGGTGGTCGCGGTCTACAAGGCGAACCCGACCGGCAAACTCCTGATCCTCGGCCACACGGACACCACGGCCGACGACAGCTACAACCTCGACCTCTCGGTGGAGCGCGCCGAGGCGATCAAGGCCTACCTGAAGGACGACGTCGCTGCGTGGGAGGCGTGGTTCGGCGAGGGAAAGCCGAAGCAGAAGCGGTGGGGCGACGGCGAGGTCACCCAGATGATCAAGGCCATACCATGCGTGCACACGGTCGCGGGCTTTCAGGTCTGGAGCAACGAGAACAAGGGGACGGACCTGAAGGTCGACGGGATCGCCGGTCCGAAGACGCGCAAGGCCCTGATCGAGGCCTACATGGCGCTCGACGGGACCACGCTGCCCGAGGAGATCGAGGCAATCACGCATGGCTGCGGAGAGTTCTTCCCGCGCACGGACGAGGGCGACGAATTCGGCAAGGACGGCGTGGCGGCGGAGGAGAACCGGCGTGTCGAGATGTACTGCTTCGACGACCAGCTCTTCCCGCCCGTGCCTGGCGCGAAGGCAAGCAAGGGCGAGCCCGAGTACGAGCAGTGGAAGAAGCAGGTGACGAAGACCACTGACCTGCCGGCTCCACCCACAGCATCCTTGCGCATTCGTCTCTGCTGCGACGAGCGTCACCCGATTCCCTTCGCCGTCTGTCGAGCCAACATAGGCCTATCAAGTGAAGTGATACAGGCTGATGAACTCGGCTGGATCGAGCTAAACATCCCAGTTGCCGAGGCGGTTTCCCTCAGCTGGAGTAGGCCAGACACGCCCGGCACGTACACGTTCTATCAGAGCCTTACGCCAATTGCGCTAGACGACAGCCCTAGCGATACATCCAAGGCGCGCCTCCGCAATCTCGGATTTGTCGGCGATGACTTGTCGGACCTAGTCAGTAGCTATCAAATCCGTTTCGGGCGGCCCTCAACTGGAAACGCAACGGATATCGATGACGAGCTTCGAATCTGGCACGATGGTGGCCCACAACCCGCAGTAGCAAAATCAGAATAGGTGGCGCGGTTTGCCGAAACTTCATACACTATACTCAATAGCGCCATCTCCGATAGCGTTCGACGTGATGATTACGACGTCGTCTCCGACCGGCCCAGGGAGAATCCCTATCGAGAACATGGACAAGTGGGCCGCGCAGTGGGAGACCAAGGCACCAGTCGGGGCGAGGCCGCGGTTCAGGCTGTCGATCTCGGACACCGCCTTGAATGGGGGGGGACTCGGCCAGCAAGGAGAGACGTGGGGTGACTTCGGTCGAAAGGCGGCCGAGAAGGCAGGGCCGGGCGGGAAAGTCTACCTTGCCGCCGGGCATGGTGTTGATGCAAATACCGCGAAGGGAACCCCTGGAAATCCGCCCGAAGTCGGGGTGGATCTGATTCAGGGAAGGGACTCACTGGCACTCGTGCCAGCGGTGCTAGATTCTGGGGTGGAAGCCGCCGACGACGACATGATTCTGCATCCAAAGAAGTACAGCGATGCGGAGATCAAGGCGGACCCAGTCAAGGGCCTGGCAAAATTCAAAGAGCTGTACAAGGCAGCGCAGGACCGCAAACAAACACGGAAGGCTATCGCGGGCTTCAGCAAGGCGCTCGTCAAGAATTCCGTATCCGAGGTCGAGATTCTTGCGTGCTATGTTGGCTACGGAGCTGTCGGAAAGAAGTTCGTCAAGGATCTCGCCACGAAGCTTGGCGTCAAGGTGATCGCTGCATCGGTGTATCTCGACACGAAGTCTGCTCCGACGGGAGAAGTGAGCGTTCGATATGAGTACGATCCAAGTTCCACTGATCCGGATAAGGTCGCGTCAGCCAAATGGACGAACGGTGTGACGACGCCCAAGGGCGACGTCAGCGCCAAGCCCTGACGAAGCGTGTGTCGATGGTCGCTCGTGCGCTTCTGCTCGGCCTCGCCGCGTCGTGTTCGTGCTGCCACCGGTCGGCGACCAGAACATCGCCGACGGGCGACGGCCAGCCCCTGCTCGAACAGGTCTCCACACCTCCCCATCCAGCGGTTCATCTAGCGGCGGGTTGGAGACACACTTGTGCCATCTCGACGCTAGAACGAGTGCAGTGCTGGGGCTCCAACGACCACGGTCAACTCGGAGACGGTCGGCTTCAGTCCCGGACTAGCCCCAGCGCGGTTGTGGGACTCCCTGGCCCGTCGACGGCTGTGACGGGGGGGCAGAGCCACAGTTGCTCCGTCGGTGCCGGTCACGTGTACTGCTGGGGGCTGAACGACGAGGGCCAGCTGGGAGCAGCTGAGCCAGGCCAGAGCCTTCGACCGATGGAGGTCGGAGGCCTTTCCAGCGTTGCGGCGGTTTCCGCAGGCGACAGTCACACCTGCGCGCTGACCCTGAACGGCGAGATCTACTGTTGGGGGGCGAACGACCGTGGGCAGCTCGGGGACGGCACCACCGTGGGCCGGCCCATCCCCACCAGGGTCCTGGGGATGCCCAAGGCCAGACGCCTCGCCGCCGGAAACCGAACGACCTGCGCCGTTTCTGCGGTCGGTGGGGCCTGGTGTTGGGGTCTCAATCTCTACGGCCAGCTCGGCAACGGCAGTCGCATGCACAGCACCGTGCCGGTGGCGGTCGAATCTCTCGCGGGCAAGGCCCGGGAGATCTCGACATCGGGCTATCACACCTGTGCAGTGGCGACAGACGATAGCGTTGGCTGTTGGGGAGCAAACGACGAAGGCCAGCTGGGAGACGGTGGTAAGGTCGAGAAGACCAGACCAAGCCTCGTGCTCGGTGGATGGGCCGGCACCCAGGGAGTCGCGAACGGATTCGGACACTCCTGCGCGATCAGCACGACGGGCGTACGCTGTTGGGGCGGAAACCTGAGAGGGCAGCTCGGAGACGGCACAACGACGAGCCGCACGACACCGGTGGCTCCGCTCGGTCTTCCTCCAGGCATCTCCATCATCGTCGCCGGCCACGAGCACACCTGCGCAATGACGTCAGACCAGAGGGTTCTCTGCTGGGGCCTGAACGCGGACGGTCAGCTCGGTAACGGAGCAACCGCTGGGAGCAATACGCCAGTACCAGTCGTCGGCCTCTGATCTGAGGTCCGGGTGGAGGGCGCCTTTGGCTGAGCAGGTAGCCCAGCGCCGAGGCGATGCGGGGGCCTTGGCCCAGGTGAAGAATCGACGAGCGGACGCAGCAGCTTGTCGCGCTCGGCCTTCCGCTTCACGGGCGGGAGCTAGCCCTGCGGCCGCCGCATCCCCGGCATCACGTTCATGCTGCCGCGCTCGATCATCAGGCGCAGCTCCTCCGGGTCGTGCGAGCGGGTGAGCGCCTCGTCCATCGAGATGAGCTTGCGGGAGAAGAGGTTGTAGAGGCTCTGGTTGAACGTCTGCATGCCGTACTTCTCCTGGCCGACCTGCATCTGCGAGTAGATCTGGTGGATCTTGTCCTCGCGGATGAGGTTGCGGATCGCGGCGTTCGGCACCATCACCTCCATCGCGAGCACGCGGCCGGGCTGGCCCATGCGCGGCAGGAGCGCTTGCGAGACCACGCCCTGCAGCACGAACGAGAGCTGGGCGCGGATCTGCGGCTGCTGGTGGGAGGGGAAGACGTCCACCACGCGGTTGATCGACTGCGCGCAGTTGTTGGTGTGCAGCGTGGCGAACACCAGGTGGCCCGTCTCGGCGATGGTGATGGCGGCCTCGATGGTCTCGAGGTCTCGCATCTCGCCGACGAGCACGACGTCGGGGTCCTGGCGCAGGATGTACTTGAGCGCCGTCTTGAAGCTCGTGGTGTCGGCGCCGACCTCGCGCTGGTTGACGATGCACATCTTGTGCGGGTGGAGGAACTCGATCGGGTCCTCGACCGTCATGATGTGCTGGCGCGTCTCGCTGTTGATCTTGTCGATGATCGCGGCGAGCGAGGTGGACTTGCCGGAGCCCGTGGCGCCGGTGACGAGCACGAGGCCGCGCGGGCGCGAGCTGATCTCCGCGATCACCGGCGGCAGGCCGAGCTCCTCGAAGGTGGCGATTCGGAACGGGATGGCGCGGATCGCGCACGAGATCGCGCCGCGCTGCATGAACACGTTGCAGCGGAAGCGGGACAGGTTCTTGACGCCGAACGAGAGGTCGAGCTCGTTGGTCTTCTCGAACTGGACCTTCTGCTCCTCGGTGAGCACCGAGTAGATCAGCTGCTTGGTGTGGATGGCGGTGAGCGGCGCCAGGCGGAGCGGCACGACCGAGCCGTCGATGCGCAGGATCGGCGGCACCCCGGTCGTGATGTGCAGGTCGCTGGCCCCCTTGTCGATCATCGTCTTGAGGAGCTGGTGGAGGTTGACCTGCAGATCGTTCGGAGCCGCTTGCATGCCCCAAATCATACACGTAGGGAGGGGCCCATGCGCCTGCCCCTCGCCCTCGCCTGCTGCTCGCTGCTCTCGGCCTGTGACCGCAAGGACCCGCCCGAAGCGCCCAAGACCGCCTCCTCCGCGAGCGCCGCCAAGAGCGCTGCGTCGAGCGCCGTGGCTTCGAGCTCGGCCTCCGCGGCGCCGTCCGCGTCGGCCGCACCGAAGAAGGTGGTCGAAGGTCGTACCATCGATGCCTGGCAGGGGACGATCGGCAAGGACCTCAAGTTCGATCTCTACCTGGAGCGGCTCGGCGACGAGCTCACCGGCCTCTACGCGCCGGGCGGCAGTGGCACGCACGTCCCGCTGCAGGGCAAGATGAAGGACGCCACGCGCTTCGTGCTCACCGAGCTCGACGAGAAGGGCAAGGCCGCGGGCACGTTCGACGGCACGCTCGTCGGGGGCGTCCTCAAGGGCAACTACACCGACGCCAAGACCAAGAAGCCCCGCATCTTCACGACCGAGGCCCACCACTCCGATCTCCCGGCCACCTTCACCCAGGGCTACGCGGGCACGCTCGGCGGCAAGATCCGCATCCGCGCCAAGCTCGAGAAGAAGGACGCCACGTTCGGCGGCGTCTATCGGTACACCAAGAGCAAGGACGATCTCGTGCTCACGGGGGCGATCGACAAGGGCGCCGAGTTCGTGATGCGGGAGACCGTCAAGAGCGGCAAGGAGACGGGCCGCTTCGAGGGCTTCGCGCTCAGCAAGTACCTGCTCGTCGGTCGCTGGTACTCGCCGGACAAGACCAAGTCGCTGCCGTTCCTGCTCGAGGCGGGCAGCGCATACCCCGAGATCGCGGACCTCGGTGGCGGCGTGAAGGTGGTGCCGCAGGAGAGCTACAAGGAGCTCGGCAAGCACTGCACCGCGTCGATGGTCTTTCCGGTGGTCGAGGGCGCGAAGGGCAAGAAGGCGCTCGACGCGGCGTTCAAGAAGCTCTCGGGCGGCGAGATGAGCAAGGACGTCTGCGAGGGCTCGAGCGCCGACATGCCGTACACGGTCGAGGACGACTACACCGTCACGAAGGCCAAGCTCCCGCACTTCGGCATCACGTTCCACAGCTACTCGTTCACCGGCGGCGCGCACGGCATGTGGGGCGCCACGTGCAAGGTGGCCGACGCCGACACTGGCGACGTGTTCGCCCTCGCGACCAAGCTCACCCCCGAGAACCGCAAGAAGCTCTCGGCGCTCGTGGTCGCGGCGCTCAAGAAGGAGCACGGCGTCGAGAAGCTGAGCGACGCGGGGTTCTTCGTCGACGACATCGACCTCGACGACAAGGCCAACGTCTGCGTGGGCCCGAAGGGTGGCCTCGAGGTGCTGTTCAACCCGTACGAGGTCGGCCCGTGGGCCATGGGCGCGCCCACGGTGGCGATCGCGGCCGACGACGCGCGGCCGCTCCTGCCGGCGGATCTGCAGAAGACCCTCGCGCCCTGACCAACTCCACGGACCGCCGAGCCCCCGCAAGCAGATCATCGCCTCGGCTGGCAGCGCGCACAAAACGTCGTCGTGCGCCCCGCCTGCACGATCCGCTCGAGCGCTCTCCGACAGGAGGGGCAGGGGTCGCCCGCGCGGCCGTAGACGACGAACGGGTTCTCGCTGTCCTTCTCGCCGAGGTAGGTGATCTCGGTGCCGTCCTCGAGCGCAAGCGTGCGCTGCAGCGTCCAGGCGATGCCTTCGGCGAGCGCCGCGCGTTCGGCGTCGGACAGCTCGTTCGCGGCGCGCTCGGGGTGGATGCGGGCGTGGAACAGCGCCTCGGTCGCCTGGATGTTGCCGATGCCCGCGAGCACGCTCTGATCGAGCAGCACGTCCTTGATGGCGCGGCGCCCCCGCAGCCGCGCGGGGTCGACGCCGTCGAGGAGCGGGTCCGGGCCGAGCGCGGTCCACGCCGGCAGCTCGCTCTTGCCGAGGACGAGGCGTCCGAACGCGCGCGGGTCGACGTAGCGCACGCTCCGCTCCGCGAGGGTGAACACGGCGTGCTCGTGCGCGAGCGCTCGGTCGGTCGGGGCGCGCTCGACCCACTTGCCCGTCATGCCGAGGTGGCTGAACAGGGTCGTGGTGTCGAACGAGATCCGTAGCCATTTTCCGCGGCGTTCGACCCCGCTGCAGGTCTGCCCACGCAGCGCGCCGAGTCGCGACGCCACCACGTTCGATCGCCTCGTACGGACCCGCGTGATCGGCGCCCCCACGAGCCAGCGCCGCAGCGCGCGGGCGGCGACCTCGACCTCGGGCAGCTCGGGCACCGACGGACGCTAGCGCAGCCCGGGTGGTCCGCGCTCTACTCCCGGGATGCGCGCACGCCTCGCCGGGAGCTTCGTCGTCGTCCTCGGGACCGCCTGTCGTCGCGATCCCGGTCCGCTCCCGGGCAACCCCCCGGCCAAGGAGATCCGCGTGCGCGACCAGCGCTGCGAGCTCGTGGAGAAGGGCTCGCCGCGCGACGTGAAGGGCCAGGTCGTCGACTGCCCCGCGGATGGCACCACCGTCGAGCCCGACGGCTCGTGCTCGTTCCGCCTCACCGTGGACTGCTCGCAGGCGGGCGAGAACACCTGCAATCCCCCCGCGCCGGTGTCCGTGCTGTGCCCGCCGGCGCTGAAGAAGCCCGCGGCGAGCGCCTCGCAGCAGGTCTTCTACCCGAACCCGCCGCCGGTCGAGCTCCGCGCGTTCGACGGCGAGTGTCACCTCGTGCCGCCGGGCTCGCCGTGGACCACGCCCGGGAAGATCGTGGACTGCCCGACCACGGCCACCACCAAGGACGCGAGCGGCAAGTGCTTCTACGAGCCCGGTGGCGACTGCCCTGAAGGGGCCAAGTGCAACCCGCCGCCGCCAGTGCCGGTGCGCTGCCCCAAGGGACTCTGAGTGGCTTTGTCGCTCTCGGACCGTCCCCGTCCGGTCCTCCGCTCCGGATCGACTAGAGGCTCAGCACCGCCGAGGCGAGCAGCGAGCTCGACGACGAGGCGAACCCGCCGTTCTCCTGCAGCCGGAACCAGTCCTCCTTGGAGGTGCGGTGCAGCGCCTCGAGGCGCACGAGCATCGCCGGGTGGGGCTGCCAACCGAGCGTGAGCGTGAGCCCGCGGACCTCGCGCGGCGCGACGGTCTTCACGTCGCTCGCCCCGAGCAGGATGCCGTATTCGTCGCGGAACAGCTCGCCGCGCACGGCCACGTAGGTGGTCTCGCTCGGCGCGAAGCGGGCCCACGCGGCGCCGCCGTAATACACAGGGTCCTTCTGCACCTCGGCGCGCGCGGCGTCGCGCACCACGTAGCCCTGCTCGCGCCCGCCCCAGGCCTCGATCGCGACCTGCAGCCACTTGAACGGCCGCACCTCGACGATGAGATCCTCGAACAGGCGCAGGGGCTTGCCGTCGTCGGGGCTGCTCGGAGAGAGCTCGCGGCTCACCACGATGGCGTTGTCGACGGACAGCCAGGCGTTGGGCCGCCACGCGACGTGCAGGTTGCCGGCCTTGCCGTCGTTCGTGTCCTGGAACGCGAGGGCGTTCCATCCGTTGAACACGGTGACGTCGACCGTGAGCGTGGGGAGGGCGCGCCATCCGAAGCGGGCCCCGGTGACGAAGTAGGGCGTGCCGTCGGACACGAACGCGCGCGTGTACGACCAGTTGCGCGCGGACACGAAGTCTTCGCGCCCGATCTGCGACGGCAGCACGCCCGCCTCGACCCAGAAATCCGAGCCGAGGCGATAGCCGACCGATGCGAGCTGGACGTGCCGGGTCGACGAAGACGTGCCGTAGAGGTTGTCGACCGAATCGCCGAACTGGACCACCACCTGGCCCATGAGCTTGGAATGCTCGAGCTTCGCGCCCGCGGCCACGAGGTTGGCACTGAACGCGTGGTGCGCAGAGCCGGTGGTGAGCCCGGTCGCCTTGCGGACCAGCGGGGCCTGGTCGTGAAAGGCCCAGTATCCGTCGGCCACGAGGATCGGCTTGAGCCGGGGACCGTCGGAGCCGCTCGGCAGCTCGTCTTCCGCCCGCGCCATCCCGGAGAGGCCCGTCACGAGCAGGAACGAAACGGCTGCGAAGGCGACGTGGGGGTACTTCCGCATGAATGCGCGGGAGAATACACCTCTCCGGCCGCGGTTGGAGTCCAGGAAGGATCGATCGTGAAGAAACGTTCAGCGCCAAGAGCCCCGATTGCCCGGTGTCCTTCCGGTGCTTAGGCTCCGAGGCAACCCCATGGCGCAAATCCCCGAGCTCGATTTCGCAAGCTTCGTCCGCAACAAGAAGTCGGCGCACGCCGGCGGCGGCGACGGCTTCGACTACGCATACGTCTCCGACCGGCAGACCCGGGCCACGTTCGAGAAGATGGCCCCGGTCGAGTGGGCCGTCTCGGCCACCGTCCGCATGTGGAAGGCGTTCGGCAAGAACGAGCTCCTCGGGCACACCGTCCGGGTCAACGAGCGGCAGTTCCCGCGGCTGCACGGCATGCTCGCCCAGTCCGCGCAGACCCTCGGCATCCCCACCCCCACGATGTACGTGGGGCAGAACCCGCACCTCAACGCGGGCACGTTCGGCACCAACGACGACAGCTTCATCCTGGTCAACGGCTCGCTCATCGACCACTTCAGCGACGCGGAGCTGCTCGACGTCATCGGCCACGAGTGCGGCCACATCCAGAACAAGCACGTGGTCTACAACACCACGCTCTACATCCTCACCTACATGGTGAACGCGCTGGTCGGCGGCCTCGCGTACCCGGCCAAGGTGGCGCTCGCCGCCTGGTCGCGCCGCGCGGAGATCACCTGCGACCGCGCCGGCATGCTGGTGGTCAAGGACGTGAACGTCAGCGGCAAGGGCATGATGAAGCTCGCCCTCGGCAGCAAGAAGCTCTACGACCAGCTCGACCTCGACGAGTTCGTCACCCAGTACGAGGACGGCAAGCAGGGCATCGGCCGCATCGCCGAGGCCTTCGCGAGCCACCCCTACGTGCCCAAGCGCGTGATGGCCATGCGCGAGTTCGCCAAGACCGCCCTCTACCGCAAGGCCGCCGGCCTCGGCGAAGACGGCATCACCATGGAGGAGTGCGACAAGCGCGTCTCCGAGATCATCCAGGTGTTCGCATGAGCGAAGAGAACAAAGAGGGGGGCAAGGGCGCGCTCGAGGGCTTCCGCGAGCGCAAGGTCGACGTGACCGTCACCGTGCAAGACCTGGCCGACGTCGCCAAGTCGCTCGGCGCGGGCACGCTCCACGATCGCATCCAGGGCGATCTCGTGAAGAAGCTCGAAGAAGACCGCTTCCACCTCGTGGTGGTCGGCGAGTTCAACCACGGCAAGACCACGTTCGTGAACGCGTTGCTCGGCGCGGCCGTGCTGCCGACCGGCGTCACGCCCACGACGGCCACCATCCACCACCTGCGTCACGCCGCCGAGCCCTCGGCCAAGGTCGTGATGGAGGGCGGCGAGGAGCGGCCCATCCCGTTCGACGGCGTGCGCGCGTTCGTCGTCGGCGGCGAGAACCCGGTCGACAAGGTCTCGCACCTCGAGGTGAGCTACCCGGCGCCGCTGCTCGAGGAGCGCATCGTGCTGGTCGACACCCCAGGCGTGAACGACCTCTCGCTCCAGCGCGCCGACATCACCTACAGCTACATCCCGCAGTCCGACGCGGTGCTGTTCCTGCTCGACGCGGGGCAGATCCTCAAGGAGAGCGAGCGCGCGTTCCTGCAGGACAAGGTGATCGGTCAGTCGCGCGACAAGATCATCTTCGTCATCACCAAGTGGGACATCCTCGCCGACGACGAGCGCGTCGAGGCGTTCGAGTACGCGAAGACCCAGCTCGCCAAGCTCGTGTCGAACCCCGTGGTGTTCCCGGTCAGCGCGCAGAAGGCCCTCGCGGGCGACGCCGACGCGAGCGGCATGAAGCACCTGGTCGACCACCTCACCCGGTTCCTCGCCGAGCAGCGGGGCCGCATCCTGCTCGACAACGCGCTCGGAGAGGCGCTCGCCGCGAGCGAGACCCTGGTCAAGGGCGTCGATGCCAAGCGCCGGGCCCTCGTGATGGACGAGCAGGAGCTCGCGCGCCGCATCTCGGCCATCGAGAGCGACCTCGCCGGCCAGGGCTCCACCATCGAGCAGCGCCGCGCCAAGATCCGCGAGGACGTGAGCGCCGTGCGCGCCTGGGCGCGCCGCGACCTCGACCGCTTCGTCGACGACGCCACCCGCGTGGTCACCTCGCAGATCGACGCGGCCGACCCGGAGGACGTCAAGACGTTCTACCAGCCGTTCCTCGAGCACGTGGTGCGCACCTGGGCCGAGGCGGAGACCAAGGAGGTCGCCGCGGCGCTCGAGGCCATCGCCGAGCGCACCATCGCCCTCGTGAAGGACGACGCCACGGCCACCGCCAAGCGCCTGCACGACCAGTTCGGGCCGCTGCCCAAGAACAAGATCGAGATCGACAGCTTCGTCCTCGACATGGGCACCTACGTGGCGCTCAGCATGGGGCTCGGCGCGATCATCTCGCAGGCCTGGATCTTCGGCATCGTCATGCTGGTCGCCGCGCCGGTGCTCGGCAAGATCGCCAAGGACCGCATCGCGAGCGAGTACAAGCGCAAGGCCAAGGAGAAGACCCCGGAGATCCTCCGCGAGATCGCGGCCAAGGTCGGCCCCAAGATCGACGAGATGGTCAACGAGTTCTCCGACAAGCTCGACGCCTGGGTCGTCTCCGCCAGCGAAGATCTGCACCGCGAGCTACTCGAGGTGCTCAAGTCGGCCAAGTCGGCGCGCGCCGAGGGCGCCGAGAAGAGCACCACCGAGGTGGCCGTGGTCGAGGCGGCGGGCGAGAAGCTCACCAAGACCAAGTCGCGCCTCGAGGAGCTGCGCGCCGCGCTGTGGGGCGACGCGGTCAAGGGGCAGGAGGCCGAGGCCAAGGAGAGCGCGATGCCACCCGTGAGCGTGGTCAACGCCCAGGGCGGCGACGCCTGATCTACGATGGGAGGATGACGGCGCTCCGGCAACGCATCCTCCTCGCCCTCGGCGCGCCGGTCGTCGCGCTCGGCTGTCCCCGCGAACCCGTCCTGGGCGCGGGGACGGACGCGTCTCTGCCCTCGGCGTCGACGGCGTCGTCCGCCTCGTCGTCCACGAGCGTCGAGGAGGAGACGGGCCCTGTGCCCGACGTGGGTCCGACCGTGGTCGACACTGGTGTGGTCGACACCGGTGTGGTCGACAGCGGCACCGCGGACGCGGCGTCCGCCAAGAAGGCCGCGAAGGTCACCTACACGCAGTACAAGCCCAAGGTCGCCCCACCCAACTACTGCCCGCAGACCTCGACGGCGCAGTGCATGTCGCTCGACGACGCGGTCTACCAGAGCACGTTCCCGAACGTTCCCGCGACCAAGCCCAAGGTCTGTCCCCCCCAGCTCGCCGAGGCCTGCCCCTGCCACCCCGCGGCGCCGATGGGCTGCCATGGTGGAGTCGGGCCGCCACCCATGTGCTCGGTCGCGCTCCTCGGCGACGTCACCACCGCCGAGCGCAAGAAGACCAAGACCGACGTGTGCTGCTACGAGACCCAGCAGGTGTGCGTCCCGCCGTGGGTCGGTCGCGCCCTCCGCGCCGAGGCCAGGGACGTGATCGCCGACGTCACGGTCCGTGACGACTGGGCGAAGGGCGGTCCCACCGATGGCCTCCGCTCCGTGCGCTTCCTCCGCGCAGCGCTCGGCGAGCACGCCGCCATCGCCTCGTTCTCGCTCACCGCGCTCGCCCTCCTGGCCCACGGCGCGCCCGCCGAGCTCGTCGCCGACACCCACCGGGCCGCGCTCGACGAGGTGGAGCACGCCCGCCTCATGTTCGGGCTCGCGGGCCAGGGGCTCGGGCCGGGCGCGCTCGCGCTGCCGCCGCTGCGGATCCCGACGGCGGTCGAGCTCGTGACGTCCACCTTCCGCGACGCCTGCGTGCAGGAGACGATCGGCGCCGTCGCCGTGCGCGCCGAGGCCGAGGAAGAGACCGATCCCGCCGTGCGCGCCGCGCTCGAGACCATCGCCGACGACGAGGAGCGCCACGCGATCCTCGCCTACCGCACGCTCGCCTGGGCGCTCTCCGTCAGCGGCGAGGCGGGTCGCGCGGCGCTGCGGTCGGAGCTCGCCGCGCTCGACTCGACGGCGCCGCTCGTCACCGAGCTCGTCGTCCCGTGTGCGGAGGCCGCGCTCTCCGCCGGTGCGCTAGCCTCCCTCTCATGATCGACGCCGAGACCGAGACGCCGAACGAGTACCCCCAGATCCTGAAGGTGCGTGGCCACACGTTCCGCGCCGACGTCGGGCCCGCGGAGGGCAGCGCGGACAGCGCGCCCGGACCGCACGACTACTTCGACGCGGCCCTCGCCTCCTGCAAGACGCTCACGGCGACGTGGTACGCGAAGCGCAACGGCATCCCCCTCGAGCGGGTCGAGGCCCACGTCGAGCGCGACGACAAGGAGGAGCGCAAGGGCAAATACGTGCTCCACGTGAAGCTCGCCTTCCACGGTCCGCTCGACGAGGCCCAGCGCCAGAAGCTCTACGACGTGGTCGCGCGCTGCCCCGTGCACAAGCTCATGACGAGCGTCGACGTGCAGATCGAGACCGCCCCGCTCTGAGCGGTCACGTCCCTGAGACGATGGCGCCCCGCCGCGCGAGCCCCGCCGCCAGCAGGGCGAAGGCGGGCGAGGCCACGAGGTGGTAGCGATCCTCGCCGAAGAACAGGGCGTGGGTGAGCAGCGTGGTGAGGATCACCCCTGCGATCGCCCACTCCGTCGGGTCTCGGCGCGGCGCGCCCGGGACCCATGGCAGCAATGGCAGCAAGCACGCCGCCACGCCGAGCGGCCACACGCGCGGGGTCGCGAGGTCGGCCGAGAGGCCCAGCAGGATCGCGAGCCCGACCAGCAGCGCGAGCTGGACGCGGCGCGCGCGGCGGTCTTCTCCGCGGTCCACGCCGCCGAGGGCGGCCAGCGCGGCGAGCGTGACCAGCAGGTGGTTGAAGCCGGTGAGCAGCTTGCCGATCACGATGTGTGCGCCCGCGCTCACCGCGTCCGGGCGGGCCTCGCGGAGGTAGTTGATGGGGAACCACTCCGCGTCGAGCGTGTAGTGCAGCTTGGCGGGCACGAGCGAGAGCCAGTGGCCCGGGTGCGCCTTGATGATCCGGGTGCCGTACCTGAACCAGCAACGGTCCTGGGCCACCTGGCCGCCCTCGTCGCAGCTCGGGCCGCCCTCGGGCGTGTGGCCCACCAGGAACTCGAACTTGCCGGTCGCGCCGGGCGCGCTGCCGATGACCAGGTTCCAGCCGGCGTTGGTCGACACGAACGCGCAGGCGTCCATGACCCGGCAGTTGCGCACCGTCCACGGCGCGACCACCGCGAGCGCGCACGCGGACACGACCGCCGACCGCGCGATCCAGCGCGCGGCCGCGCGAGCGAAGGCCTCTCCCGCGCGGCGCAGCACGCCATCGTGCACGAGCAGCGCGACGAACGGCGCGAGCAGGATCACGTTGGGCCGGACGAGGGTGGCGAGGCCGAGGAGCACGCCGGCGAGCACCGGCCCCGAAGCGAGGTTCTTGCCGCGGCGGGCCGCGAGCAGCGCGCCGAACATGAGCAGCGCGGCGAGCGGCTCGGTCATCAGGGCGCCCGCGTAGAGCACGAGCCCGGGGTGCAGCGCGACCAGGAGCCCCGCGATCGTGGCGCGCCGCTCGTCCTCGAACAGCGCGCGCGCGAGCCGGTGCGCGACCGCGGCCAGGAGTGCTCCGGTGATCGCGTTCACGATCGGCCCGACCAGCGTGCCCGGGCCGACCACGCGGTAGACGAGGGAGAGCAGCCCTGGATAGCCGATCGGGTAGTGGGCCCACGCGAGCCACGCGACGCGCTCCTCGCCCGTCGGCGTGCCGAGGTGGAGGTCCTCGCTGTAGCCGAGCCCCGCGGCCAGGCGGCGCGCGCCGAGATCGTAGTAGTAGCCGTCCCAGACCGGCTCGGCCGGCAAGAGCAGCACGACGAGGAGCCGGGCGAGCAGCGCCGCCGCGGCCACGTCGAGGGTTCTTCGCCAGCCCCCGGGCAGCGACGACACGGCGAGCCTCATCCGCCGCGGATCTCGAGCAGATCGCGGGCCCTTCGCAGGTAGGTGCGGGCGACCTGGGTGGGGTCGAGACGCAGGAACTTGGCGTACTCCGCCACGAACCCGCGCACGTAGACCAGCGACGGCAGCTCGGAGAAGGTCTCGGTCTCGATCGCCGCGAGGTGGGTGTGGGGGACCTTGGTCTTCTGGGCGATCTCCTCGAGGGTGATGCCGCGGGACTCGCGCACGCGCTTGAGCAGCGCGCCGCTCCACTCGGTGTCGGGGCCGAGCTCGCGCGAGACGCTCACCTGCAGCTCGCGCAGCTCCGCGGCCTGCGCCTCGCTGACCACCCGATCGGCGGGCGAGGGGGGCGCGGGGCCGCCCTCGTGGTTCGGGAACACCGACACGTCGTACGCGCGACGCCGGGCGGGATCGAGCAGCACGTCTTCGGCCTCGGAGAGCCCGGCGTGCTCGCGATCGAGCTCCTCGCGCGTGTAGAGGGACACGGTCGGCAGGCCGCCGTGCGCGTACACCTCGCGCTGCCGCTTCACCGCGCGGCGCACCTCTTCTTCGCTCGCACCGCGCGGGATGAGCAGACGCTCGTAGTGGGTGGCCTCGCCGGGGAGCGGCGGCGCTTCGAGGCCGAGCTCGCGCAGGCGGTGGGGCAGCACCGCGAGCAGGCGCCGCGCGACGCGCTCGACGCACCGGCCGGCCTTGGAGCTCGGGTTGTCGACGAGGAGCGGCGAGCGGTGGCGGTTGGCGAGCCAGACCGCGTCGTCGTGCTCGACGTGCCCGATCGGATCGAGGGTGACGCCGAGGCGGCGCTCGGCGACCTGGGTCATCCACGGCCCGAGCTCGAGGTCGCTCTTGACGCGGACCTGGTTGATCACGAGCCGCGGGCGCATGCGCGCGAGGGTCTGCCCGGCGAGCTCGCCGAGCGGCGCATCGAGCCGGGCGAAGTGCTTGCACAGCTCGATGGGCAGCGGCAGGCGCGGAAGGTCGCCGAGCAGGCGGTCGAGCGTGCGCAGGCGCAGGCGATCGGGGTGCAGGGCGCGCCGCAGATCGCGCACGAACACCGCGCGGATGAAGCGGTAGGCCGTCTCGACCGCCGCGGGCTCGGGCACCGTGACGACGACGCCGAGGTCGGCCGCGAGGAACAGATCGCAGGCCGAGGCGCTCGTGCCCGGGCCGACGTCGATGACGATGTCGTCGTCGACCAGCGCGCGCAGCATGGCGAGCAGGCGGGTCTTCTTGGCGGTCTTGAGCGAGCCACCCTCGCTCGACTCGACCGGCGCGCAGAACAGCCGCAGGCCCGGGACGTTGGTCTCGCTGAGCGCGCTCTCGAGCTGCTTGGGCGGCGCGGTGGAGGCCGGGTCGCGCGTGCGCGCGAACTCGGGCAACGGCTTGGGCGCCTCGACCCCGAGCGAGAGGTGCAGGTTCGCGCCGGTCGGATCGGCGTCGACCAGGACCACGCGCTTGCCGAGCTGCGCGAGATACACCGCGAGGCTCTGCGCGACGAACGACTTGCCGATGCCGCCCTTGCCGCCGCCCACGGCGAACACCCGCCGCGTGGAGGGCGGCAGCTCTTCGCGCCGGGCCTCTCGCGGGTCGAGCGGCAAGAAGCCCTCGGCCGGGAGCTCGCGCGTGCTCACAAGAGCTCGCTCCGCCCCTGCGCCTTGAGCGCGTCGACCACGGCGCGCACGTCCTGCGCGCGCTCGCGCGGCATGACCAGGATCGCGTCTTCGGTCTCGACCACCACGAGGTCGGAAACGCCCACCAGCGCCACCATCTTCTGGGCGCGCACGAGGTTGCCGTTCGCGTCGACGAGGACCGCGTGTCGAGGCGCGGCGTTGCCCTTCTCGTCCTTGTCGGCGAGCTCCCAGGTGGACTCCCAGCTGCCGACGTCGCTCCAGCCGAAATCGCCGGGGACCACGCCGATGTTGCCGGCCGTCGCGCCGACGCGCTCGACGACGCCGTAGTCGATGCTGATCGAGGGCAGGCGCGGGAACACCTCGCCGGTGTTGGCCGCGGTCATCCCCGCGAGCCCCTGCGCGAGCTCCGGCAGGTGCGCCGCGATCGCCGCGCGCATGGCGCTCGCGCGGAAGAAGAACATGCCGCTGTTCCACAGGAACCGGCCGCTCGCGAGGTACTCCTTGGCGCGGGCGAGGTCGGGCTTCTCGACGAAGCGGAGCACCTCGCGCGCGCCCTCCACCTCGGCGATCGCCGCCGCGGTCTCGATGTATCCGAAGCCCGTGTCGGGGCGGGTCGGCGAGATGCCGATGGTGGCGAGCTCGCGCCGCTCGGCGACCGCGAGGGCGCGGTCCACGGCGGCGGCGAAGCCCGCGGCGTCGGTCACGTGCTGGTCGCTCGGCAGCACCGCGACGACGGCCGACGGATCGCGCGCGAGGATGACGTCGGTCGCCCAGCCGATGCAGGGGGCGGTGTTGCGCGGCGCGGGCTCGGCGAGCAGGTTCGCGGGGAGGAGCGCCGGGAGCTCCCGCGCGGTGGCTTCGGCGAGGGCCGCGGCGGTGACGACGATCACCCGCGACGGGTCGATGCGCTGCGAGATCCGGCGAAAGGTGGCCGCGAGCAGCGACTCACCACCCTGTACGAGGGGGAGCAGCTGCTTCGGCCTGCGCAGCCGCGAAGCCGGCCAGAACCGCGTGCCCGAGCCCCCCGCCATGATGACCGCCCACGTTCCCATGCCCTCGGTTTCGGCCGATGCGCTGCGGCCGTCAACCCCGCTAGGCTGAGGCGAGCGTAAGCGAGCCGAAGCATCGGCCGCCTCCATGGGCGGCCGAGAGGGATACTCTACCCCCGATGGCCTCTGCGTTCGACGAAGCCCGCCTCGCCCTCTACGCCGCCTCCCCCGCCGACTTCGTCGCGCGTCGCAAGGAGCTGTCGGCCGCGCTCAAGGGTGCCGGCGATCCCGGTGGCGCGCGCCTGCTCGGGGCGATGCCGAAGCCCAACGCGCCGGCGTGGGCGGTCAACCACCTGTACCGCGCGGGCGCGCTCGCCAAGGTCATGCAGGCCGGGCACGACAACCGCAGGGCGCAGGGGAACATGGCCGCGGGCAAGCTCGACGCGAAGGGCGCGCGCGAGGCGCAGGACGCCCACCGCGCGGCCCTCGCCGAGGCCGGCAAGCTCGCGCGCCAGGCGCTCAGCGACGCGGGGCTCGGCGGCACCGACGCGGTGGAGGCGAAGGTCGTCGCGCTCCTGCAGGCCATCTCGCTGCGGGGCTCGTTCGCGCCGTACCCCGAGGGCTGCCTCGCGGGCGAGGTGGAGTCGCCCTCGCTCGACGAGATGCTCGACGGCCTCGTCGACGCGCCGCCCGCCCCGGTCGCGCCCGCCCCCGCGCCGGTGAAGGCCGCCGCTCCGCCGAAGGTCGTCGAGGATCCCGCCGTCCTCGCCGCTCGCGCCGCCGAGGCCCGGGCGAAGGAGGCCGCGGAGCAAGAGCGCCGCCGAAGGGACGCCGAGCGCGCCGCGGCCCGCGCGATCGTCGAGCAGACGGAGGGGCGCCTCCGCGACGCGCGCGACGCCCACGCGGTCGCCCGCCATCGCCACGAGCGCACGCGCGCGGCGGTCGCGGAGGCCGAGGCCGTGCTCGCCAAGGCCCGCGACGCCGCCGCCCACGCCGAGGCGCAGCTCCGCGCCACGGAGGGCGTGGTCGAGGGCGCCGAGCGCGAGGTCGGCGCCGCCCAGGCCGCGCTCACCGCGCTCGGCTGAGGGTCAAGTCAATTGCGCAAATCAAATGCGGTTGTGGCGTTGACGGCGGCAGACCGACGCGGCCTTGCGGACGCGAGGCGGCCAAGCAAGCCTCGCCGCATGCGCAGTCTCCGCCTCGCGATGCTCTGTTCGTGCCTCGTCGCGCATGGTTGCGCGGCGGGCGAAGGGGACGACGCCACGCCGCGACGCGACGGCGCGACGGACGATCTCGGCGTCGACGACGGTGGGGACGACGGCTCCCTCGGGGACGGCGGCGTCGACACGGGCCCCAAGAGCGACACCGGTCCGAAGACCGACACCGGCCCGAGCTCGGACACCGGTCTCGTGGACACGGGCGCCGCCTTCGACACGGGCGTCGCCTTCGACACCGGCGTCGCGGACACGGGGACGCTCACCGACACCGGGACCATCGGCGACACCAGCACCGGCCCCATCACGGGCGGCCCGTGCTCGAGCGGCGCGCCGGGGGCCACGGCGTTCCGCATCCGCTGGGTCGACAGCGGCGGCACCGCCACCGTCAGCTACGAGGTCACCGGTCTGCCGGACAAGAGTGGCTTCAAGGTGGCGGCTTACTCCACCTCGTTCGGCTACACGCCGGCGTTCTCCGACAAGTTCCTCGCCGTCGGCGGCCTCGATCTGAGCAGCCCCCAGTTCGTGGACGTGGACCTCTCCACGGTCGGCCTCACGTCGATCAAGACCGCGACCCTCTCGCTCTACGGACGCAGCTTCGCCACGACCGCGAGCGGGAGCTTCCTGTGGAACACGTTCGAAGGGTCGGGTAGCTCGGGCAGCATCAGCAACGTAGCGCCCTACCACTGGGACTCGACGGTGATCACCTCGGGCCTCGGCCCGGGCAAGGTGCACAAGCTCCGCATCAAGCCCGGACCGCCGTCGAGCGCGCTCGTGATCCACCGCATCGAGCTGTGCATCGAGACCTGAGACCGCACCCCGGATCAGGTGCAGCGGTCAGGTGCAGCGGTCAGGTGCAGCGGTCAGGTGCAGCGATCAGGTGCAGCGAGGCCCGCCGGTCTTGTCCATGACGCACTTGCTCGCGCCGATCGACTTGCACGGGTAGCTCCGCTGCACGCCGTTGGCGCAGTACTCGATGCTCGCGCCGCTGCACTTGGGCTCGAACTTCTTCACGTCGCAGGCCTTGGTGCCGCTCGGGACCTCGCACGCGCCGACGGTGCGGTCGGTGGCGGGCTTGCTGGGATCGGCGCAGGTCATGCCCGACTCGCCACAGGCGACCTTGACCTCCTTGCCGTAGACGCAGCCGACGGCGTTGGTGCCGTCGCACTTGACCTTGGTGTCCTTGCAGGCGGCGGTGCCCGAGGGCGCGCACCCGACGACGGGGTTGCCCTTGTCGTCCTTGGCGGTGACGCACCCGAGGTTGAGCACCTTGCAGTCGATGCTCACGAACTTGTTGTCCTGGCACTTGACCATGCGGGTGCCGGAGCAGCTCCAGTCGGCCTTGACGTTGCTCGGGCACGCGCCGGGGAGCGCACACTCGGCCTTGCCCTCTTTCACGACGCAGAGCTCGTCGGCGAGGCCGCAGTTGCGGACGCCGAGCACCTTGCCGCGCCAGCAGGTGATCGCGCGGGCGTCGAGGTCGCACTTGCCGATCGGCTTGTCCGACTCCATGGCCACGTTGTCGCAGATGGTGGCCGAGGCGCCCTTGAGCGCGCACTGGCGCAACGTCTTGCACGAGGTGGCCGAGAGCCCGCACTCACGGATCGAGACCGAGGTGCCGAGCGCGCCGGGGCTCGAGAGCTGCTCCATGAGCGCGTGCACGCACCCCTGGAAATCCGGCGCCGGCGGGAACATCGGCACGTCTTTGCAGGCGAGCACGAGCGCGCAGAAGGCCTCGGCGTCCTCGACCGAAGGCGGGAGCACCGAGCCGCTCGCCGCCTTCACCAGGTAGACCGACTGCGGGGCCCCCGCGTCGGCCGAGGGCGCAGCCTCGGCCTCGGCGACCAGCGGCGTGCCGCTCGACCCCACGACGGAGTACGCCCCCGCGAACCCCAGACACACGACGAGCAACCCCATCCAGCGGCGCATGTGACCTTGCCTCGTTCCGTTCGACGGGCGTACCCCCGCCCCATTCAGCATCCTACTCAGCGTCCCCTCGTCCCGGAAGCGTCGAGGCACCCTTGAGTGCGCTCCCCCACTGCGTGCGGATCCGGACCACCCCGGGATCCGAAGTCAGCACCGTGGCGTGCCCGGCGAAGCGAAAATGCCGTAGCAACGCCTCGTGGTGACCGGCCCAGACCTGCACCCACGCCGCGCTCCCCGCGTAGGGGAACCCGACCAGCTCGGTGACCGCTTGTTGCCCCGAAGACTCGACGCAGACGAGCTCGCCCGCGTCCTTGCGGGTGGAATTCCAGACGAGCGGGAGCTGCTCGAAGGCCATCCGGGGGGTGTTCCCGAGCAAGCCTTCGATGGCCTGCATCATGTCCCTCCAGCCCGACACCATCGCGAAGCGCGCCGCGTCACGCCCCACCTCGCGACACGTCGCGGCGTCGTGGGCGGCGGCGACGGCCTCGTAGATCGAGACCGCGTGCCCCTCGTCGAACCAGGTCGTCGTCTCGGCCTGGGCGAGGATGTGGCGGGTGATCGACGGCAACCCGGGCTCGATGCCTGCGAGCAGACCGTGCCGCTCGAGAGATGCCCGCAAGCTCGCGAACCAGGTGCCTCGGATCTGCGCCACCGCAGACGAGGCTATCTGCGACGTCAGGGTTTGGCCAACCAAGTGGGGTGGAGCGCGTGTCCAGCGGCGACGTTCTTCACGCGGGGCACCCGCCCCACCTGCCCGGTCGTCCCGGGGCCTTTGTCGCTGGTGGTCCACAGCTCGCCCGTGGCTGCGACCAGGCGGGCCAAGGTCGTGGCGCGGTTCTTCTGGATCACCGGCGGATCGGTGGTCTCGAGGAGATCTCCAGGGAGCGCAGACAGCGCGAGCTTGGCCGCGTCGTGCCCGAGACCACCGAAGTAGCCGATGGGGCTCCCCTGGTCCTGGATCAGCAAGCGGGCGAGCGGCGGGACGTCGTCGACCATCGGCAGGAGACCCACGCCGATCACGACCCGGGGCAGCTCGAACACCGTGTAGGCCTGCTCCATCGCGCCGAGACCGAGCACCAGGGTGGGCTTCCAGGTGGCCCCGGCCTTGGGCTTGAGGTCCTCGGCGACCCGCTCGGCGCACCGGGAATCGCCGAGGATCACGACGGCGACCACCTTCTTCTCACGCCACAGCTCGACGGGGAAAGAGAGCCCACCGGCGACCTTGGGGCTCGCGTCGCACCGCGCGTCGAGCTCCTTGGGCGGCGGGGCGTAGACCGGCTCGACCCGCGCGATCGTGCCCGCCGGGGCCACGCCGAGCGTCCACGCGAGCTCCGCGGCGAGGGACGGTCCGAGCACCACGTAGTGTCGCGGTTCTCCCGGCGCCAGGATCGGCGGCGTCCGTGGCGGTCGGAGCAGGATCGTCGGCACGCGGCGCTGCTGGGCGAGGAGCGCGAGGGTGTCGGCCTCGGACTCGATCAGGCCGCCGACCACCACTCCGGCGCCCTGCTTCTCGGCGAGCTCGAAGGCCTTGGTGACGCCGATGCTCGTGTCGAAGATGCCGAGGCGGTGCTTGGCCGAGCCGACCCCCTTGGGCGCGGGCGCGTCGACCCCACCGTCCTTGGAGGCGAACGGGGACGTGAGGCTGGGCTCGAGGACCACCGACGCGGCCCGCGTGATCGCGGCGCTCGGCGTGCCCTGTCCCGGCTGGCTCGTCGGCAACAGGAACGCGACCGCCCGCGGATCGAACCGCGTCGCCGGGCCGAGGTCGACGGGCATCGCGTAGCCCCCGTCGACCGTCGTCGTGACCTTGGGCTCCTTGTCCTTGTCCTTCTCCTTCGCGTCGCCCTCACCCGCGTCGAGCGAGGCGCTCTCGCCCTGATCGGCGCGGTCCTGGAGGATCATCAGCAGGTCGGGCGAGTAACGCAGCTCGGGGGCCGCGATACGGTTCTGCTCCCACAGCTCCGCGGCGACCTTGCTCGGCAACCGCGTGAGCACGCGGGCGACGGACGCGCGGGTGGCGCCCTGATCGGCGGCGGGCGCCGAGCGCAACCAGCCCTCGGCGTAGACGATCGCGTCCTCGTAGCGGCCCTCGTCGAGACACGCCTCGACGAGCTCCTCGTAGAGGAGCGGCTGCGCGAACGGGTCGATGATCTTGCCCACCAGCGGGCGCAGCAGCGTGAGCGCCTCGGCCGATCGACCGAGACGCCGAGCCGCGGCGCCCTTCACCAGCGTCCCCAGATCGGCCGGCACGCCGGGCGGTCCCTCGACCAGCGGGCGCGCCGTGGCCTCGGCCGCTGCCGGCACGCCCTCGTCCAGCCAGGCCACCGCGAGGTATGCGCGCGCGAGCGGCTCGAGCCCATCGCCGCTCTTGCCGAGCTTGGCGACGAGCACCGCGAGCCGCGGCCGCAGCAGCGCGCGGGCCTTCGGGTCGCGCGACCACTCCTGCACGATGGCGCCGAACTCTGCCTCGCTCTCCGGCGTCGACGCGAGCGCCGCGATGGGCCGCTCGTCGGCGGCGCGCCGACACACGGGCAGGGCCACGAGCGCCATCGCGCACACCCCCCACCGCCGCCACCGCATCATCCCCCGACGCTAGCACCCGGCTGGCTGAGACAAGCACCCACTTGGCTGGTGAGACGGACAAGAGGCGCGTCCACCACACTCTCTCGCCTCTCAGCGGGAGCATCGTGCCTCCCCGTCCCGCCGCGAAGCGGCGCGGGGGGTGTTCGGCGGTCAGCGACGCGCCGAGCCGCAGGCGAGAAGCGGCGCGGCGGCCGAACCCAAGGGGGGCGTGAGCCCCCCTTCAGCCAACAAAGTGCCGGAGGTTCACGAGCTCCTTCCGCAGCTCGGCGCGGAAGTCGGGGTGGGCGATCGAGAGGAGCGCCTCGCCGCGCTCGCGCAACGTCATCCCGTGCAGGTTCACCGCGCCGTATTCGGTCACGATCCAGTGCACGTGGCCGCGCGTGGTGACGACACCGGCGCCGGGGGAGAGCACCGAGACGATGCGCGAGATCTTTCCGCGGGCCGCCGTCGACGGGAGGGCGAGGATCGGCTTGCCGCCGAGCGAGCGCGCCGCGCCGCGGATGAAGTCCATCTGGCCGCCGATGCCCGAGAAGATCTTGGCGCCGATCGAGTCCGCGCAGACCTGGCCGGAGAGGTCGACCTGGATGGCCGAGTTGATGGCGACGACCTTGTTGTTCTTGCCGATGAGGGCCGTGTCGTTGGTGCGGTCGCAGGGGTGCATCTCGACCAGCGGGTTGTCGTCGACGAAGTCGAACAGGCGGCGCGTGCCGCTCACGAACGAGCTCACGATGCGCCCGTTGTGCACGCTCTTCTTGCGGTTGGTGATGACCCCGGCCTCGACCAGCGAGACGAGCCCGTCGGAGAACATCTCGGTGTGCACGCCGAGATCGTGCTTGTCGTGCAGGCGGGCGAGCACCGCGTCGGGGATCGCGCCGATGCCCATCTGCAGCGTGGAGCCGTCCTCGACGAGGCCGGCGACCACCTCGCCGATGCGGCCCTCGACCTCGGTCTGCTCGGCGGGCGCGGCCTCGTGCAGCGGGCGATCGGTCACGCAGAACGCCTTCACCCGCGAGATCGGCACGGTGGTGTGGCCGTGCGTCCGCGGCATCTGCGCGTTGATCTCGGCGAGCACGATCGAGGCCGAGTCCACCGCCGCGCGCGCCGCGTCGACCGACGTGCCGAGCGTGCAGAGCCCGTGGCGGTCCGGCGGCGAGAGCTGCACGAGGGCGGCGTCGAGCGGCACGGTCCGGTTGGTGAACAGGCTCGGGATGTCGCTCAGGAAGATCGGCATGAAGTCGGCGCGACCCTCGTCGATCGCGTCGCGCACGCCCGCCCCGGCGAACAGCGACACCGAGCGGAAGCGCCCCTCGTGCTGCTTCTCGACGAAGTCGTGGGCCCCCGTCGTGTGCAGGTGGTAGAGCCGCACGTTCTCGAGATCGTGCCGCTGGCACATCGCATCGAGCAGCGTGCTCGGCGTCGCCGCGGCGCCGTGGACGAACACCCGCTGGTGGCTGGCGATCAACGAAACGACTTCTTCGGGGGACAGGGCGCGACTTTGCCAGGACATGGTGTCGCCTCGTATACCAGCGCCGTGCCGTGCGGGCGTGACCACGCTGCGACGCGGCATCGTCACGCAGCGTCTGCGCCGGCGCGCAAAGACCTACGTGTCGAGCCGACCTTCGCGCCGCAGCTTCACCAGATGCGCCTCCGCCGCCGCGGCAGCGATGAGGTGCAGGTGCGCGGGGGTGTCGTCGTAGGCCAGGGGCACGAGCTCGTGGAGCTCGGGCGGACGACCGAGCTCGGCGAAGAGGCGCACGAAGGCCGCGCGCACCTTCTCCTCGCGCATGCGGCGATGCTTCACGTAGTACGTGAGGACGGCGTGGGGGTCGTCGATCGGCTCGCCGTGCGCGGGCAGGAGCGTCGTGGCACCGAGATCGAGCAGCCGCTCGAGCTGCGTGATGTACGCCGCCATGTCGCCGCCGTCGTCGGGCGGGATCAGGATCGTCGAGCCGTTGGCCACCATGTCGCCGGCGATCAGGGTCTTCTGCGCGGCGTTCCACAGGCACACGTGGCC
This sequence comes from Myxococcales bacterium, assembly GCA_016794445.1. GTDB lineage: Bacteria > Myxococcota_A > Polyangia > Polyangiales > JADJMO01 > JADJMO01. The sequence continues at coordinate 53,740 of JAEUKC010000388.1, forward strand.
GGGCGCGTGACCAGGGGTGTGCAGCACGCGGTAGCTCGCGTGGCCGAGCACGATCTTCTCGCCGTCGCTCAGCGCGCGCACCGTCACACCGTCCAGATCGGTCAGCCGCTCGACCGTGCTCGGGTGCGCGAGCAGAGGGACCGCGAGCGCGCGCGCGAACGCTCCGGCGGCGCTCGCGTGGTCGACGTGGTGGTGGGTCGCGAGCACGCCGACGACCCGACCCCCGCGCGCGCGGGCCCACGCGAGCCACTCGCGGCGCTCGTCCTCGTAGGGGGTGGCGGGCTCCACGAGGAGCACCTCTTCGCGGCCGAGCGCGTACGTGTTGGTGTGCGTGGCGGGCGGCAGCGTGGGGGTCCGCACCGGGAACATCGACACACCGGGCACGACCTCGCGCGGACGCAGCATCGTCGTCATCCTATCGCGCGCCGTATCGACAGGCGCGACCAGACCGCGGCGAGCAGCGCCCCGAGCAGCGCGGCCACGGCGATCGCGTAGAACGCCGCCGCCCAGCCCCACCGCTTGGCCAGGAACCCCATCAGGATCCCGGCGAGGCTACCGCCGAGGTAACCGACCCCGTCGACGAGCCCCGCCGCGGTGGCCGCGCCGGTCTTCCCCGCGACGTCGAGCGAGACCGCGCCGCCGAGCAGCGAGTAGGGCCCGAGCAGCAGGAGCCCACACACGCCGATCATCGGGAAGGCGAGCGCGGCGCTCCTGGTCCCGTCGTGCGCGAGCACGAGCACCGCGACGGTGAGGAGCGAGAGCATCGCCGTCATCACGGGGGCGCGCCGGCCTGGGCCCAGGCGATCGCTGTAGCGCCCGACGGCGAGCGCGGAGACGACGCCGGCCGCGGGGAAGATCGCGCTCTTGACGATGCCCCCTTGCACCTTGCCGGTGACCTCGGCGAGGAACATCGGCGTCCACGCGAGGAAGCCGCTCCGCGCGAACGTGAGCAAGAACGAGAGGCCGAGGCCGAACCAGAACGCCGGCTGCTGCGCGAGCGCCGCCAGCACCTCGCCGAGACGCGGGCCTTCTTCGGGCCCGCTCTCGACGCGAGCCTCCTCGGTCGCCGGCCGACCCTCGAGCGTGAAGAACGCCACCACGCCGACCAGCGCGAGCAGGAGCGGGTTCACGAGGAACAGCGCGCGCCACCCGAACCGCGCGCCGATCACCCCCGAGAGCACCAGCGCACACACGTTGCCGAGCTCGTAGCTCGTGGAGAGGCCGCCCATCACCGTGCCGTAGTGGTCGCGCCGGAACCACTTCGACACCACGTCGACGAGCCCGCCCCAGCCGCCGCTCTGCGCGAACCGGTTGAGGACGACGACGCCGAGCAGCAGGGAGAAGGCGCCCGCGACGGCGCCGATCGTGAGGCTCGCGACGACGGAGCCGAACAGGCACAGCAGGAAGATGCGCCGACCGCCGAGGCGATCGCCGAGCGGCCCGAGCGTGACCTTGCCGATCGCGTACGCGATGGTCCCGAGCGACGAGAGCGCCCCGAGGCGCACCTTGTCGTACCCGAACGCTTTCTCCAGGAGAGGCGCGGCCGCGTCGACGTTGGCTCGACAGAGATAGAAGGCGGCGTAGCCGACGAGCAGGGTCCAGAAGACCGGGCGGGCTCCCGGACGAAAGAGCGGCTCCGCACGCGCCCCGGCCACCGCGGGCTCCTAGCACGTCGACCCTGTGGAAAACCCCGGTCCATTCCGATTGACCCGATCTGCCGCGTGGGTTACGCACGGAGTCCCCCAGCCAAGGCCTTCCAGGCTTTGTTGCTGGTTTTTCAGCCTCCGCGTCCTTCCACCCCCCGCCCATGCACCTTCCCGCCTCGCCCGCTTTGTCGGCAGTCGCTGTCGCGGCGTCGTCCGTGGTGGGGCGGCAGCGAAGCTCGGGCTGGGACTCGATGAGGGGCGCCGCGTGGGGCATCGCGTGGGGGGTCCTCGTCCTCGGCTGCCCGCGCAACGGCTCGATGCCCAACGGTGCCGATCCCGAGAAGGTCTCGCGCGCCGAATACGACCTCGCGCTCGACGACTGGCAGCACCAGCGATACCGCGCGGCGATGGAGCACGCCCAGAAGGCGGTCTCCGCCGACGACAACAACGCCGAGGCCCACCGACTCATCGCGCTCCTCTACCTGGCCATCTGCCAGGCCGAGAACGACTGCCGCTGGGAAGAGGCCGAGAAGGCCGCCCGCAAGGCCATCGCCGTCGACCCGGAGCTGCGCCCCGCCAAGCACCTGCTCGCGGTGATCCTCATCCAGCAGAAGAAGTACGACGAGGCCATCGCCATCCTGCGGCCGCTCGCCGAAGACATCGTCTACAAGACCCCGGAGCTCGCCTGGTACGAGCTCGGCGGGGCCTACCTCGAGAAGAACGAGCCCGACAAGGCGCTCGAGGTGCTCGAGAAGGCGCTCGCGCTCAAGCCCGGCTGGTGCTGGGTCGACTACCGCATGGGCGTCGCCTTCGAGAAGAAGGGCAACCTGATCAAGGCCGAGGAGCTCCTCAAGCGCTCCGTCGACCGGCCCGACCCCATCTGCAAGCGCCTCCAGGACGCCTGGGAAGCGCTCGGCCGTGTGCACGAGAAGCTCGGGCAGAAGCCCGTGGCCCTCGAAGAATACAAGCAGTGCGTCTCCATCTCCGACAAGACGTCGATCGGCAAGCGGTGCGTCGATGGCGTCGTGAGGTGCGCAAAATGAACGACCGCAACAGCCTCACTCCGGCCCCTGCGTCGGCCCCTGTGTCCCTGGCAGTCGCTCCCGCGAGCCTGCGCGGCGGCGTCGGCGCGCGTCTGCGCCGCGAGCGCGAGCTGCGCGGCATGTCGATCGAGGAGATCGGCCGCGCCACCCGCATCCCGCTCGTCTCGCTCGAGAAGCTCGAGACCGACCGCTTCGACGACCTCCCCGGCGAGGTGTTCGTGCGCGGCTTCCTGCGCGGCTACGCCAAGGCCGTCGGCCTGTCGCCCGAAGAGGTGCTCGCCTGGTACGGCGCCTCGCGCCGCGTGCCGCTCGTCGCGCCGATCGTGCCGGTCTCCACCCACGTCGCCCCCAAGGAGCGTCGCCGGGTGGGCATCGCCGTCGCGTTCGTGCTGCTCCTCGTGCTCTGCACGATGGCGCTCAGCTTCATCCTGCGCCCGCGTGGTCGCGACGTGCCGAGCGAGCTGTCGATGGGCGAGCATGGCCAGCAGTCGGTCGTCGTCGTCGTCGGCTAGGGTCGCCGAGCCCGAGGATCGCGCGTTCGTGCTGCGGGTCTCGCCCTACGGCGAGTCCGACGCGGTCGTGAAGCTGCTCACCGAGCGGCGCGGGATCGTCTCGGCGATCGGCAAGCGCGCCAAGCGGCGCATGGTGCTCGAGCCGTTCCACACGCTGCGCGTGAGCCTCGCCAAGGGCGGCGGCGAGCTCTATTCGCTGCGCGCCGCCGAGGTCGGACGGGCGCGGATCGGGCTCCTCTCGCGCGCCGAGGCGCTCGACGCCGCGGGCGTGTGCACCCGCTGGACGCGGAGCCTCTGCCCCGAGCACACCGAGGAGAAGGTGGTCTTCGCCGCCCTCGAGCGCGCGCTCGACATGCTCGACGTGGGCGCCGCGGTGGCCCCCCTCGAGACCGCCTTCGGCCTCGTGCTCCTCGAGTCGCTCGGGTTCGCGCTCGAGCTCGACGGCTGCGCGCGGTGTGGTCGGCCGCGCCCCCGCGGCAAGGCGGCCTTGCTCGCGGGGCGCCATGGGGGCGTGGTCTGCGCCGCCTGCCGCGCCGGGAGCGAAGCCGGCTACACCGAGATCGCTGGCGCCGTGCTCGATCTCGCGGCCGACGATCCGTGGGCGCTCCGCGACGGCGGCCTCGCCCCCATCGTCGCCGCCGCCGTCGAGGCGCGGACCCCCTAGTGCGCTATGCTCGGCGCCCATGGCCGAGGCAGAGGTGCGCGCGACACAGGTCGACCTCTCGGGGTTGATGACCGTGCTCGGCGAGCACCTCTACTCCACGCCCACCGTCGCGCTGCGCGAGCTCGTCCAGAACGCCCACGACTCGTGCACCCGGCGGCGCATCGAGGCGGCCGACGCGTTCACGCCGAGCATCCGGGTGATCCCCGATCGCGCGACCGGCACGCTCGCGGTGGAGGACAACGGCGCGGGGCTCACCCACGACGAGGTGGTGCAGTACCTCGCGACCGTCGGCGCGGGGTACACACGGCGCCTCCGCCAGACCACCGCCGACGAAGGCCTCATCGGCCTCTTCGGCCTAGGGTTCCTCTCGGCGTTCGTGGTCAGCGAGCGCATCGACGTGTGGACCACCTCGTATCAATCGCCGGAGCTCGGGTTCCACTACGCGAGCAAGAGCGGCGAGCGCTACTCGCTCGAGGCGTGCGACGCCCGGCCGATCGGGACCCGCGTGCAGCTCACCCTCAAGGAGAAGTTCCACGCGCTCCTCGAGCGCGACGCGCTGCGGCCGATCCTCGCGCGGTACGGCGCGCTCCTGCCGTTCGGCGTGCGGCTCGACGGCGACGACGCCGACATCAACGCGGTGCCGCCGCCGTGGCGCGAGCCCGCCGAGAACCCGCTCAAGGCGCGCCGCGCGCGGCTCGCGTTCGCCGCGCGGTTCGAGTCGCGCTTCGAGCCGCTGTGCACGTTCGCCGTGCGGCCGCTCGACAAGGCGGACGCGCGCGGGATGCTCTGGGTGCAGGACGGCGCCACCTACGGCACGAGCGACAACCGCAACCTCGCCGTGTTCGTGCGCGGCATGCTGCTCGACGACGACGCGCGCGATCTGCTGCCCGCGTGGGCGGGGTTCGTCGGCGGCGTCCTCGAGTCGGTGGCGCTGACACCCACCGCCAGCCGCGAAGACCTGCAGCGCGACGCCGTCTACTCGGCCACCCAGGCCGCGCTGATCGAGGCGATCGTGCTCGGGCTCGCCGAGGTCGCGCGGCGCGAGCCCGAGGCGTGGCGGCGCGTGCTCTCGCGGCACAACGAGGCGCTGCTCGGCGCGGCCATCTGCGAGCCCCGCCTCTTCGACCTGCTCGCCGACGAGCTCACCGTGCCCACCTCCGAGGGCGACCTCACCATGCCGGTGATCCAGAAGCGGAGCGAGCGCCGGTTCCACGTCTCGCTCGCCACCCGTGGCGGCTTCGAGGAGATGCTGTTCCGCGCGCTCAAGGTGCCGATCGCGAGCGGCACCCGGTACGGCGTGCTGCCGTTCGTGCAGCGCTGGTGCGAGCGTCACGGCGGCACGGTGGTGCAGCTCGGGACCAGCGAGGGCAACGAGCAGGTGTTCCGCGCACAGCGGCTCGACACCTCGTCGATGGCGGTGCTCGAGGCCACCCTCGCGCTCCCCGGCCAGCGCATCGTCCCTGCGCGCTTCGCGCCCAAGGATCTGCCGCTCGTGCTCGTGCCCGACCGCGACGTCGAGCTCAAGCGGCGCCTCGAGAGCGACGAGGCCGACAAGCGGATCGCGAGCGCGGCTCTCGGGCTCGCCCGCCTGTTCACCGCCAAGGTCGACGGCGCGGCCGAGGCGCACCTCTACGTGAACGTCGACTCGCCGGCGATCGCCGCGCTCCTCGAGCGCGTACCGGACCGCGACGACCCGGGGCCGCGCATGCTGCGCGCGCTCGCCTCGCTGATGACCGGCGCGGGCGACTCGGCCGGCAGGGTCGACCTCGCGACCACGCTCGCCGACTACACGGCCACGGTCTGCGCGTTGCTGCGCGCTCCAGGGGCGCGATGAACATCTGGCGCTGGGTCAACGACACCGAGCGCCGGCTGCGCCGCGAGGGCCAGGGGCGCCTCGCCGAGCTCATCGACCGCCTGCCGACCGAGGTCTGCGAGGACCGACACGCGCGCGCCGACGCCATCTACCCCGAGGCGCTCGCCCTCGCGCGTTCGCTCGATCTGCCGTGGGTCGAGGTGTTCCTGCGCCACTGGATGCTGCAGAGCCGCGTGCTGCACCGCATGGAGGGCACGACGGCGCTCTCGGAGGCGGTGGCGCTCGTCGACTACGCGCACCGTCCCGAGACCAAGGAGTGCCCACAGGCCGTGTGCGCGGTGCAGGATCTCGCCTCCTGCTACGGCCTCGTCGACGGCCCGGGGTTCGCCGAGGAGCGGCTCGCGGTGTGCGACGAGACCCTCGCGCGCATCGACCCGACCTGGCCTTGCTACGGCTGCATCAGCGCCGAGTACGCCGCCGCCATGCGCGACAACGGGCAGATGCAGGAGTCGCTCGCGTTCGTCGATCGGCAGGTCGGCAAGATGGTCGCCGCCGGCGACGCCGACGCCACCTACGATCTGCCGAACGCGCGCATCGAGCCGCTCATCGCCATGGGCCGCCTCGACGAGGCGCTCGCGTTCATCGCGGACTGTCAGCTGAACGGGCGCAAGGACGCGAGCCACCAGATGGAGCGGCGCATCGACCTCGCGCGGGTCCACGTGCGCGCGGGACGCGTCGAGGAGGCCCGCGCGGCGTTGCCGGCGCTCGAGGAGATCCTCGACACCCCTCAACACTATCCCGGCTGGGCGGACGCGCTCGAGCGGCTCGTGCTCGCCTCGGCCGTCCCCAACGACCACCAGGTCGGTCAGGCGCTCTGTCGGTTCAGCGAGCGCCTCCTGCGCCAGGGAGTGGGCCGCACCACCATCGAGATCGCCGAGAAGCACGCGCACCTGGCCCTCGCGCGCGGCGCGCCGCACGTGGCCCAGCGCGCCCTCGCGCTCATGGAGAAGGCGCTGCCGGTGCTGCGCAAGCCGCTCGACGCGCTCGACCGCATCTCGCGCTTGCGCAAGGCCCTCGCGGCCGCGCCTCCGCTGTCCGCGGTGCCGTTGCCGGACGACCCGGAGGCGCTCGTCGAGGCGGCGATCGCGGAGGATCCGGAGCGCGCCCTCTTGTTGCTCGAAGCCGGCGCGGGTCGCTGGCCGACCGAGGCGGTGGTCACGCGCGCCCTCGCGCAAGGGCTGGTCGCGAGCGGGCACGACGAGGAGGCGCGGGCGAGGTTGCTCGCGTTCTTCGAGGCAGGCGAAGGGCCGCCCGACCTCGCGCTCGTGATGGAGCTCGCCGAGCTGATCCGGCGCGCCGGCGACCGGGCGGCGTTCGACGAGCTCGTCGCCGCCTGTGAACGCCGCGGCGACGCCACGTTGCCTCCCTGGCTGCGGGCGGTCGACGCCTTTGCGCGGGGCGACACGCGTGTGGCGCTGCAGCAGGCCTCGCTCGTGGTCGAGCGCGTGCCCGACGCGAAGAACGCCCGTCGCCTCGCCGCCGAGGCCGCGCGCCAGCTCGGCGAGTTCGCGGTCGCGCTCGCGCGCCTCGACGAGCTCTGCGTCCTCGTGCCCGAGCCCGGGCCCCACGACTGGGATCGGATGACCGCGGCGACCATCGTGGGCGATCACGCCAAGGTCCGCGACTCTGCCGCGCGGCTCGGCCTGCCGGTGCAGCCCGGCGAAGGCCCGATCGACGACGACTGGGGCCTCTGCCGGATCCGCTTCGCCGAAGACGAGCCTTACGAGCCCTTCGCGCAGCGCACGGGCCCGGTCACCGCGCGCATCCTCCAGATCCGCCGGCCCGGCATGCCGCAGCACTTCGACGACCTGGTCGTGTTCGACGCGCAGCCGCTCAACCCACCGCCCGCGAACGACGAGGAGCGCAAGGAGCACGTGTTCCTCTATCCCTGCGCCGCGGTGCTCCGCGAGGGCGGTCGTACGAGCTACGCGATCGATGGAGTGCACCCAGGCGTGGCCGCGGTCGATGCGCTGCGCGAGCGGCTGCGCGCGCTCGACTGTCCGCTGCAAGTGGCGAGCGACGAGACGTACCAGGTCGGCGAAGACGGCGATCTGCCCGGCCTCTACGCCTTCGTCGCACCCGCCTCCGATCTGCCCACCATCCACGAGGCGCTGCGGGCGTTCTCGGAGGGGCTCGCCCACCCGCTCGTCTGGCCCGAGCTCGCGAGCGCGGCCGGTGACCACGAGCTCGTCGCCGCGCAGGCCGAGGTGCGCGCGAAGTACCGGCTCTAGCTTTCTGGTACCGTGACCCCATGAGGTTCGCTGGCGCGCTCGTGGTGGTGGGGCTCGTCGTCACAAACACGTCGCTGGCCCACGCGTTCGTGCCGCCCACGTACCAGAACGGCGCGCTGCGGGGCTACGCGCAGCTCCTCGGCTCCTACCGGCTGGTCGAGGTGGCGGGCACGAGCATGCCGGCCGGCTCCCCGTTCGACGTCCGCATCGTGCTCACCGCGACCACGCTGGAGATCAGCATCGGCACGAGCCAGGCGGAGAAGGCCACCTACCGGGTCACCGACCACTACGGCGACATCTACCGGCTCGAGATCACCGGCATCAAGGACAAGAAGGTCGAGGTGCTCGAGGTGATGCTCCACGGAGACATCCTCACCGTGTACGAGCTCGACACCGACGGGCACGACAAGAACAAGATGCGCTTCGAGCGCGTCGTGCCCTGATTCCTGTAGCTGCCGCCCATGGATTCTGTTGCGGCCGCCCATGGAGGCGGCCGCTGTTCGCTGCGCTCGCCTCCGGCTCGCTCCGCTCACTTCCCGGCGGTGCACACGAGGCGGGTGAAGTAGGTCTGCACGGTGCCGAGGCGGTCGTCGCGGAACAGCACGCCGACGTCGCCCTTGGGGCCGAACGCCATGCCCGCGCCGACGCTCTCGCCCGGCGCGCTGGTGATGCGGCTCTCGCCGCCGATGGCCACGAGCTTCTTGTCGAGCATCTTGGAGTAGAGCTCGTAGCCCGAGGCGCCGTCCTTGGTGTCGCTCCACACGAGGAGGATGCGGTCGCCGAGGGGGAGCATGGACGGGTAGCGCGAGAACTTGGGGCTCTCGGTGAGCTGGGTGAGCGGCACGACCACGCCGCCCTTTTCGTCGAAGGCCGCGCCGTAGATGGTCTTGGGCGCGCCGACCTTGTCGAAGAACGCGACGACGTAGCGGTCGCCGTTCCACACGATGGTGGGGGCCTCGCCGCTCTTGCCGGAGCTGATCTTGATGGGCTCGCTCACCGGGGCGAGCTCGCGGCTCAGGATGCGCAGGTAGCTGTCGTACTGGGTGGCGCTGATTTGCTGCGTCCAGACGATGCCGAGGGTGCCGAGGCCGACGGCGAGATCGGGCCCGGAGGAGACGTCGTCCACCAGCTTGACGTTGCCGCCGACCAGCTTGCCGTCGACCGAGATGCGCTGACCCCACACGTTGAACTGCGGGTCGAGGTCGCGCTGGTCCTGGAAGGCGACCACGAACTCCTTGCCGGTCCACACGAGGCTCGCGCCGATCGACCAGCTGCCATCGCCCTCGCTGATGCGCAGGTCGGGGTCGAGCTTGGCGCCGGTCTTGTCGAGGCGGGAGAAATAGAGCTCCCAGCTCGCGTCGCGGCGGTCGGACCACACGACGCCGAACTGGGCGCCGTTCCACGCCACGCGGCCCTCGACCGAGTCGACCGTGGACTTGTTGAGGAGCGACTCGGAGAGCTTGTTGCCGAGCGGATCGAGCGCCGCGCCGTACACGCGCAGCTTGCCCGAGAGGCGGGCGTTGTACATGGCGAGGTACTGCTCGTTGGCGAACGCGAGGCCGGCGGGGCTCGCCTCCTGCACGTCGCCGCTCACGCGGATGGCGTCGGGCCCGGTGGCCGGTGGTACGTAGCGCGCGTCGTTGTCGACGATGCCGTCGCAGTCGTTGTCGACGCCGTCGCAGATCTCCTTGTTGCCAGGGAACGCGGCGGCGCTCTTGTCGTCACAGTCGTCTCCACACGAGCCGGGCTCGCCGGGCTTCTTGCCCGCGAGCGGCGCGCGGTGGCCGTCGCCGTCCAAATCGAGCGTGCTCGGCTCGAACTTGCACTTGCCCGTGGTGGTCTCGCACGTGTCGTCGGTGCACGGGTCCTTGTCGTCACACACCACCTTGGCGCCCGCGACGCACTTGTTCGCGAGGCACGACACCGGCGCGCACTTGTCGTCGAAGCCGGGGCAGTCCTTGGTCTCGAGGCACTCCTTCGGCGGCTCGGTCTCGGTCTCGGCGTCGGCGTCGCGCGCGTCGGGCAGCACGAGCTCGGTGCGCGCGCCACAGCCGGTGCCGCCGAAGGCAACCACGAAGGCACCGAACAGAGCGGGGGCTGCGAGCAGCGAGGCGAGGTGTTTCATAGGCACGCGCCGACGTCCGGCACGTCGGTGGGGGAGCAGACGTAGCCATCCGGACAGGCGCCGATCTTGCCCGGCTTGCACATGAGCGCGCACTGATTGCCCACACCGCTCGCGACGCAGGCGTAGCCCGCCGCGCACGCGCCCCCGGTGCACGGATCGCCCTGCTTGCCCTTGCCCGCCGGGAAGCAGCGCGTGCGGTAGATCTCCGGCATGCACCGCTCGGACGGGTACTCCACGTAGGGGTAGCAGGCCTCGGTGGCCTTGCAGCCTCCCGGGGGCGCCGCGAGCGGATCGCACTTGTAGTCCTTCACGGGTGGACCGGCGTCGGGGCACTCGGGCTCGACCCACGTGTCGAGCGCGCTGTCGACCTTCGTGTCGACAAGCGTGTCGCTCCTCGTGTCGAGGCCCGAGTCGATCTTCGAGTCGACCTTGCCGTCGCTCGCCGAGTCGACCACGCCCGTGTCGTCGATCGCCTCGGGGTCCGGCGTCACGGAGCCACCGCACGCCCCCAGCGCGAGCACGGGGATGAGGGCACACGAGAGGAGGAGGAACCCGTGGCGCATGGGGCGTGAGTCTAGCGAGCCGGATGCCAACGGGCCAAAGCGGAATTTCCGCGCAAAATGCCGCACGCGTCTCGCTTCTCGGGTGTGCGGGTGAGCCACGCCGTGCCGATCCTGACACCCTGTCGTCCCGGGTCCTGACGCCCACGGGGGCAAAAGGCCCCTGCGGGCGTGTCAGTAGGCCGCGGTGACCCTGGCGATGAGCTCGTCGAGGTGGGGCGGCTCGACCTCGCAGGCCGTCGCGAGCTCGGCGATGACCTTGCGCTCGGCGGCCCCGACCGCCTTGCCCCCCGCCATCGCGACGGCGACCGTAAGCGCCTCGTCGACGGCGTCGCAGTCGTGGAGGATCGCCGCGAGCACCTCGATGCGGCGGGAGGTGCCGGTGCGCGCGAGCACCTTGAGGCTCGCGTCGACCAGGAACCCGACGAGCTCGGTGTCGAGGTGCGCGTGCAGGAGCGGCTCGAGCATCTGCGCGAGCGCCTGCTTCTCGGCGTCCTCGACCTTGCCGTCGGCGTTGGCGACGATCGCGCCGAGGTCGATCAGCGGCGTCGGGTTGTAGTCCGCGTCCTCGAACTTGCGCCCGAGGCGCGCGAGGGCGTCTTCGACGAGGCTCGGGATCTTCACGACGCACCCTCCACAGCGCCCGGCTTGGCCGCGTCACGCTTGCTCGCGGGTACGCCGCCACCGAGCCCGAGGGAGAGCTGGGCGTGCAGCGCCTCGAGGCCGTGCATGACGTCGGCGGGCACGCCGGCCTTGCGGGCCTTCTCGATCGTCGCGTCGAGCGTGAGCCGCCGGCCGGCCTGCAGCGCCTCGAGGCTGTGCACGGTCTGGACGAAGGTCTCGAACAGATCCTCGAGCTCGTCGCCGCGGCGGAGCTTCTCCTTGACCGAGAAGCGCGCGGTGCCGACCTGCCGGAGCAGGCGCTTCATGCGGTAGACCGGGCCGACGATGCGGTGCGTGATGAAGATGCCCATCACGCTGAGCGAGGCGAGCAGCACCAGCGAGCCGAGGGCGAGGAGCAGCGAGAGACGCTGGCGCTGCTGCTCGACGTCCCGGCGCCGGGCCTGCACGTCGTCGAGGTTCTTCTTGTACTCGGCGTCGAGCGCGGCGAGGTCGGCGTCGAGGGATTTCCCGAGGGCCTCGTCGTAGGAGGCGTTCATCTTGAGGAGCTTCGCGCTCGCCGCGGACTCCTTCAGCGCGCGTTCGGCCTGGTCTGCCGCGAAGCTCGCGTGGGTGCTCGCGACCCGGGCGGTCTGGAACAGGAACACGCCCAGGACGATCATGACGGACAGCACGACGCCGACCAGCATGCCGGTGTACTTGAGCTGGAAACGCGCATCGACGAGGTACCGTCGGGTGCGGCGACGAGGCTGCATTGCCCTGGAACATAACCGATCCGGTCTGCCGGGCTGAATTTCCGGCGGACCGGCGGGTTCGTCGTCGATCGGCCGATAGCCGAGCACGATGCCCTCGGTGGCGGTCGGGCTCCGCTCGGTCTCCGCGACCTGGGCGTTCTAGAACACGAGGGACACGCCGACGTCGAATCCGCCGTCGATCGTGGTGGTCTTGCTCGAGTTGTCCGGCGTGCCCGCGGGCTGGTTCTTGAGCTTGCTCGTGCCGAGGAGCACGAGGGCCTGCGGCCGCGCGAACAGGTTGAAGTGCGCGCTCGAGTAGAAGACGAAGCCGAGCTCGAGCCGGACCGCGAGGCCCGCCTCGCCGCTGCTCGTGGTCACGTCGGTCGTGCTGATCTTGGTCGTCGTGTCGGTGTTGAGCGAGTAGCCGCCGACACCGACCGCCGGAGCGAGGAACATGCCTCCCCCGAGCCTGGCGAGGTAGCCCGCGCCGATCGTGCCGAGGAAGCCGACCGAGCTGATCTTCGCGACCGAGTTGCCACCGACCGAGGCGCCGTCCGAGCGGTAGAGCGCGCCGACGTTGCCGCTGAGGTACAGGTTGTCGACGATGAAGTAGCGGAAGAACAGGCCGCCGAGCAGCGAGACGCGGGTGGCCGACGTGTCGTCCTTCGCGCCGGCCTTCGTCTCGGCCTTGCTGCTCGACGACAGCAGGAACATCGACTCGATGCCGACTTCCTTCACGCCGGCGCCGACCGCGCTGACGCCGTGGGTATCCGAGACGATCCGCTCGGCGAAGGCAGCGCCGCCTCCGAGGAGGGTGACGAGCAGGATGCAACCGAAGAGGGAGCGCTTCATGGCGCGAAGCTATCGCGCGGCCGTGGGCCCGGACAACGCCATAGATCCGGCTGGACGTTCGGTCGGGCGGCGTCGGGCCGCCGCGAAGAGGTGCAGCGCGGGTTGACGTGGCCGCACCGGCCGTCACCATGAAGTGGTGCTCGTCGTCCGTCGCCGACTGCAACCTGCAGGGACCAGGATCTTGCGCGAGACCACCTCGCTCATCGGCGAGGGTTTCCGGGTGTACGTGGTCGCTCTCGCCGGAGGGCTCGCCTTCGACAGCCGCGTGCTCTTCACCAAGGGGCCCACGCCCTCTCTGCAGGTCGCCGCCCATGCGCAGGTGTGTGTGGTGCTCGACGGTCGCATGCATCTGCGGCGGGGAGAGCGGACCTTCGTCCTCTCGGCGGGCCACGGGATCGTGGAGCCGATCGAGGGACCGTGGGACGAGCGATGGGAGGGCGATCCGTTCCTCGCCCTCGTCGTCGAGTGGAGCGCCGCCGTCGCGCCGCTGCCCCCCACGCGGACAGCGTTTTCGTGTTCCCGGGACGAAGAGCGGCTGCGTGGGGTCGCGCGGTCCATCCTGCGAGACCCCAAGCGGGCGGCCAGGGATCCCGCGCTGCTTTCGACCAGCTTCGGGATCCTCGACTCGCTCGGCATCCTCGAGTCCGCGTGGCCCGGAGAAGCGCTCGGCGAGGACCCGCGTCAACCCGAGGCCGACCTCCTGAGCCACGCCCTCTCCCACCTCGACCACCAGCCGATGTGGGTCGATCTCGCGGCGCGCCGGGGTGTCTCCGAGCGCGAGCTGCGTCGTCGCTTCGCGGCGCTGCCCATCTGGCAGGAGATGACCGGGCTGCGCGCAGCCCTCGTGCGGGCGCGGATCCTGGCGACGGCGTCGCTGCTCTCGCTCCCCGACCTCCCGGTGGGTGTCGTGGCGCGCATGTCCGGTTACGGCTCCTCGCGCGCGCTCGGCACGGCGCTCGACCAGCACGGTCTGCCTTCGGCCACCGACCTCCGCCGTCGCGCGCGCAATCCCTGAAGGGCATGACGGCCTGCCGGTGCACGGCTAGGTCGGTTCCATGCTGAAGATCAAGCGGATCGACCACGTGGCCATCGCCGTCGCCGACGTGGACGCCGCCCTCGAGAAGTGGCGCGCACTCGGCCTCGAGCCCACGGTCCGCGAGGTCGTCGCCTCGCAGAAGACCGAGGCGGTGCTGTTGCCGGTCGGTGACTCGAACCTCGAGCTCATCTCGCCCAAGGGCAACGACGGCCTCGCGAAGTTCCTCGAGAAGCGAGGGCCCGGGCTGCACCACGTCGCCATCGAGGTCGAGGGCATCGAGCAGGCGCTCGCGTTCCTCGCCGCCATCGGCGTGCAGCTGATCGACAGCACGCCGCGCATCGGCGCGCGCGGTCACAAGGTCGCGTTCCTGCACCCCAAGTCGACCGGCGGCGTGCTGGTCGAGCTGGTGGAAGAAACGCACGCGTAGGGGTTGCTCAGCACCACCGGGTGCGGACGCGATACTTCACCTTCACGTCGCTCTTCTTGGCGAGCGTCACCGTGATGGTGAACGTGTGGGCGTCCTTCTTCACGGTGGGGTGTGAGCTCGAGAGGATCTCCCAGTCGCCGCCGACCGGCTCGAACATCTCGACCGTCTCGGCCGAGTCCTTGTGGTTGCGCAGCGAGATCTCCCACTCCGACTCGCTGTTGCACGAGCCGAGCGACTTCCAGGACATCTGCTTGCGGTCGCCGACCACGTCGAAGGCCTCGCCCATCTTGATGCGGATCTTCTCGTCGCGCGGCGTGTGGTCGATGCGGTCTTCGCCCACGAACTGCTTGGCGCCGGCCTTGTCGGCCTTGTAGACGCGCACGATGCCCTTGGGCAGCGGCATGCCGAGGTGGTTCGCCTCCTTGTTCTCGATGTCGAGATAGACGCCCACCTTCTGGTTGCTGACCACCTGGCCGTAGTTGCCGCGGTAGTAGTAGGCCGCGCCGAAGAAGATGAGCTTCTTGTCGACCTTGACGCCCTGGCCCTCGAGCAGGGTGACCTGCTTCTGCTCGTTCTGCAGCACGTCGGTCGGCTTCTGCAGCGTGTAGAGGTGGTACTCGAAGAACCCCTCCTCCTTGAACGCCGGCTTGCTCTTTCCGCCCCAGTCGCCCTTCTTGGCGAGGATGACCTCGTCGTCGCCCTCGTAGTACTCGTTGTTGGCGAGCTTCTGCACGTCGCCGGCGACCAGCTTGAGCCTGGCGTTCTCGTAGCTCGCGCCGGTGTTGTTGTTCAGGGTGACCCAGCCCTGCAGGTCGGCGAGCTTGTCGGCGTCGTCGATGACGAGCACGTAGTCGGCCTTCCACGAGAAGCCCTGGGTCAGGTAGGTGACCTCGACCTTCTGCTTGGCGGCGCCGCTGTCGAGCAGCCACACCAGGGTGGGCTTGCTGATCAGGTTCGCGGGCACCTCCGGGAACGCGAAGCGACCCGGGTAGTTGTAGGTGATCTCGCCGTTGATCTTGAGGACGGTGTTGTACAGGTCGGCCGACAGCACCTCGGCGTCGACCGCGTCGTCCGCCCCGGTCTTGCTGTTGTAGCGGTAGACCTTCACCTTCTTGCCCACGTACTTCTCGAGCAGCTTCTGTGGGCTCAGGATGTCGTAGCGGTAGTTCTGCTCGAGCACGTCGATCTTGCCGCCGAGCGACTTGATCGAGACCGTCTCGGGCTGGATGCGCGAGGCGACGTCGCGGAGCTCGAGCGAGACGCGGCCGGTCCCGACGTCGAGGTCACGCACCTCGCGCACGAGGCCGAAGCCCTGGTTGTAGACGGTGACCGAGACCTCCTTGCGGTCCTTGCTGGTGGAGATCTTGCTGGTCCCGGCCTTCTGCGCGCCGACCTGCGAGGCGAGCGCGGTCAGGGCGAGGACGGGGAGGACGCGGAGGGCTCGCTTCATGGTCAGCACCATTTCACGGCGACCCGGTAGGTCACCTTGGTCGCGCCGTTCTTGGGCACGTTCACCGTGAACGTGAACGTGTGCGCGTCGACCTTCGTGGCCGGGTGGGACGAGGTCATGATCTCCCAGTCGCCCGCGGCGGGCTCGACGATCTCCACCGTCTCGGCGACGTCCTTGTGGTTGCGGATCGAGATCTCCCACTCCGACTCGCTGTTGCAGGTGCCCATGGGGTGCCACGACATCTGCTTGCGGTCGGCGACCACGTCGAACGCCTCGCCCATCTTCACGCGCACCTTCTCGTCGGTGGCGGTGTGGTCGATGCGGTCTTCGCCGATGAACTGCTGGGCGCCGGACTTGTCGGCCTTGTAGACGCGGACGATGCCCTTCGGCAGCGGCACCCCGAGGTGGTGGTCCTTCTTGTTCTCGAAGTCGAGGAACACCGCGACCTTCTGGTTCTGCGAGACGAAGCCGCTGTACTTGCTCCGATACCAGTAGCTCTGGCCCGAGAACACGAGGTGCTTCTTGACCGGCACGCTCGCGGCCTCGAGCAGCGTGACCTGCTTCTGCTCCTTCTCGAGCAGCGTGGTCGGGCGGCCGAGCGTGTAGAGGTGGTACTCGAACAGGCTCTCCTCGGAGAACCCCTTGTTCTTGTCCTTGGCCATCTCCTGCTTGGCCGACTTGAGATCCATGTACTCGCCGTCGTCGTAGCCGGCGGGCGGCGCGAACTTCTGCACGTCGCCGGCCACGAGCTTGAGCTCGGCGTCGAGGAACGCGGCGCCGCTGCGGTTGTCGAGCGTGACCCAGCCGGTGAGGTCGAGCTTGCTGTCGTCGGCGGAGACGGTGGCGACGTAGTCGGCCTTCCAGCCCATGCCGCTCGTCGCGTAGGCGAGCTCGAGCTTCTGCTTGGGCTGCTCGGCGCCGAGCAGGAGCACGAGGGTGGGCTTGTCGACGAGGTTCTCGGGCAGCTCGGGGAACGAGATGCGTCCGCCGTAGCCGTAGGTGACCTCGCCCGCGACCTCGAACACCGGCTCTTGCCCGGGCTCGGCCGCGAGCACCTTGGCCGCGACGTCCTCCTCCTTGCCGAGCACGCTGTTCCAGCGCTGGATCTTGACCGTCTTGCCGACGTACTTCTGCAGGAGCTTGGCCGGCGTGAGCAGGTCGTAGCGGAAGTTCTGCTCGAGGACGCCGAAGGCAGGATCGGGCAGCAACGCCTTGACGTGCACCGTCTCGGGCTGGATGCGCGCGGCCACGTCCTGCAGCTCGAGCGCGGTGCGACCCGGCGCGAGGTCGACGCTGCGCACCTCGCGCACGAGGCCGAAGTCCTGGTTGTAGATGGTGACCGCGAGCTTCTCGCGCGTCTTGGCCGTCGCGACGCGCTTGGCGATCGGGCCCGTGTATTCCGCCCCGGTGGGCGGGGGTTTCGCAGTGGGCTTCGGGCAGCCGAGGAGGAGCAGCGGGAGGAGGGCGAGGGTGCGGCGCATGGGAGAGCTCGGGGAGCCTAACCCCTCCCTACGCGCGGGAGGGTGAATGGATCTAGTTCTGGACGGGGGGCGGCAGGAGCAGAGGTTTCGGCTTGTTCTGCTCGGCACCCTCGGCCAGGTCCACCAGCGCCTGGGTCTGGGCCATGACCTTCTTGGCGAGCGCGGGCGCCGCGGCGACGGCGGCCTTGGCCTGCGCGTCGAGGTGCGAGCGGCCGGCGCCGATCATGAACGTCTTCTCGGTGACGCTCACCGACTCGACCACCGTGAAGAGGATGGTGCCCGTGCGCACGTCGAGGAGGTCGGCCTGCAGCACGCCGTGGCTCGACACGGTGACGCCGGGCACGATGAACATGCCGACCACGGTCGCGTAGGTCCACGCCCAGCCGTTGAGGTGCGTCGAGTCCTCGAAGCGCTCCGAGTAGAGGAGCAGGTAACGGAGGCGGTAACGCGAGGCGAGCGCGCGCAGGCCCTCGATGCCGCCCACGTTGGGGAGCTCGGTGTCGACGTCGTTGATCTGGGTGAAGTGCGGCGAGGCGAGGAGCGCGGGGCCGAGGCCTCCGGCCGCCACGTGGCGCAGGCGCAGCTTGCCCTTGGCCTTCGGGTCGAACGGCGCCGCGAGCGGCACGATGCCGAGCCGCGCGGGGAACTGCAGGTCGATCGCCGACTTGAGCGAGAGCTGCAGGCCGTCCTCGCCGATCGATCCGTTCGGGTCCTTGCCATAGACCGACGTGGTGAGCACCGGCGCGGGCGAGGCTTGTGCCGAAGGAGGCTGCATGGCGTGCGAGGGCGCACCGCCGCAGGCAGCCGCGAGCGAGGCGAAGGCGAAGGCAAGGGGGAGGAGGTGGCGCATGAACCAAGAACGCGCCCTCCGCGCGGGTCTTACACCGCCGGCCCGTCGAGCACCGCGTCGACCTCGATCTCGACGAGCATGTCGTCGGCGATGAGCTTGCGCACCTCCACCATCGTGGCCGCGGGCGGGTGGGCGCCGAAGGCCTCGGCGTGGGCGCGGCCGATCTCCGGCCAGCGCGCGATGTCGGTCACGTACATGCGCGTGCGCACCACGTGCTCGAGGCCGCCGCCGAGCTCACCGAGGGCCTTCGCCACGATCGCGAGGCAGCGCTTCGCCTGGGCGTAGGCGTCGCCGGGGGCGAACGTGCCGCCACCCTCGGCGACCGGCGCCGTGCCGCCGACGAACACCTGCGCGCCGACGGCGACCGCGCGGCAGTAGCCGACCTTCGCCTCCCACTCCGCGCCCGAGAACACCCGCCTTCGCTGCATGCCCTCGTGCTAGCTGCCCAGCGCGACGGCGAACACCTTCCCGCCGTGGACGGCGTCGAGCACGTCGGTGAGCTCGCCCATGGGCATCGCGTTGGGCACGTGCACGACCGCCGCGGTGCCGGGATCGCTGCCGACCGCGGCCTTCTTGATCTCGCGCTCGAGCTCGGCGATCGGCACCTTGGCGAGGTCGTCGATCTTCTGGCCCTTCTGCCACGAGAGCGTGGCTGTCTTGCCCTCGATGCGCACGTGCAGCGCGCGCGGCTCGACCGTCTTCTCCTCGGTCTTGTGGCCGGGCATCGCCGTCGAGGCGGGGACCCGCGCCAGGCTCGTCCACACCGCGGTCACCAGCAGGAACGAGATGGTCACCAGGAGCAGGTCGATGAACGGCACCATGTTCACCTCCTGGTCCACGCTCCGCTTGCCCTTCGCGCCACCACCGGTCGAGACACCTGCCATCGGACACCTCATTCTTCTTGGGGAGAGAGTGCTTTCGTGGGGACAGAGTGGAGAGGACCGCCAGAGTTCCGGCCGTCTGCGCGCGGATCGCCCCGGCTGTAGGATTCTCGGGGTGGCCCGTGTAGGTGCCGAAAGGGCCACGGGCAAACGAAGCATTGCCCCCTCCGTCGGACGGCCCTAATCAGCCCTTCGATGTCCGCCGAAGCGTCGTCGACCGCCAGTGATCGGCGCCATTTCGTGCTGCGCCGGCTGCACTCGCTGTCGGGCATCGTCCCTTTGGGCCTGTTCCTCTGCATCCACCTGTGGACGAACTCCAAGGCCATCCAGGGCCAGACCTGCTTCGACAAGGCCGTCGACGACATCAACCACCTGCCGTACCTCCCGTTCGTCGAGGTGTTCGGCATCTTCCTGCCGCTCGCCTTCCACGCGGGGTACGGCGTCAAGCTCGCGCTCGAGGCCAAGCCCAACGTCGGCGCCTACGGCTACGGCCGCAACTGGCTCTACGTCCTGCAACGCATCACCGGCGTCCTCGCCTTCGTGTTCCTGGTCTTCCACCTCAAGGATTTCCGGATCGCGAAGCTGCTCGGGCAGATGACCCACCACGACTTCTTCGGCAAGCCGCTCGGCCTGCAGGGCCAGCTCGGCGGCGAGAGCCGGCTCAAGGCCCTGTTCTACGTGCTCGGCACGAGCGCCTCGGTGTTCCACTTCGCGAACGGCGTCCGCACGTTCCTGTTCTCGTGGGGCGTCACCATCGGCACCCGCGCGCAGCGGCTAGCCGGTTGGGCCACGCTCGGGCTCGGCGCTGCGCTGTGGTTCATGGGCATGAACACGATCCTGTTCTTCGCCACCGGCGGCGCCACCTTCGTGCCGAGCAGCCTCGTCCGCGGCGAGAACGGCCGCGACATGTGCGAGGACGCGCTCGTGCCCACCGCCTCGCACGTGCCGATCCCCGGGCCCGCCGCGCCGCTGCCCGCCAAGAACGCGCCCAAAGCTCCCGTCCCTGTTCCTTCGAAAGCCCCCTGACGCGAAAGCCCTGAAATCATGGCCGGTTCCAAGATCACCACCATCACTGCGAGCGGCACCGTCCGCCGCGTGGCCGTCGTCGGCGGCGGGCTCGCTGGCTTGATGACGGTCATCAAGCTGTGCGAGGCCGGCGTCCCCGTCGACCTGTTCTCGCTCGTCCCCGTCAAGCGCTCGCACAGCGTGTGCGCGCAGGGCGGCATCAACGCGAGCGTCAACACCAAGGGCGAGGGCGACTCGCCGCAGGTGCACTTCCAGGAGACGGTGCTCGGCGGAGACTTCCTCGCGCAGCAGCCGCCGTGTCTCGGCATGGCCGAGGCCGCGCCGCACATCGTCTACCTGCTCGACCGCATGGGCGTGCCCTTCAACCGCACCCCCGAGGGGCTGCTCGACTTCCGCCGCTTCGGCGGCACGCTCTACCACCGCACGGCGTTCGCCGGCGCGACCACGGGGCAGCAGCTCCTCTACGCTCTCGACGAGCAGGTCCGCCGCTACGAGACCATGGAGGTCGAGCGCCCCGACGGCACGCACATCGCGGGCGAGCCGCTGGTGCGCAAGTTCGAATTCTGGGACTTCGTGCGGCTGGTCCTCGACGAGCAGGGCGTCACGCGCGGCCTCGTCTGCCAGGATCTGAAGAGCATGGAGATCCGGGCGTTCCCGGCCGAGGCCGTGTGCCTCGCCACCGGCGGCCCCGGCATCATCTTCGGCCGCAGCACGCAGAGCACCATCTGCACCGGCATCGCCAACGCCATCGCCTACCAGCAGGGCGCGATCTACGGCAACGGCGAGTTCATCCAGATCCATCCCACGGCCATCCCCGGCGCGGACAAGCTGCGCCTGATCAGCGAGTCGGCGCGCGGCGAGGGCGGTCGCGTCTGGGTCCCGCGCGACCCGATGGACAAGCGCAACCCGGTCGACATCCCGGAGAAGGAGCGCCGCTTCTTCCTCGAGGAGAAGTACCCGCTCTACAAGAACCTCGTCCCGCGCGACGTCGCGAGCCGGGAGCTCTTCGACATCTGTTACAACCAGAACGCCGGGATCATGGGGCGCAACGAGGTCTACCTCGACCTGACCCACATCCCCGAGGCCACGCTCCGCAAGAAGCTCGCGGGCATCCTCGAGATCTACGAGAAGTTCGTCGGCGTGGACCCGTACCACAACCCGATGAAGGTGTTCCCGGCCGTCCACTACTCGATGGGCGGCATGTGGGTCGACTTCGACCGCGACGAGCGCGGCTCGCTCAAGATGGGCTCGCCCAAGAACCACTCGACCAACATCCCCGGGCTCTACAACGTCGGCGAGAGCGACTACCAGTACCACGGCGGAAATCGCCTCGGCGCCAACTCGCTCCTCTCCACCATCTACGGCGGCATGGTCACCGGCCCCGCGATGGCGACCTACTTCGAGAACGTCGACAAGAGCGCCTTCGACCTCGGCAAGAGCACGTTCGACAAGGCCCAGAAGGCCGAGGAGAAGCGCTACGCCGATCTCGCCAAGCTCGACGGCAAGGAGAACCCGTACGCGCTCCACAAGGAGCTCGGCGAGATGATGCTCAAGGACTGCACCATCGAGCGCCACAACCCGGTGCTCGACAAGGTCATCGAGAAGATCGGCGAGTTCGAGGAGCGCTACAAGAACGTCAAGGCGGTCGACACCGGCGCCAAGGCCAACCAGGCGCTGCCGTTCATCCGCCACCTCGAGGGCATGCTGGTCCTCGCCCGCGTCATCGCCGAGGGCGCGCGCAACCGCGACGAGTGCCGCGGCGCGCACTACAAGCCCGACTTCGACGACAAGAACCCGAAGGCGAGCAATCCCCTCGGCCGCGACGACAAGAACTGGCTCCGCAGTACCCTCGCCCGCTACGGCGGCCGTGATGGGGCGCAGTCCAAGGTCGAGTTCATCCGCGAGTTCGACTACTCGCTGCTCGGCAAGACCGAGCACGTGACCGACGCGGTCGACACGTCGCTCATGGAGCTACGCAAGCGCGACTACACCAAGAAGAAGGCCGCCTTCGCGCAAGACCCGCCGAAGGACGCGCCCAAAGACAAGCCCGCGGAGCAGGCCTGATCATGAGCACAGAGAGCAAGCGCCCGGTCGACGTCCGCATCAAGCGCGCGGACGGTCCCAACGAAAAAGTGCGGTGGGAGGAGTTCCAGGTCCCCTGGGAGCCGCAGATGAACGTCATCAGCATCCTGATGGCCATCCAGCGCAACCCCACCACCAAGGACGGCAAGACCACGACGCCCGTCGTCTGGGAGCAGGCCTGCCTCGAGGAGGTGTGCGGCTCCTGCACGATGATCGTCAACGGCCGCGTGCGCCAGGCGTGCACCGCGCTCGTCGACCAGATCGCCCCGAACGGTGAGGCGCTCACCATCGAGCCGATGACCAAGTTCCCGCTGGTGCGGGACCTCATCGTCGATCGCGCGCGCATGTTCGAGTACCTCAAGAAGGTCAAGGCGTGGATCTTCCTCGACGGCACGCACAGCCTGGGCGCCGGCCCGCGCGTCGCGCCCGAGGTGCAGGAAGAGGCTTACCCGCTCTCGCGCTGCATGACCTGCGGCTGCTGCCTCGAGGCCTGCCCCAACGTGAACGACGGCTCGCCGTTCATGGGCCCGCAGGTCATCTCCCAGGTGCGCCTGTTCAACATGCACCCCTCGGGCAAGATGAACGCGAACGAGCGCCTCGACGCCATCATGGGCGAGGGTGGCATCGCCGACTGCGGCAAGGCCCAGAACTGCGTCCAGGTGTGCCCCAAGGAGATCCCGCTGACCGAGAGCATCTCCGTGATCGGCCGGGACACCTTCAAGCGCGCCCTCTTCGGGTGGCTGCTGAAGTGAAGCTCGGCGACGTCGATTGGGCGAAGCTCTCCCACGCGGGGGGGCCGGCGGACGACGTGCCCGACATGATCCTCGCCCTCGCGGACGAGGACGCCGAGGTGCGCGCCTCGGCGGTCGACGCGCTGCTCGAGCTGGTGTTCGAGTACGACGAGGAGACCGGCAAGGTCACGCTGTTCGACTGCACCCCGCACGTGGTGCCGTTCGTCGCCGCGTTCGTGGATCGCGAGGTGGACGACGAGGCGTTCGAGGACGACCAGGCCATGCTGTCGGACGTCCTCGTGCACCTCGGCGCCGCCACGCGCGACGGCGGGCACGCCTCGCCGCTCCGCGACGCGGTGGCTGCCGCGCTCGAGCACCACGCCAGCTGGGCCCTCGACGGCCCGGAGTAGGGCGCGCGGTGGAGCTCGCGGCTCTGCCGGCGAAGGTGCGCGAGTTCTACGCGCGCGACCCCGAGGCCGCGCTGCTCCGGCGGTTCAGCAACTGCGACGAGCCCTTCGTCCTCGCCGGCGCGCAGACGCCGCCGCTCCGCGAGGCCGACCTGTCGTCGTTGCGAGCCCTGCTGGTCGAGGGCACGACGACTCGCGCAGATGCGGCAACCCTGGCCGTCGAGTGGCTGGTTCTACGCCGTCACCGAGCCCGCCGCGCTGGCGCTCGAGGCGATGGCGCGCCGCTCGTGAGCGCTACGGGTTCTTGGCGCGGGTGCGGAGCTTGCGGGCGATCGGTCCGAGCTGCGCGGCCTCCCGCTGCGCGATCTCGGAGCCCTCGGCCCGCAGCTTCTTCACGAGCCCTTCGATCGCCGCCGCCACCTTCGTGCCCGCCGCCAGGTTGTGGTCGAGGGTGAGCTGCCCGAAGGAGCGCAGGGCCGGAGACTGGATCGACGGAAAGAACTCGACCAGCGCGACGAGGTC
>JAEUKC010000396.1:0-16744 GCA_016794445.1 Myxococcales bacterium
GCCGCGCGCCGCCGTCCCCGCCTCGTTCACGGTCGGCGTCCGCCTCTCGCCCGAGGAGGGCGGATTCGCGCGGGGGCTCGACCTCGACGAGAGCCTCGAGGTCGCGCGCTGGCTCGCCGATGACGGCGTGGACTTCGTGCACCTCTCGCTGTGGGACGCGACCAGGAACACCAAGAAGCGCCCCGAGGAGCACGCGATCCCGCTGTTCCGCGCGGTGCTCCCGGCGGAGGTGCGCATCTTCGCGGCGGGCGCGGTGTGGACCCGCGCCGACGGCGAGGCGCTGCTCGCGCGCGGGGCGGACGTCGTCGCGCTCGGCCGCGCGGGCATCGCCAACCCCGCCTGGCCGCGCGAGGTCGTGGCCGAGGGGCGCGAGCCGAAGCGCGCCCCGCTCACCGTCGACGAGCTCGCCACGCGCGCCGTGAGCCCGACCTTCTCCACCTACTTGCGTCGGTTCAAGGGCTTCGTCGCCCCATGAGCGACGTCGCGCGCGCCGCTGCGATCCTGCGGGCGGGGGGCCTCGTCGCGTTTCCGACCGAGACCGTCTACGGCCTCGGCGCCCACGCTCTCGATCCGATCGCGGTGCGGAAGATCTTCGCGGCCAAGGGGCGCCCCCCCGAGAACCCGGTCATCGTCCACGTGGCCGACGTCGACGGCGCGCGCCGGCTCTGCCGGGTGTTCCCCGCCGAGGCCGAGCGGCTCGCCGCACGGTTCTGGCCGGGCCCCCTCACGCTCGTGCTGCCGCGCGTCGACGCGGTGCCCGACGAGGTCACGGCCGGCGGCCCGACGGTCGGCGTGCGCGTGCCGGCCCACCCGCTGGCCCTGGCGCTGCTGCGCGCCGCCGATCTCCCCGTCGCGGCGCCGAGCGCGAACCCGTCGCTGTCGATCTCCCCCACGACCGCCGCCCACGTGCGCGCGGGCCTCGGCGACCGCGTCGACTTCGTCCTCGACGGGGGGCCCTGCCCGGGTGGGATCGAGTCGACCGTCCTCGCCCTCGGCGACGGCCTGCCGCGCATCCTGCGCCCGGGCCTCGTGACCGCGCTCCAGATCGAGGCCGAGATCGGTCCGGTGCTCGTCGGCGCAGATCCGACGGCCACCCTCGCGGCCTCGCCCGGCCTCCAGCGCCGTCACTACGCGCCGCGCGCGCCGCTCGCCCTGGTCGACGACCTCTCGCCCGTGCGCGCGCTGCTCGATCGTGGGGCCAAGGTGGGGCTGCTCGCGTTCGACGCGGGGGAGTCACGTGCCGTCGTCGTGCGCATGCCACGCGACCCGCGTGCGTACGCCGCCGAGCTGTACGCCGCGCTGCACGCGCTCGACGCCGAGGGCGTGGAGGCGATCTTCGTCGCGAGGGTGCCCGACGACGCCGACTGGCTCGCCGTCCGCGATCGCCTCGCCCGCGCCGCGACCTGAGGCGAGCAAAACAACTCGAGGCGTGTCTCCGACAGGCCTTCAGCGCTCGACGACGACGAAGCCCGCGACGACGCGCGTCGAGTGCGCGCGGGCGAACGCGCGGCAGGCCTCGCGCGGCCCGACCTCGCGCGGGCCGATCCAGGCCTCGTCGGCGAGGTCGAGCGCGACCGGGCGGCCCTCGGCGAGCGCCGCGGCGAGCGTGCGGGCCGGGTCCTCGGGCCAGTCCCAGCCCGGGCACACGAGGCGCACGTCCCGCGGGGGCAGGGTGGCGAGGGCGAGCTTGGCGTGCGGGCAGAAGTGCCCGGGGACGAGCGTGAGGGTGGGGGGCAGCGCGGCGAGGCGCGGGCCGAGCGCGGCGCCGCGGGCGGCGATCGCGCGGGCGCTCCGGGTCGTGAACGGCACCGACGCGAGCCCGAGCGCGGCGGCCACCACGAACGCGCGCCGGTGCTCGGCGAGCCACGCGCCCGCCGGCAGCAGCAGCGCGAGCGGCGCCGTCGAGAGCACGTAGCGCGGGCTGAACGAGCCGTCGGGGTAGAACAGCAACAGCGCCGTCGCGACGGCCGCGGGGACCACCACCCACGCGAGCTCACCGCGGGCCGCGCGGAGCCGCGCGCCGCCCGCCACCACCGCGAGCGGGGCCATCGCGAGCACCCACCCGCACGAGATCGCCCCATCGCGCGCCGCGAGGCCGTGGGCAGACGACGAGCGACGCATCGCCGAGAACCAGCCCACGACGGCGCGTGGGCTCCCGCCGTGCGCGTCGAGCACCAGCGCGACGATCACGGTCCCCGCGACCATTGCTGCGACCGCCGCGCCACCGTTGCCGCGGCGCGTGCGCAGGAGCAGCAGCACAGCGAGGCCGTGCGCCACCGCCGTCTCGCGGGTCGCGACGGCGAGGCCGAAGAGCGCTCCCGCGAGCACCACGCGCCCCGACGTGGCCGCGACCAGCGCGCCGATCGAGGCCGCGAGCGCGGGCCCGTCCGTGAGCACCTGGTGGCTCGTGTGCGCGAACGTCGGCGACGTCGCGAGCGCCGCGCCCGCCGCGAGCGCCGCCGCGCGCGAGAGGCCGAGGCGCGCCCCGAGCACGGCAAGCAGCGGGGCCGCGGTCGCCGACACCACCGACCAGGACCAGCGCAGCACGGGCTCGACGGCGGCGTCGGCGCCGCCGAGAACGCGCAGGAGCCGCACGAGCCCGCGCGACACGAGCAAGAACGCGGGGCGTCCGAGCAAGAGTCCGCTCGCGCCGCCGCGGAGCGCGAGCACGACGTAGTCGCCCGCGTCCCAGTAGGCCACGCCGCGCGTGCCCACGAGCGCCGAGGAGACCAGCGCGAGCACGAAGAGGCCGAGCAGGGCGCGCCGCATCTCAGCGCCGGCAGAGGCCGAGGGGGTCGGTGGGCGAGGCGCCCTCGCCGATGGGCTCCGCGTCGGCGAGCGCGCGCAGGAGCAGCGAACGCGCGGCGATCACCGCGCCACGCAGGGTCTCGCCCCGCGCGAGGTGCGCCGCGATCGCCGCCGACAGCGTGCACCCGGTGCCGCGCGTGCACGTCGTGACGATGCGCTCCGCAGGCAAGGCGAGAGTGCCCTCCGCGTCCACGAGGACGTCGACCGGCGCCCCGTCCAGGTGCCCGCCCTTCGCGAGCACCGCCGCGACCCCGCGCGCACGCAAGCGCTCGGCCGCGCGGGCGAGGGCCTCCGGATCGCGCGGCGCCACGCGCTCCTCGAGCAGCGCGGCGAGCTCGTCGCAGTTGGGCGTCACCAGCGTGGCGCGGGGCAGGAGCCGTTCGCGGAGCAGACGCACGCCCGCGTCGTCGAGCAACGCAGCGCCGCTGGACGATCGGATCACCGGATCGACGACCAGCGGCAGCCGAGGGCGCGCGGCGAACACCGCCACCACCTCGGCCACGATCTCGTGGGTGCCGAGCATGCCGGTCTTGGCTCCGTCTGCGCGCACGTCCTCGAGCACCGCCTCGAGCTGGGCGCGGACCTGCGCCGCGGGCAGCGGGAACGACGCGCGCACCCCGCGCGTGCCCTGGGCGACGATCGCCGTCAGCACCGAGAGCCCGTGCACCCCGACGGCCGCAAAAGCGCGCAGATCCCCCTGGATTCCTGCACCGCCGGCGGGGTCGCTGCCCGCCACGGTGAGCGCGACCGGGAGCGCTCGCTTCACTTGCACGTGGCCGGGGTCTTGCGCGCGCGAGCGATCGCGTCCTTGACCACCAGCGAGCCACCGTCGATCGCGTCGAGGCGGGCGGCGAGGTCCGGCGGGTGGATCGCCCCGAGCGCCATGATCGCGGCGAGGCCGAGCTGTCGCGCGCCGTCGCCCTGGTTGGCCTTCTTCGCGAGGTCGAGCAGCGCGTCCGCCGAGCCGCGATCGCAGGTGGCGCCGAGGGCCTCGATCGCCTCGACGCGGACGTCGATCGACTCGCCGTCGTCGAAGGCGCGCGATCGGAGCGCCGCCCACTGGCTGCGCGCGCCGCGGCGACCGAGGCCGCGCACCGCCGCCGCGCGCACCGACCGCGCGGGATCCCTGGTGGCCTCGGCGAGGCCCGCGTCGACGTCGTCGGCCGCGCCCTTGAGGTTGCCGAGGGCGTCGGCCGCGGCGACGCGCACGAACGTCCAGCCGTCGCGGGCGAGCAGCGGCAGGATCACCCCGGTGACGCCCGCGGCGCCGCGCCGATCGAGGGCGAGGACGGCCGCCGCGCGCACGCGGGGCTCCTTGTCGGAGACCGCCTTCACGAGCTCGGGGCGCAGCCCGTCCACCTCCGCGGCGACCTCGGCCGCGCGCGCGCGCAGGTTGCGGTCGGGGTCCACGAGCAGGGCGCGCAGCCACGCGAGCGCGCCGGTGTCTCCGCGCGCGGCGAGCGAGGCGAGCGGGGCTGCGGCGAGGAACCGCGCGGCGAAGGGCCGGTCCTTCGCCGCGTGGCGGAGCAGCGCGGCGGACAGCGGCGCGGCGAGCGACGCAGCGTCGTCGAGCGGCGCGACCGCGCGCCCGAGCTCGATCACCGGATCCGGTGTGTCGCCGACCGGGAGCGCGCCGGTCGCGGTGCTGGCGAGCCAGGCCGAGATCGCCTCGCGCCCCACGCTGCTCCCGGCCACACGCGCGAGCGCGCCGCGGTAGGTGTGCCGCCGCGCGGCGCTGGCGGTCGGCACGAGGGCGAGGATCGCCGGCAGCGCCGCCTTCGGATCGAGCTTGGCGTATCGATCGGCGAGCGCCTCGCGCGCGGAGTCGGGCCCCGCGGTGAAGGCGTCGGCGATGGCCGGCGTGGCCTCGCGGCCGCACCCGTCGAGCTTGAGGCGCGCCTCGGCGGCGGTCTTGCGTGGGGCGTCCCAGGAGAGGCGCGCGAGCGGCTTGCTCGCGACCGCGCAAGGGGCCGCCTCGAGCAGGTCGACGGCCAGCGCCTTGCCCGCCTCGCCCATCGAAGGGAGGCGAGCGTCGATGGCGCGCGCCGCCGGGGCGCCACCGTGGGTGAGCACCGTCGCCGCGAGCTCCCGCGACGGACCCGGCGCGTCGAGCAGGCCGACCAGGTCTTCGAGGCTCTTGACCGACCCGGGCAGCACGGGGACGCCCTCGACCTCGGCGAAGCCCACCGCTGGATCGCCCTGGGATTCGGCCAGGTCGAGAGACACGGCCACGCAGCCGGTCTTGGTCGGCGAGGGGAGCGGGACGTCGAAGCGCGCGCCGGGCTTGGTGGTGACGGGGATCACCACGCGGTAGGTGAACTCGTCGAGCGAGAGGAACACCGAGACGGGCTGTGCGAACCCTTCTACCGCCTTGGTCGGTCGGACGACGAACGAGATCTTCTCGAGCGGCACCGACGAGGGCGCGGCGAACACGACGAACTCGCCCTTGCCGTCGCCCTTGCGGCCCTCCGTCCAGGCGGTCGCCTCGTCGCCGTCGCTCGCGGACAGCGACCCGCCGTCGTTGCTCGACGCCCCCCGCGCCGACAACACGGACGCGATCGGCGGGCCCTTGGCCTCGACCGCTTCGACCACCTTGGCCGCGTCGCGCACCGCGCGCGGGAGGCGATGCATGGCGACCGCGCGGAGCTCGAGCGACTTCGCGTCGAGGCGGCGCGGCGCGAGCAACGCCGGCTCTTTCTGGCCGCACAGCGTGAGCTCCTTGCGGATCTGCGCCACGAACAGCGTGCCCTCGTCGCGGACGATTCGCACCCCGTCCGTGCCGCCCTTGGTCGGATCGACGGCCACCCCCGCGAACACGACGGTCGGCGTCTTGTCGCCCGGGCGACCGACCACGATGGCCTCGAAGGTCTGGTCGGGCCGCTTGGCCGAGCGCACCACGGCGTGCACCACCGAGCGGCCTCCAGGCAGGGGAAGGGCGTCCACCCGCGAGGTCGCAGCGTCCACGTCGCCGAGCTCGACCGCGATGCTCGGATCGGCGGGGCCCGCCACGCACGCGCCAGGCCCGGCGCAGGCGCGCAGGTGGAGCCTCTTGCCCCCTGCGTCGAGCTTCACAGCCACGCTCGGGCCGCCGAACGCGCCCGGCGCGGTGGCAGCCGCGGTGATTGCCGGGTCTTTCGGGGCCGCGGCGGCCGGGCGATCGCTGATCGCCCCCAGGATGGAGAGCGACGCCACCGCGAGCGAGACCGACTGGACTGACCACCGCACGCGGGCGTTGTACCAAAAGGCGCGCCGGTCGGCGCAGATGGCGTAGACTGGAGGTTCCCATGGCGGCGCCGCCTCGCGCGACCAACACCGCGGCAACCCCGCGAATCCTCGACCGACTCCTCGCCGAGCGGAAGATCACCCGTGAGCAGCACGAGGACATCCTCGTCACCATGCGCCGCATGCGGCTCGAGGTGGAAGACGCGATCGCCGAGCACCTGCACCTGCCCGAGGCCGACGCGCTCAAGCTCCTCGCGGGCGTCTACCGCACGCGCTTCGTCTCGACCGAGAAGCTGGCCAAGGCCGTGGTCGACCGCAGCGTGCTCGACCTGGTCCCGCGCAAGGTCGTCGACCGCTACGAGGTCGTGCCGCTGCTCTTCGACCCGACGAGCGCCACCCTCTCGGTCGTGCTCGCCGATCCAGACAACGTGCAGGCCCTCGAGGAGGTGAAGGTCATCTCGCGGGCGCGCGCGGTGGTCGGCCTCGTCGCGCGGGCGCTCGCGGTCCGCGCCCTCATCGCCAAGATCTACAACGGCGATCCGAGCCAGTTCGCCAAGCTCGAGCGCGAGCGCGCCGACGTGGCGTGGGCCATGGGCAGCAACGACGTGTTCGAGCGCGGCCAGGGCGGTGGCATGGCGAGCGCCGAGGGCGCGATGAACATCAACCAGGCGCAGCGGCAGATGGGCCGCGGCGTGCCGCAGCTCGGGCTCGACCCGGCTCCGGCCGTGCAAGGCCCGCCGCAGGGCTACAACCCGCACGCGGTCCCCGACCTCGGTGTGCGGCCGGTGGCCCCGCAGGTGCCGCCGCAGAAGATCCCCTCGCTGGCCCCGCCGGCCGGCAACGTGCCAGCGCCGCCTCCGCCGACCCCCGTCGCCGCGCCGGTCGCGACCCCGGCCTTCCCGATCCCGGCGCTGGCGCTGCAGCCAGTCGCGCCGCCTCGCCCCGCCACCGAGCCACCGCCCGCCGGCGTGCCGTTCGAGCACTGGCTCGAGTCGCTCAACGTGCTGGTCTCGCTGCTCGAGAACAACCGCCCCGACCTGCGCGGCCACAGCGCCCACGTCGCGCGCCTCACCCGCAAGCTCTGCGAGCGGCTCGGCCTCTCCGACCAGGACTCCCACGAGATCGTCGCGGCGGCGTTCCTCCACGATCTCGGCAAGGCCTCGAGCTACCACCTGACCACGCTCAACGTGGCCGAGTACGAGGGCCACAAGGTCGCGGCGCGCAAGAGCTACCTCACCCCGGGGCGCCTCATGGCGGGCGTGAAGCTCCCGCGCGCCACGCTCGAGGCGCTCAACCACATGTACGAGCGCTTCGACGGCAAGGGCTTCCCCGACGGCCAGTCCGGCAAGGACATCCCGCTCGGCGCGCGCGTGC
The DNA here is from genome assembly GCA_016794445.1 of Myxococcales bacterium. Classification (GTDB taxonomy): domain Bacteria; phylum Myxococcota_A; class Polyangia; order Polyangiales; family JADJMO01; genus JADJMO01. The sequence continues at coordinate 7,405 of JAEUKC010000396.1, forward strand.
TCGCCATCACCGACACCTACGCCGACCTCACCCAGAACCCGCGCAACCCGTTCCGCAAGAGCCTGCGCCCGCTCGAGGCGAGCGACGTGCTCAGCAAGTTCAAGGGCACGGTGTTCGACGTCAACCTCGTCGACATCTTCCGCCACGTCGTCACCGGCGACGACCTCAAGGCCAAGCTGCTCGCCAACCGCCGCTCGGCGCTCATCGTCGACCCGGACCCGGAGGAGACCACCGTCCTCGAGCTGCGCATGATCGAGCAGGGGTTCGAGGTGAAGATCGCCCGCACCTCCGACCAGGCGCTCGCCATGCTGGCGGCCGCGGCGCCCGACGGCGGGCTCGGCGTCGAGCTCGTCATCAGCGAGGTCGAGCTGCAGCCGATCGACGGCTTCCAGCTGCTCGAACGCGCCCGCCAGACCGAGGGCGGCAAGACGGCGGTCTGGGTGTTCCTCTCGGCGCGCGCCGACCGCGACGCGATCAACAAGGGGTTCGAGGCGGGCGCCGCCGACTACGTCGAGAAGCCAGCCAAGGCCGAGATCCTCGTCGCCAAGCTGCGCAAGCTGCTCGAGCAAGGAGCGCCGGCCAAGGCCGCCATCACGCGTGGCGTCTCGGGCTCGCTCGAGGAGATGGCCCTGCCCGACATGGTCCAGATCCTCGCCCAGGGTCGCAAGACGGGCGCGCTCAAGATCCGGGCGAACGAAGGCACGGGCGAGCTGCACTTCGTGCAAGGCGACATCTGGAACGCGGTCTTCGGGAAGAAGAAGGGCGAGGACGCCGTCTATGCGATGCTGCGTCTGCGCAGCGGCGACTTCGCGCTCGATCCCAACTTCAAGTCGGACGAACGTGTCATCCAGATCAGCGCCGAGGGCCTGTTGCTCGAAGGAATGCGCCGGATGGACGAAGATGGTCGCCCTTGACGGTCTCGCCAGCTCGTGCCTGTTCCTAGACCCCTGATTTTCTAGCGATTCTTGCATTTCTTCTCCGGGACCCTTGCCCGGTGGACGCGGATGGGTAGGCTTTCCGCCCCTGCTTCGTCCGGGAGGGGGTTCGGTGCGTCCGTCGTAGGACTCACCGCGCTCTGGACGACGCTCCATCCCAAGGGATCCCAAGGTCCGCGCCACCGATGCCCAAGCCCGCCCCCCGCCGCCCCCCGCCTCCGGTCAGCCGCCCGCACAAGAGCCATCCGCCGAGCGTCAAGCCGGTGGTCGCCAAGCCCGCGGCCAAGCCTGCAGGCAAGGGAGTCCCCGTGCCCGTGTCGCGTCCGCCGGCCAAGTCGCCGACCCCGGGCAAGCCCGTCGTGGCCTCCAAGCCTGCTCCCGGGGGCTCCAGGCCTCCGGCCTCCAAGTCGCCCGTGCCGGTTGCCTCCAAGTCGCCGTCGAAGGCATCCAAGCCGCATGACGACTCGCATGGTGACGGCAAGGGCGCCGGCAAGGCCGACGCGCACGTGAAGAACGACGCGAAGAGCAAGCCTGCGCAGGACCCCAGGGCGGCCGGGAAGCCGGTCGCGAAGGGGGCGCCCGTGACGCCGGCGAAGGGCCCGCCGCCCGCCGCGAAGCCGGCACCCAAGGGCAAGTCGCCACTCAACGGCAAGGCTCCACGCCCGATGAACAGCAAGAAGGACAGCGGTGGGGGCTCCGAGTCCACGCCGCCGCCGAGCTGGAACGACGACGTCGAGCGCGAGCTCGGCGAAGGCGCCGCGGTGCTCGAGCCGCCGCCCCCGAGCGGCGTCATCCTCCCGGGCCGCGCGACCACCGAGGCCCGCAGCGAGCGCGACACGCCGGTCGAAGAAGACGGCCTCTCCTGGTACTTCCGCCAGATGGCCCGCAGCGAGGTGCTGGGCCGCGACGGCGAGATCGCCCTCGCCCAGCGCATCGAGGCCGCCGAGAAGCGCGTCCTGCACGGCCTGTTCCGCTCCCCGTGGGCGGTGCGCGAGCTCTCGCTCGTCTCGGGTCGCGTCGAGCGCGGCGAGATCCAGATCTCGGACGTGCTGCGCGACGGCGAGGAGAACCCCGAGTTCGACGAGATCGACGCCCAGCGCAACTTCCTCGACCAGGTCGAGGCCCTCTCCAAGCTCGGCAAGCGCCTCGAGCGCGCGCGCAAGAAGAAGGCGCAGGGCGAGATCAAGTCGCTGCGCCAGAAGCTCGTCGAGTCGGTCGAGGGCATGCGCCTCTCGCGCAAGACCACCGAGCAGATCGTGAACCGCTTCAAGCGCCTCGCGCGGCGCGCGGCGTTCGTCGGCACGACCGAGCAGCGCTCGCAGCTCGAAGAGGAGCTCGGCGTCACGCTGGACGAGGTGCGGGCGATCGAGCGCGACGTGCGCGACGGCGACCGCGAGGCCCAGGCGGCCAAGGCCGAGATGGTGCAGGCCAACCTGCGCCTCGTGGTCAGCATCGCCAAGCGGTTCCGCTCGAGCGGGCTGCCGCTCCTCGATCTCATCCAGGAGGGCAGCATCGGCCTGATGCGCGCCGTCGAGAAGTTCGAGTGGCAGCGCGGCTACAAGTTCAGCACCTACGCCACCTGGTGGATCCGCCAGGCGGTGTCGCGAGCCATCGCCGACCAGGGCCGCACCATCCGCCTGCCGGTGCACCTCGTCGAGACCATGTCCAAGATGCAGTCGACCCGCCGCGCGCTCGCGCAGGTGCTCGGCCGCGACCCGACCCCCGAGGAGCTCGCCGACAAGATGGAGCTCCCCATCGAGAAGGTGAAGAGCGTGCTCGACATCGCCGGCGAGCCCGTCTCGCTCCAGTCGCCGATCGGCGACGAGGGCGACAGCGAGCTCGGCGATCTCGTCGAGGACGTCAGCGCGGTCTCGCCCTCCGAGGCGGCGACCGACGGCGAGCTCTCCCAGGAGACCGTCGCGGCGCTCGGCACCCTCACGCCGCGCGAAGAGAAGGTCCTCCGCCTGCGCTTCGGCATCGGCGAGAAGAGCGAGCACACCCTCGAGGAGACGGGCGCGCAGTTCGAGGTCACCCGCGAGCGCATCCGCCAGATCGAAGCCCAGGCGCTGCGCAAGCTCCGCCACCCCCGTCACGCCGCGCGCCTGCGCGGGTTCCTGTGATCCCAGGCTTCGACAACGCTCACCACCTGCTGCAGGGCGCGCTCAAGGCGGCGCCCCCCGCCACGCATCCGCCGCGTCCGTTCCACGGGGGCGGTCCGATGCCGAAGTTCGACGCGGCCGCCTACGCGGTCGCCGCGCTCTGGCTCGCCGACCGGGTGAGCGCCCGGGTCGATCCACGCGACCGCGAGGTGTTCGACCTGCACGTGGCCGCGGCGCGCGCCGAGGTGCTCGCGCCGAAGGGCGACGCCGAGCGTCTCACGGTACTGCGCGTCGCCGACGCCAAGTCGTCGAGCCGCGTGCCTTGCAAGGTCGGGCTGTGGGCGGCCAACGAGGCCTTCAACGCCTCGACGCACTCCATCTACGCGGGCACACCCACGCGCGCGGCGGGCGCCAACGTGGCGAAGCTGCTTCTCAAGACGGCGCCCGACGAGGTGCCGGGCTACCTCGCCGCGCTCGACGCGCTGTGCGTGCACCTCGAGCTCCTCACCGTGCTCCGCGCGCGGGAGAAGGAGCTGCCGGTTGTGGCGGTGGCCACGCCGTTCCGCGGGCTCACCGACGGCAAGCCGAGCCACTACGTGGTGGAGCTGGTCGACGGCCGGTACGCGCTGCTCGGCAAGCAGGGCGCGCGCTGGCAGCTGCACGTCGGAAAGCGACAAGAGGTGCTCGCCACGGTGCCCGACACCTTGTTCGCGGCGGCGGTGGCGGCGGTCGGCGAGGGCTAGCGGCGCCGCTGGCGCCTGCGGGCGGTCGAATCGACCTCGGTGGCGCCGTGGACCTCGTGCGGCTCGAGCTCGGAGGCGTGCACGCGCACGCGCGCCGGATCGACCGCGTCGACGCGAAGCTGGGGCGTCGAAGCGCGCTCCCGGACCGAGACGGCGGTCCTCCGCCCGAGGAGCGAGCGCAGCACCACGCGAAGCAACGCGTTCTTGTGCCAGGTGAGCACGAAGAGCCCCGCGAGCGAGCCGAACATGATCACGGGGATCAGACGTCCGAGGCCGAGCATGCCGCCGACCACCACCGGCACGAGCACCCACCCGAGCCCCCACAGCAACCACAGGAGCCCGCGCGCGCTCTTGACCATCGCGTCCTCGTCGTATTCGACCGCCGGGGCCAGCGGCGCGCCAGGGGGCGTTGGCGCGGGCGCGGGCGGAGGCGGCACCGAGACGGCCGACCCCTGCTCGAGGGCCGCCGCGATCGAGGGGGCGCGCCGGTCGGGGTCGGGCTCCAGCATGCGCTCGAGGGTCTTGATCAACGCCTCGCTCGTCCGACCCTGCAAGAGGCCGCGCACGTCGAGGCGCAGGCCCTGGTGGGGCAGCGCGTCGGGCTCGGCGCCGGTGAGCGCCGCGACGACGGTGGCGCCGACCGCGTAGACGTCGGTGGCGGGGAGCGCGCGCCCCTGCAGCTGCTCGGGCGCCATGTAGCCCATGGTGCCGACGACGGTGCTCGACCCGCGGCGCGCGACGAGCTCGGCGACGGCGCCGAAGTCGACGAGGACGTAGGACCCGTCGGGCCGTCGCACGACGTTGCGGGGCTTGATGTCGCGGTGGACGACGGGGGCCGCGCGGCCGTGCAGGTAGGTGGTGGCGCGGTCGGCGCACGCGAGGAAGCGCCGCACCTCGTCCTCGGACAGGGCGCCCTCGCGGCGGCGGATCTCGTCGAGGGTCTCGCCCTCGATCTTCTCCATCACGAGGTAGAGCGCGTCGTTCTCCTCGAAGCGGTCGAAGTACTTGGGGACCAGCGGGTGGTCGAGGGTCGCGAGCACGCGGGCCTCGCGCTCGGCGAGCTCGACGTCCTTCCAGCTGCGCGCGCCGCGCACGTCGAAGCGCTTGATGGCGACGCTGCGCTGCTCGCGCTCGTCGAAGGCGTCGTAGGTGGTGCCCTGCGCGCCCTCTCCCAGGGTGCCGCGGACGACGTAACGGTCTGCGAGCCGGGCCCCCGATTCCATGGCGGCTTGGCGTAACCACGCAGGCGTGGGCTCGCCAGCGGTTTCTTCCGTCTCCTGGCCGAAATGCGCCGCGTTGCGGGCGCGGAACCGATCTGTTCTCCTCGCGGCATGGGGAGGAATCTCGGGGTCGCCCTGTGCGCAGGGCTGGTCATCTCTTGCAGCGGCGGTCGGTCCGATCCGCCCCTCGCGGACGCAGGGGCGTCGTTGACGCTCGCCGAGGCGCGCAAGGTGCTCCGCAACGAGCCGCTCCTGACCGTCGCCACGACCGCGAATCCCTCGAAGCCTGTCGCGCCGGCGACGTTCCGGGTGCCCGCGCCGATCACGGCCGACGGCGACCGCTTCGTCGTGCGCCGCAAAGGGGCGAGCGCGTTCTTCACGCCGCGCGGGCTCTCGTTCTCGCTGCTCGGCGGCTCGAAGGACGCGCCGAAGGCGTGGGGCCTCCACGCTTCGCTCGTCGGCGCGCGCGAGGTCGCGCCGGTCGGCGAGCAGGTCCAGCGCGCGAAGGTGAACCAGTTCGTGGGCGCGCCCGCGGCGTGGAAGACGGGCCAGGAGACCTACGGACAGGTCGCGTGGGAAGAGGTCTACCCGGGCGTCGACATGGTCGCGTCGGCGGCGCCGGGCGGGTTCGCCTATCGCTTCGTGCTCTCGCCCGGGGCCAAGGTCGAAGACGTGGCGCTGGGCTGGGAGGGTGCGCGCGACGTGCGCGCGGTCGACGGCGGTCACGCGGTCGAGGTGGAGACGGGGCTCGGCGTGCTGCACGTGAGCGGCTTGCGCGCGTTCTCGGTGACGGGCGCGCAGCGGCGCGAGCTGCCTGCGCGGTTCGTGGTCCGCGAGCACACCGTGGCGATGGAGGTCGATGGCTGGGACGGCAAGAGCCCGCTGCTGATCGACCCGACGATCGCGTGGGGCTCGTACCTCGGTGGCACTGGCTTCGAGGGGCGCGGGCCGATCGCGGCGGACGGGGCGGGCAACGTCTACGTCTCGGGTGACGTGGGCTCGACCGACTTCCCCGCGAGCGTGGGCGATCTCACGGTCGGCGGCTCGCAGGACGCGTTCGTGGCGAAGGTGAGCAGCGCGGGCACGCTGGTCTGGGCCACCTACCTCGGTGGCGCAAGCTGGGAGGGCGCGGGCGGGATCGCGACCGAACCCGGTGGGACCAACGTCTACGTGGCGGGCTACACCCAGTCGAGCGACTTCCCGGCGACCGCGGGGCTCGACACCTCCCTCGGCGGCTCGCGCGACGGCTTCCTGACCAAGCTGTCGATGGCCGGCGGCCTCGTGGTCTGGTCGACGTACCTCGGCGGGACCTCCGACGACGTCGCCAAGGCCGTCACGGTCAGCGCCGGGCTCGACGTCTTCGTCACGGGCTACACGGGGTCGACGAACTTCCCGACCACAGGCGGGTTCGACACCACGCTCGGCGGGTCGCAGGACGCGTTCGTCACGCGGTTCGCGAGCACGGGGTCGATCGCCTTCTCGTCCTACCTCGGCGGCGCCGGCAGCGAGACCGGCACGGGCATCGCGGTCGACGCCGCGGGCAACGCCTTCGTGACCGGCACCACGAGCTCGACGGACTTCCCGACGGGCTCGGGCTTCGACTCGACGCTGGGGGGTGGGCAGGACGCCTTCGTCACCAAGGTCGCGACGGCCGGGACCCTCGCCTGGTCCTCGTACCTCGGTGGGAGCAGCTCGGACTCCGCGTCCGGCGTCGCCGCGGACGGCTCGGGCAACGTCGTCGTGGTCGGTACCACGAGCTCCTCCGACTTCCCCACGACCGGCGGATTCGACACCACGTTCGGCGGGAGCTCGGACGCGTACACCACCAAGATCAGCGGCGCCGGCGCCATCCTCTGGTCGTCGTATCTCGGAGGCTCGGACAGCGACAACGGCAACGGCGTCGCCATCGGCGGCGGTGACGTCTACGTCTCCGGGTACACCTACTCCCCCGACTTCCCCACGTCCGGAGGCTTCGACTCGACGTACGGTGGCATCGCGAGCGACGCCCTGGTGGCGAAGATCAGCGGCGCCGGCGCGCTGCTCTGGTCGTCGTACCTCGGGGGCTCCGGCGGCGACATCGCAACGGGGATCGCGGTCGACGGCAGCGGCAACGCCTACGTGACCGGCGAGACGAACTCCAACGACTTCCCGACTTCCGGCGGCTTCGACACCACGCGGGGCGGCACCGATTGCTTCGTGACCAAGCTGGTCCCCGCGACGGTCGCCGTCGGCGGGAGCTGCACCTCCGACGGCGCCTGCACATCGGGCCACTGCGCCGACGGCGTGTGCTGCGACACCGCCTGCAAGGGCACGTGCGTCGCGTGCACCGCGGCCAAGCGCGGCACCGGCACCGACGGGACCTGCGGGCCCATCGCCGACGCGACCGACCCCGACCTCGAGTGCCCCGCGCAGTCGTGCACCGCCGGCGTCGTCACCAAGGTCAACGTGTGCAACGGCTCCGGCGCCTGCCGCGGCACCGGCACCACCTCGTGTGGCCTCTTCGCGTGCAGCGGCACCAACTGCGGCACCACCTGCGCCGACGACACCGGCTGCCTCCCGGGTGCGTTCTGCAGCGGCACCACGTGCACGACGGATCTACCCGCCGGTGGCGCCTGCACGCGCGCGGCGCAGTGCGCGAGCGGTTTCTGCGTCGACAGCGTCTGCTGTGACAAGGCCTGCGGGGGTGGCTGCGAGGCGTGCTCGGCGGCCAAGAAGGGCAAGGGCACCGACGGCACCTGCGAGCCCGTGGTCGCGGGCAGCGACCCCCGCGACAGCTGCACCGCCGACGCGGCCTACCCGACCTCGTGCAAGGCCGACGGCATGTGCGACGGCGCGGGCGCGTGCCGGGTCAACGCGGTCGTGGGCACCGCGTGCGGCGCCTCGACGTGCGCCGCGGGTGTGGTGAGCGGCAAGACCTGCAACGGCGCGGGCGGCTGCGACGCGACGCCGAAATCGTGCGGCGACTACACCTGCGCAGACGCTTCGGTGTGCCGCGCCAGCTGCACCGCGGACACGGACTGCGCAGCCACCGCGTACTGCACGGCGGCCTCCACCTGCGCGCCCAAGAACAAGCCGGGCACGGCCTGCACCGCGGGCAAGGAGTGCGAGGGCGGCAACTGCGTCGACGGCGTCTGCTGCGACAAGGCGTGCGACGGCCAGTGCGAGGCGTGCGACGTGGCGGGCGCGCTCGGGACGTGCACGCCGGTGACCGGCAAGGTGCACGGCGAAAAGCGGGTCGCCTGCGCCGACGACGGCAACGGCTGCGCGGGTGCGTGCGACGGCAAGAGCGTCGTCGCGTGCGCGTACCCCGACGCCAAGACCTCGTGCGGCGCCGGGTGCGCGAGCAACAAGCTCAGCGTGTGCGACGGCAAGGGCGCCTGCGGCGCGCCCGTGTCGTGCCCGGACAACCTCACCTGCGCCGACGCCAAGAGCTGCAAGGCCAAGTGCACGGTGAAGGAGGACTGCGTCTCCGGCAACGTGTGCGACCCGGCCTCGGGCCGCTGCGTGCCTGCGCGCTCGAGCTGCTCGACCGACAACGCGAGCTCGATCCCCCCCGAGGGCGCGGCCAAGCCCTGCGGGGCCTACCTGTGCAACCGCTCGTCGGGCGACTGTTACGGCTCGTGCACGGGCTCGGAGCAATGCGCCGCGGGCTTCGCCTGCGACGAGGGCAAGTGCTTGCCGGTGCCGGCGGTCGCGGAGGACGGGGGCTGCAACGCGGGGGGCCGACCGTCGAGCGCCTTCGCGGTCGTCTTCGGCCTGCTCGCCGCGGGGCTCGTGCGCCGGCGTCGGGGCGCGTGATCCGCGCCATCCGCCAGTTCACCGTCACCGTCCTCGACTACGACGAGGCGCTCGCGTTCTACGTCGGCACCCTCGGGTTCGTGTGCCTCGAGGACACCGACCTCGGGGGCGGCAAGCGCTGGGTGCGGGTGGCGCCGAGCGCCGAGGGCGGCGTCGCGATCCTGCTGGCGCGCGCGGTGACGCCGGGGCAGGCGGCGACGGTGGGCCAGCAGGCCGGCGGCCGCGTGTTCGTGTTCCTCGAGACGGACGACTTGGAGCGCGACTACGCGCTGCTCGCTGCGCGCGGCGTGCGGTTCGTGCGCCCGCCGGCGGAGGAGCCGTACGGGAAGGTGGCGGTGTTCGAGGACCTGTACGGCAACCCGTTCGAGCTCATCGAGCCGCCGCGCTGACCACTCGGTGTGGTCACACCCCCGGGAACTTCGCGATCGCGGCCCAGTGCTCCTTGATCTCCTCGGCCGTCCACACGCCGCTCGCCTCGTCCTTGAACTTCCCGGGCGACTCCATGACCTTGTAGGCGTACATGCGGCTGCCCGCGACCGCGAGCA
>JAEUKC010000449.1:0-40891 GCA_016794445.1 Myxococcales bacterium
GGCCGATGCTTCGGCTCGCTTACGCTCGCCTCAGATTCTGTGAATATCTGTCGGCCGCCCATGGAGGCGGCCGATGCTTCGGCTCGCGTACGCTCGCCTCAGCTCGCTTACGCTCGCCTCAGCTCGCGATCCGCGCGGTGAACGAGAGGCCCTCCCCGGCGCGGTCGACCAGGATGGTCGTACCGCCCGGGAACTCGCCGCTCAGCAGGCGCTTCGAGAGCGGATCTTCGAGCTGCCGCTGGATGGCCCTCTTGAGCGGGCGCGCGCCGTACTGCGGGTCCCACCCCTGGTCGCCGAGGAAATCCTTGGCGGCGTCGGTGAGCTCGCAGCGGAGCTCGCGCTTGGCGAGGCGGCCCTCGAAGCGGCGCAGCTGGATGTCGACGATGGCGCGGAGCTGCGCCTTCTCGAGGCGATCGAAGATAACCGTGTCGTCGATGCGGTTGAGCAGCTCGGGGCGGAAGTGCCGGCGCAGCTCCTCGAGGACGAGCGCGTGCGCGCCCGCCTGGTTGGTCTCGCCCATGAGGTAGTGCGAGCCGATGTTGCTCGTGAGGATGAGCACGGTGTTCTTGAAGTCCACCGTGCGGCCCTGGCCGTCGGTGAGGCGGCCGTCGTCGAGGACCTGCAGGAGCACGTTCCACACGTCGGGGTGCGCCTTCTCGATCTCGTCGAAGAGCACCACCGCGTACGGCCGACGCCGCACGGGCTCGGTGAGCTGGCCACCCTCGTCGTAGCCGACGTACCCTGGCGGGGCGCCGATCAGCCGCGAGACGGAGTGCTTCTCCATGTACTCGCTCATGTCGAGCCGCACCATCGCGCGCTCGTCGTCGAACAGGAACTCGGCGAGGGCGCGCGCGAGCTCGGTCTTGCCGACGCCGGTGGGGCCGAGGAACAGGAAGCTGCCGATCGGGCGGTGGTCGTCGCCGAGGCCGGCGCGCGACCGGCGGACGGCGTTGGCGACCGCGGTCACCGCGGCCTCCTGGCCGACGACGCGCTGGGCGAGGGCGCCCTCCATGCGCAGGAGCTTCTGCAGCTCGCCCTCGAGCATCTTGGTGACCGGCACGCCCGTCCACTTGCTGACGATTCCTGCCACGTCCTGGTCGGTGACCTCCTCGCGCAGGTAGCTCTGGCCGGACTTCTGCGCGCGGGACAGCTCGGCGCGCGCGGCCTCGATGGAGCGCTCGGCCTCGGGGATGAGGCCGTACTTGATCTCGGCGGCGCGGCCGAGGTCGCCCTGTCGCTCGGCGCGCTCCATCTCGTTGCGCAGCTCCTCGAGGCGGGGCTGCTGGCCGCGCACCTTGGCGAGGGCGTCCTTCTCGCGCATCCACTGGGCGCGCATGCCGTCGCGCTTCTCCTTCATCTCGGCGGCCTCGACGGCCACCACGCGGAGGCGGGTCTTGCTCGCGTTGTCGGTCTCCTTCTTGAGCGCCTGCTCCTCGATCTGCAGCTGGGTGAGCTTGCGCTCGACGCTGTCGATCTCGACCGGCATGGAGTCGATCTCCATCTTGATCTTGGAGGCCGCCTCGTCGACGAGATCGATGGCCTTGTCCGGCAGGAACCGCTCGGTGATGTAGCGGTTGCTCAGCGTGGCGGCGGCCACGAGGGCGGCGTCCTGGATGCGGATGCCGTGGTGGACCTCGTAGCGCTCCTTGAGGCCGCGGAGGATGGCGATGGTGTCCTCGACGGTGGGCTCGCCCACCAGCACGGGCTGGAAACGCCGCTCGAGGGCCGCGTCCTTCTCGATGTGCTTACGGAACTCGTCGAGCGTGGTGGCGCCGATGCAGCGGAGCTCGCCGCGGGCCAGCGCCGGCTTGAGCATGTTGGCCGCGTCCATCGCGCCCTCGGCGGCGCCGGCGCCGATGAGGGTGTGCAGCTCGTCGATGAACAGGATGATTTGGCCCTCGCTGGCCTCGATCTCCTTGAGTACGGCCTTGAGGCGGTCCTCGAACTCGCCGCGGAACTTGCTGCCGGCGACCATGGCGCCGAGGTCGAGCGCGACGAGGCGCTTGTCCTTGAGCGACTCGCGGACGTCGCCCGCGACCATGCGGCGGGCGATGCCCTCGACGATGGCGGTCTTGCCGACGCCCGGGTCGCCGATGAGGACGGGGTTGTTCTTGGTGCGCCGCGAGAGCACCTGCATCACGCGGCGGATCTCCTCGTCGCGGCCGATGACCGGGTCGATCTTGCCGGTGCGGGCCGCCGCGGTGAGGTCGCGCGTGTACTTGTCGAGCGCCTGGTAGCGGCCCTCGGGGTCGGCGTCGGTGACCTTCTGCGCGCCGCGGATCTCGCCCATGGCCTTGCGGAGCGCGTCGGGCCGGACGCCGGAGCGCTCGAACATCGCCGCCGCGTCCTTGTCGGAGGCGAGCAGGGCGAGCAGGAGGTGCTCGGCCGAGACGTACTCGTCCTTCATGGCCTTGGCCTGGTCCTCGGCCGCGTGGACCATCGCGAGGGTGCGACGCCCGAGGTTCGGCTCGCTCCCGCCCTCCATCTTGGGTAGGCCCTCGACCTTGGCGGCGAGCGCCTCCTCGAGCGCCTCGAGGTTCGCCCCGGCCTTCAGCAGCATCGGCCGGGCGACGCCGCCGTCCTGGGCGAGCAGCGCGGCGACCACGTGCTCGGGGAGGACCTCGGGGTTGCCTCGACGCGCGGCGAGGCCCTGCGCGGCCTGGAGGGCTTCCTTGGACTTGGTGGTCAGTCGATCGATGCGCATGGTCTCTCTCCCGGAGCCAGATCGCTCGCGGTAACCCGAACGCCCTCGCGGACGCCGGAAAATGTGCTTGGATTTCGGGTCGGCGCTCGTGTCGACGGCGCCACGTTCTCTCGGCCCAACCTATGCACCAATCCGGGTCGGGCAAGACCCGGCGAGCACGGTCGAGCCCCCTATCGGACCGCGAGGATCGCGGCCACGAGGGCGACGTTCGCGAGGACGGACGCCCCCAAGAGCCAGTTCCGGCGCCGTTCTCGCCGGAGCCGGTCGGCCGGGACCGGCACCGCCGGGAGCTCGATCGAAGCGACCGCGACCTCGAACCGACCGAGCCCGAAGCGGCAGCTGCTGCGCGGCCCGAGCTCGAACGAGAGATCCTCGCCCACCCGCCCGACGACCGCGTGACGGAGCGCGGCTTCTCGACCATACGCCGCCTTCTCCACGTAGAACCGCACGGACCTCGCCACGCTGGGCAGGGTCACGTGGGTGCGTCCGCCGTCGCGCGCGACGCGGACCAGCCCGGCGCCGGGGAGCACGTAGCCGCGCGCGCCGGGGGGCAGTTCTTCGGCGAGCAGATACGGCTCGCCCGGGGCCACGTGGGCGACGTGCAGCGGGTCTCCGCTCCAGTGGACGGAGACCTCGATCCAGCTCGACGCAGGCGCGACCGGGACGGTCGGGGAGCGACCGGGCGAAACGACGCGCAGGTGACTTCGTTGCATCGACCCGGAGACGATAGCGCGTACGATGGGGTGCCGTGAGTGGGATCGAAGGACTCTCCCTGCTGGAGCACGCGCCGGTCGCGGCGTACGTGTTTCGCCGGGTCGAGGCGGACTACGTCCTCGAGTTCGTCAACGCGCGCGCTCGCAAGGAGCACCCGACGATCACCAACGTGATCGGCAAGCCGATGCTGGTCCTCTACCAGGATCAGCCCGAGGTCGTTGCGGCGGCGGAGCGGTGTCTGCGCGAGCGCTCGCCCGTGACCATCGAGGTCCCTCTGCGACGCTACGACCGCGTCGAGGCGACGATGCTGCTGCGCCTGCACTTCGTGGCGGTGGGCGATGCGCACCTCGTGATCTACGTGCAGGACGTCGCGACCGAAGACGTGCGGGCCACGGCGCTGCGCGAGAGCGAGGCCCGCTACCGGAGCCTCGTCACGTCGATGCCCGACGCCGTGATCCTTCGCGGTGCGAGCGGTCGCATCCTCGCGTGCAACGACGTCGCTGCTCGCCTGTTCGGCGCGGAGCGGGAGGCCGATCTCCTCGGCCGAGAAGACTTCATCCGTGCCGACATGACGGTGGTCGACGAGTCCGGCAACGTCCTGCCGCGACACCAGTACCCGAGCCGCGTCGCGCTCTCGGGAAGGCACGTCCCGCCCACCGTGATCGGTCTCGATGCGCCCGACGCCCCCCGCCGCTGGTTCCGGGTGGCTGCGCAGCCCGTGCCGGGCGCCGACAGGACGACCGCCGGCTCCGTGACCACGTTCACCGACATCACGGAGCGGGCGAAGGTCCAGCGCGAGCTGCGCGAGAGCGCTGCGCGCCTCGACCTCGCGCTCTCGGCCGCTCGGATGGGCGTCTGGGACTACACCCCCCACACCGACGAAGGCAACTGGTCCGACAACCTCGACGCCGTCTTCGACCTGCCCGAGCGCGGTCGCGGCATGCAGACGTGGCTCGAGAACGTCCACCCCGACGATCGCGAGGGCATCCTCAGCCACACCCTCTCGATCGTGCAGGGCGACGACGGCGCGAGCTTCGACCACGACTGCCGGATGATCGGCAAGGACGGCACCGTGCGGTGGGCTCGCATCCGCGGGCGGGTCTCGCGGGGACCGAACGGGCCGCACTTCCGCGGCACGCTGATGGACGTCACCGAACAGCACCGCCTCGAGGAGGAGCTCCGGCGCGCGAGTCGCCTCGAGAGCATCGGCCGGCTCGCGGGCGGGGTCGCGCACGACTTCAACAACCTCCTCGCCGCGATGATGGGTTCCCTCGAGCTGATCGAGGACCTGTGCCCCCCGGCGGCGCAGGACGACCTCGCGACGATCCGCCACGCCGCGCTCCGGGCGCGCGACCTCACCCGCCAGCTGCTCGCCTTCGCGCGCAAGCAGCCGCTCGAGTTCAAGGTCGTCGACGTCGACGCGATGGTGGACCGCATGCTGCGTCGCGTGGTGGGCCCGGAGATCGAGGTGCACGTCGAGGGCACGCCCGGGGTGTGTGTGCGCGCCGACGTGTCGCTGCTCGAGCAGGTGCTGGTCAACCTGGTGGTCAACGCGCGCGAGGCGATGCCCCGGGGCGGGCGGCTCGACATCCGCGTCGCGGCGGTCTCGGGGGCCGATGGCCTGGCCCAGGTGCTCATCGAGGTCGTCGACTCGGGCATCGGCATGGACGAGGACACCGTTCGACACGTCTTCGACCCCTTCTTCACCACCAAGTCGCACGGCAGCGGGCTCGGGCTCGCGAGCAGCTACGGCATCGTGCAGCAGCACGGAGGCGACATCGTGGTGACCAGTCGGCCCGGGCAGGGGGCCTGCTTCCAGGTGCGCCTTCCCCGCTGGATACAGCCCGCAGCGGCGGCGGCCGAGGTCGTGGAGCCGCCGCGCAAGGGGCGCGAATGCGTGCTGGTGATCGACGACGAAGACCTCGTGCGCGCCACCGCCGTCCGTCTCCTCCAGAGCCTGGGCTACGAGGTGCTCGCGGCCAATGGTGCCGCCGACGCGCTGACCATCGCGGCGCAGTACCGAGGACGCATCGATCTCCTCCTGTGCGACGTCGCCATGCCGGGACGCAGCGGCCCGTCGGTGGCGCGGGAGCTCGTGGGTCTGCGACCCGAGCTCAAGGTGATCTTCGTCTCGGGCTACGCGGAGCTGAACCACGAACCGCCGCTCCCGGGCGCGGTGTTCCTGCAGAAGCCGTACGTGCGGGCCGAGCTCGCGGCCAAGCTCCGCCAGCTGCTCGGCTCCACTCCGCCCCGATAGGCCGCGGCAGCGCCGGCTAGAAGAGCACGGGTCCGCGGAGGGCCCGCGGGGTGCGCGTGCGATCGCCGAGCTCGCCGTCGTCGTTGGCGCCCCAGCACTGCGCCTCGCCGCGCGCCAGCGCGACGCAGGTGTGGCGGCCGGAGGTGGCGACGAACCGCGCGCCGACGACGCCCGGCACCCTGGTGGGCTTCGGCCGCGCCGTGGTGGTGCCGTCGCCGATCTGGCCCTTGTCGTTGGCGCCGAAGCACGAGACGGCGCCGTCCACGTGGCGGATGCAGGTGAGGCCCACGCCGACCGCGAGCTGCACGGCGTCGAGGACGTCGACCACCTGGCGCGGGTGGCCGAGGTAGGGCGGGGCGGAGGGATCGCCGAGCTGCCCCTGGTCGTTGTCGCCCCAGCAGAACACCCGACCGTCGTCGGTGCGGGCGCAGGTGTGCGTGGACGACGCGGCCACCTCGACCACGTGGCTCATCTCGGGCAACGAGGCGGGGGCCGCGGTGGGGGGCGCGCCGGGGCGATCGCCCCAGGTCACGACGCTGCCGTCGCCCCGCGCCGCGATGCCGTGCCACCGCGCGACCGCGAGGTGCCGCACGCCCTCCAGCTTGCTGGGCACCGGGCGCAGCTCCTCGAGCGAGAGCGCGCCGGTCGCGAGGCTGCCCTGCTGGTTGTAGCCCCAGCACGACACGGCGCCGGTGGCCTTGCGGGCGCAGCTGAAATCGCTTCCGAGCGCGAGCTGCACGACGCCGTCGACGCCGGGGTCGACGTTGGGGAACGCGGCCGGCTGGTGGGTGCCGTCTCCGAGCGCGCCGTGCTCGTTGTGCCCGAAGCACCGCACCCGTCCGCTCGCGAGCAGCGCGCAGGCGTGGTTCGGGCCCATCGCGAGCTGGGTGACCCCGGACACACCCTCGAGCAAGGTGGGCCAGAGCACGTGGCCCTCGCTCCCGAGGCGGGCGCCCCAGCACTTGACCGCGCCGCCGACCAGCAGCGCACACGACCGCCCGGGACCGAGGGCGAGCTCGGTGACCGAAGGCGCCACCAAGTCCGGCTTCTCCGTGGGGGGCTCCGCCGAGGACGGCGCAACGCTGCGGGCCACCGGCCCGACCGACCCACAACCCATGAGGAAGAGAACGATGGCCCGCCGCATCAGTGACCTGTGACGACGAGCCTACCGCCACCTTTGTACGTTCGCTGCGGATTCCGTCTTGGCCGGACCCGCCCGAGTGGCCCTCACACGCCGACGCCGACCGACCGGGCGTAGGCCTCGAGGGTGGCCATCGACGGGATGGCCTCCTTGCGGGCGAGGGCGTGCACGAGCGCCTGGGCCTTCTCGTTGACCGGCGTCGGGATGCCGTGTCGGCGACCGCGGTCGACCACCTCGCCGTTGAGGAAGTCGACCGCCGGCGTGCGTCCGCGCTCGATGGCGGCGAGCATCGACGAGCGCATGCGCCGGTAGCGCGCGCCGACCGCCAGCAGCATGGAGTGCTTGGCGAGCAGGCCGGGCGAGCCCCAGGCCTCGCGCTCCTTGTCGGTGAGCGCGATCCAGTCGAGATCGAGCGTGCCGCTCACCTTCTCGAGCTTCACGCCTTCGGCGCGCGCGACGGTCACGACCTCGGTCATGATCTCGAGCGCGAGCCGGCGGACGAACTTCTGGATCATCAAGGCCCCGAGGCGGGCGCCGCCCAGCGTGCCCAGGGTGGAGATCGCGCAGTTGATGGCGAGCTTGCTCCACCGCGCACCGGCGAGGTTGCGGGTGGTCTGCACGGGGCCGATCGGCTCGAGCAACGTATCGAGCTCGGTGAGGCGCGGGTCGTCGGAGCCGTCGAGGCGGCCGATCGAGAACCCGCCGCTCGAGGTGCGCTCGTAGACGCCGGGCTCGATCATCGAGGCGCCCCACGCCACCACCGCGCCGACCACGCCGTCGGGGCGCCCGACGATGCGCTCGATCCGCGGCTCGCAGAGGCCGTTCTGGAAGCACACCATGGCGCCGCCGGTCGGCGCGAGGAACGGCGCCGCGGCGCGCGCGGCGTCCTCCACCTGGGGCGGCTGCGTCGCGAGCAGGATCCAGTCGAACGGCTCCGTGCCGGTCGCGAGCTCGGTGACGACCGGGCCCGCGTCGACCTGCTGTTCGCCGTCGACGCCGCGGACCACGAAGCCCTTGGCCCGGAGCGCGTCGGCGATCGCCGCGTTGGTGGTGAGCGTGGTCAGCGCGAGATCGGGGGTGGCGGCGCGCAGCGTGGCCGCGGCCACGCCCCCGATGCCACCCGCGCCGACGACCAGGACCCGAGGAGCCATGCGGCGGAGCTACCATGTGACGCCCTCGGCGCGAACCCACCCGAGCGGCGCGAGCATCTCACCCCCGTGCGTCCCCTCCTCCTCGCGCTGTCCCTCGCCCTCGCGGCGGGGTGCGCCGTCCAGCGCACGGACGGGGGCTCGGGCCTCGTCGCGCCGCCCCAGCAGGCTCCGGCGTTCTCGGCGCCCGACCAGAACGGCACGACGCGCACGCTCGCCGCCTGCGCCGGGCACCCCGTGATCCTCTATTTCTACCCGAAGGACGGCACCCCGGGCTGCACCAAGGAGGCGTGCGCGTTCCGCGACGCGTGGTCCAAGCTGCAGGCCAAGGGGGCCATCGTCTACGGCGTCTCCAGCGACTCCGTCGAGCGCCACGCGGCGTTCGTCAAGGAGCACGCGCTCCCGTTCTCGCTGCTCTCCGACGACGGCGCGATGCGCAAGGCGTACGGCGTCTCGTCCACGCTCGGGTACTCCTCGCGGGTCACGTTCGTCATCGACGGTCAGGGCCGGATCGCGCGCGTGTTCCCCGACGTCGATCCGGCGCAGCACGTGACCGAGGTGCTCGCCGCGCTCGACGCCCTCTGAGCGGCTTCGGGGGGCGGAGCGTTTGCCGCGCCGTCGGCGAAGGGGGCACGATGGCGGGGTGCGCCGTCTCCTGGTCTTGCTCGCCTGCGTGAGCTGCGCCCGGCCGAAGCCACCCTCCGGAGATGCCGCGCCGGACGCAGCGCTGACGCTCGAGGGCCGCGCCCGCATCGTCCTCCAGGCCCTCGCCACGCGCGACGCCGCGGCGCTCGTCGCGCAGTCGGCGCACGAACTCCGGGTGGAGGTGAAGGACCTGCTCGTGGAGACGGACGAGCGCACCGCCGAGGAGCTGGTCGGCCCACGAGCCATCGCGACGTTCGCCACGCGCTTCGGCAGCGAATGGGGCACGGTGGGGAGTCGCTGGCCCGCGGGCCTCTCGGTGGCAGGTGAGCTCGTGTGTCACCCCGACTGTTGCGACCTCCGATCGAAGGGGGTGGAGGTCGGGGTCGTACAACTGCGGCGGCTCTGCTTCGCGGGTCGGAGCGCGAGCGGCGAACCGCGACTCGGTTACCTCGTCTTCGTGACCGCTCGGTAGTAGGCTGACCCGATGACGCGTGGTCGATGGCTCCTCGTCTCTGCCATCGCCTCGGCGAGCGTCGGCGTCGGGTGTTCCGCGGCGCCCGAAGACGAGGAGGTCGCGCGCTCGTCGCAGCCGCTCACCGCGTTCTGCGAGGCCAACGTCAAGGGCGTGGGCCTGGTCGAGACGGAGACCAAGTACCTGCCCTCGGTCGTGCACTGCGAGAACGGCGGCGCGCCGTTCGAGGCGCTCAAGGCGCAGGCGATCGCCGCGCGCACCTACCTCTATTACAAGATGGAGACGGCGGGCTCGATCGCCGACGGCACGAGCGACCAGGTCTACTCGTGCGGCAGCGCGCCCAACGCGCAGCAGATCAAGGCGGTGGCCGACACCGCGGGTCAGGTGCTCCGCTACAAGGGCGTGACCATCTGCTCGTTCTTCGTGGCCGGCGGCGCGGCCTCGCCGCCGGGGTGCGTCGGCAGCTCGGCGGCCGCCACCGAGAAGTACGTCACCTACAACCAGGGCAAGAGCGGCGCGGGCATCGACCAGACCACGCTCGGCTGGGTGAGCCCCACCAACACGCGCAACCGCGGCTGCCTCTCGCAGCTCGGCTCGCGGTGCCTCGACTCGTCGGGCAAGGCCTTCGACGAGATACTCCGCTTCTACTATGGCGCGGACATCACGCTCGAGACCGCGACCGGGCCGTGCGTGGGCACACCTCCGCCCGTCGACGCCGGCGTCGACACCGCGCCGCCCGATGCTCCGGCGAAGGACACGGGCAGCGCCGCGACGGACTCGGGCGCCGTCGCGGACTCGGTCGCCGCGACAGATTCGGCCACCGACGCCGACGCGGCCGACGCGCGCGACGCCGGTGAGCTCGACGGAACGCTGCAGGGGAGCTGTACCTATCGCGCACGCAGCGAGAACGCCGGGTGTGCGTTCGGGGGGTTGCTCGCGCTCGGCCTGCTCCGTCGCCGCCGCCGCGCGTAGGTTCAGAGGTCGGCGATCCACGCGAGCGTGGGTCCGTCGGGGAACAGCGCCCGTAGGGCCTCGACGGAGAGATCGGTGGCGCGGGCGAGGCGCTCGGGATCGGGCGACGTGCCCCCGAGGGCGAGCTCGCGCGCCGCCAGCAACACGAGCCAGTGCAGGGGGCGCAGCGCGATCCCGACGGAGCGGGCGCGCTGTTCCGCGACCTCGAAGGTCCACAGATCCGACCGGGAGAGGAGGGCGCCCATTCGAAGGGACGGAGCAACCGTCGAGCCAACGCGATCCCGGCGAATCGGCGGCGCCTGGGTGGAACGATCCGTTCCAGTGCGCCGCGCGATGAAACCGATCGATGCAACGAAGGTGGAACGCTTCGGGCAGAAATGGGCGCAGCGCGGCGCGGCATCCGAGTTGCTCCAGGGAGGGCATGCCTCTCTCGCGCAGGCGGTTCCTCAGTCTCGGCGCCGGCACCCTCGCCACCGCGGTCGCCGCGAAGCTGGCCTTCAGCCGCTCCGCCGCCGCGGCCCACCCGACCATCGATCCGGGGACCGACGGCCACGCCGTGTCGACGGTCTGCGAGGTGTGCTTCTGGAAGTGCGGCGTCGAGGCGCACGTCGTCGGCGACCGGCTGATCAAGATCCGCGGCAACCCTCGCCACCCGCTCTCGAACGGCAAGCTGTGCCCACGCGGCGTCGGCGCGGTGGGGCTCGCGTACGACCCGGACCGGCTGGTCAAGCCGCTGCTGCGCGTCGGGCCGCGGGGCAGCGAGGAGTTCAAGGCGGTCTCGTGGGACGAGGCGCTCTCCTACATCGCCAACAAGCTCGAGGATCTGCGCAAGAAGTACGGGCCGGAGTCGGTCGCGCTGTTCAACCACGGCTCGGGCGCCTCGTGGTTCAAGCACCTCCTCTCGGCCTACGGCACGGCGAACTTCGGCGCGCCGTCGTTCGCGCAGTGTCGTGGCCCACGCGACGTGGCGTTCGAGCTCACCTTCGGCTCCGACCCTGGCTCGCCCGAGATCCTCGACATCGGCCACTCGGACTGCCTCGTGCTCGTCGGCTCGCACCTCGGCGAGAACATGCACAACACGCAGGTGCAGGACTTCGCCGACGCGGTCGCGCGCGGCGCGGACCTCATCGTGGTCGACCCGCGGTTCTCCACCGCGGCGTCGAAGGCCAAGACGTGGCTGCCGATCCGCCCCGGCACCGACACGGCGCTGCTGCTCGCCTGGATCCACGTGATCGTGACCGAGCAGCGCTACCAGCGCGCGTACGTCGAGAAGCACACGAGCGGCTTCGACGAGCTCGCCAAGGCGATCGTGGAGTACACCCCCGAGTGGGCCGCCGCGGAGACGGGGCTCGACGCCGACGCCATCCGCGCCACCGCGCGCCGCATCGCGGGGGCGGCGCCCGCCTCGCTCGTGCACCCCGGGCGCCACGCGTCCTGGTACGGCGCCGACGACACGCACCGGTCGCGCGCCATCGCGATCCTGAACGCGCTCCTCGGCAGCTGGGGCCACCGCGGCGGCTTCTTCCGCCCGGGCGGGATGAAGCTCGCGAAGGTTCCGACGCCGGCCTACCCGAAGGCCAAGCCGCCCGCCGATCGGCGCGAGGGCGAGGCGCCGTTCGCGCTCGAGCCGCTCGCCCAAGGGCTTCGCCGCGCGACGCTCGACGGGCAGCCATACCCCATCAAGGGGTGGTTCGTGTACGGCACGAACCTGATCCAGGCGCTCCCGCAGCGCGAGGAGACGCTGAAGGCGATCCAGGCGCTCGAGCTCCTGGTGGTGGTCGACGTGTTGCCCGCCGAGATCGCCGGGTACGCCGACGTCGTCCTGCCCGAGGCCGCGTACCTCGAGCGGTTCGACGACCTCGTGCCCATCGCGTGGCATGAGAGCGGGGTCGCGCTGCGCCAGCCGGTCATCCCACCGCCGGGCGAGGCCAAGCCCGGCTGGTGGATCGCGCGCGAGCTCGGGCAGCGGCTCGGCCTCGGCGCCTACTTCCCGTGGACCGACGTGGAGGGCTACCTGAAGGAGCGCTGCAGGCTCTCGGGCATCGACTACGCGACCCTCGCGCGCGACGGCGTCGTGCTCGCGCCCGCCAAGCCCACGGTGGTGGAGGACGGTCTCGCGCTCACCTTCGCCACCGAGAGCGGCAAGATCGAGCTCTACTCCGACAAGCTCGCGAAGGCCGGCTTCTCGCCGTTGCCCAAGTACGAGCGCCCGGACGGCGTCCCGGCCGGCTACTTCCGGCTGCTCTACGGGCGCGCCCCGGCGCACACCTTCGGTCGCACGACCAACAACCGCCTGCTCGGCGAGCTCGCGCACAACGATCGGGTGTGGATCAACGCCAAGGTCGCCAAGGACCTCGGTCTCGCCGACGGCGCGACCGTTCGCCTCGTGAACCAGGACGGCATCAAGAGCGCGCCGGTGCAGATCAAGGCCACCGAGCGCATCCGCGGCGACTGCGTCTACATGGTCCACGGCTGGGGCCACACGGCCAAGGGGCTGCGCTACGCGAAGGGCCGCGGCGCCGACGACGCCGAGCTCGTCTCCCGCGTGAAGGTGGACCCGGTGATGGGCGGCACCGGCATGCGCGTGAACTTCGTCACCCTGCAGAAGGAGGCCTGAGCCATGCGCCGCGTGATGGTGATCGACACGAAGCGGTGCGTCGGCTGCGAGGCCTGCGTGGTCGCCTGCAAGACCGAGAACCGCGTGCCCGACGGCGCGTACCGCGACTGGGTGGTGCAGGAGACCAAGGGCGAGCTGCCCACCCTCGAGCTCTTGATCCGCTCGCAGCGCTGCAACCACTGCACGAACGCGCCCTGCGTGACCAACTGCCCCACCGGCGCGAGCTTCTTCCACGTGGACGGGACGGTGCAGATCGACCGCGACCGCTGTACGGGCTGCCGCGCCTGCATGGCGAGCTGCCCGTACGACGCGCGCTACGTCCACCCGGACGGCTTCGTCGACAAGTGCACGCTGTGTGTGCACCGCCTCGCCAAGGGCAAGCCGACCGCGTGCGAGGAGGTGTGCCCGACGAGCGCGATCCTCACGGGCGACCTCGACGACCCGACCTCGCTCGTCCACCTGCGCCTCAAGCGCGGCGACGTCTCGGTGGTCGACCCCGAAGCAGGCACCAAGCCCAACGTCTTCTACGTCGGGTGACCGAGGGAACCATGGCACCACACATCGAGATCGAGACGACCCGCAACGCCGCGCTGGCGAGCGCCGAGCGCGTGTGGGGGTGGGAGATCCCCATCTACCTGTTCCTCGGCGGCCTCGTCGCGGGCCTCATGCTCGCGGTGAGCGTCTCCGTGCTCCTCCTCGGGCGCGCGCGCGTGACCGAGGCCATGCGTCGCGGCGTCGTGGCCGCGCCGGTGCTGCTCTCGCTCGGCATGGGCGCGCTGTTCCTCGACCTCACCTACAAGCTGCACGTCTTCCGGTTCTACACGACGTTCCAGCCGACCGCGCCGATGTCCATCGGGTCGTGGGTGCTCTTGCTGGTGTACCCGGTGCAAGTCGGGCTCCTCCTCGCGCTGCCGTCCGACCTCGTCGCGCCCTGGCTCGATCGGGTGAAGGCCCTCGAGCGACCGCGCCGATGGGCGGAGGCGCACGTGCGCGGGCTCGCGTGGGGAGGCCTCGTGCTCGGCGTCGCGCTCGGCGTGTACACGGGCGTCCTGCTCTCGGCGACCGTCGCGCGGCCGCTGTGGTCGAGCGGCGCGCTCGGCTTCCTGTTCCTCGCCTCCGGCGCCTCGACCGGCGTCGCCGCCCTGATGGTGCTGGAGCGCGACCACGAGATGCAGGGGATCTTCGCGCGGGCCGACCTCGCGCTCATCGCGACCGAGGTGCTCGTGCTCGTGCTCTGGCTCGTCGGCCTGCTGACCCAGGGGCCGATCTACCGGGAGGCCGCCGCCCTCGTCCTCACGGGGCCGTACGCACCCGTGTTCGTCGGGGTGGTCGTGTTCGGTGGGCTGCTGCTGCCGGCGGCGCTCGAAGCGCTGTCGCTCCGTGGGCGCGCGCTGCATTCACGCTGGGTGCCTGCGCTCGTGCTCGTGGGCGGGCTCCTCTTGCGGTTCGTCATCGTCTACGCGGGACAGGACGTCTCGTTCGTGAAGGGGTGAAGTCATGGCCAACGTCGTCTCCGAACGGCAATCCCCCGCCGAGAAGCCCATGTGGGATCCCTACGTCGCGGGGTTCTTCCTCGGCCTCGTGCTGCTCGGCACCTACCTGGTGGTCGGGCGCGGGCTCGGCGCCTCGGGCGCCCTCACCCGGATCACCGCGCGCCTCGCCCACGCCGTCTCGCCCGCCTGGGTCGAGGCCAACGGCGCGCTCGGCGGCTACTTCCAGAAGGGCGCGCGCTGGTGGGACGACTGGCTCGTGTTCGAGCTGATCGGCGTCGTGCTCGGCGGGCTCGCCGCGGGCCTCACGAGCGGCCGCTTCGGCTTCGTCGTCGAGGGCGGCCCGCGGATCTCCGCGCGGCAGCGGCTCTTCTTCGCCTTCGTCGGCGGCGCCATCGTCGGCTTCGGCGCGCGCCTCGCGCAGGGGTGCACGAGCGGCCAGGCGCTCTCGGGAGGCGCGACCCTCGCGCTCGGGAGCTGGGCCTTCATGTTCGCCGTGTTCGGCGGGGCGTACGGGGTCGCGTACTTCATGAGGAGGCTCTGGACATGATGCCGCTCAAACCAGAGATGTGGGTCGCCTACACCTTCGCCGTCCTGTCGGGCTTCGGGTTCGGCTTCGTCCTCGAGCGCGCTGGCTTCGGCAGCTCACGCAAGCTCGCGGCCCAGTTCTACCTGCGCGACATGACCGTGCTGAAGGTGATGTTCAGCGCGATCGTCACCGCCATGCTCGGCCTCGTGGTGCTCCGCGCCGTCGGGCTCGTCGACATGGACGCCGTCTACGTGAACCCCACGTTCCTCGGCCCCCAGGTGGTCGGCGGGCTCGTCTTCGGCGTCGGGTTCGCCATCGGCGGGTACTGCCCCGGCACCAGCGTCGTCGCGGCGGCGACCGGCAAGCTCGACGCCGTCGCGTTCCTCGCGGGCGCGGGCGTCGGCATCCTGGGTTTCGCCCGGAGCTACCCCGCGATCGAGCGCTTCGCGACGTCGGGGGGCGGCAAGCGCCAGTTCCTCACCGACTTCCTGCACCTGCCCTACGCCGTCGTCGCGATCCTCGTCACCCTGCTCGCGCTCGGCATGTTCGCGGGCGCCGAGTGGATCGAGCGCAAGATGCGCGGGGTGCCGAAGGAGGCCGATCACGCCCCTGGACCCGCCGCGCCCACCCCTGCGGAGTGACTGCCATGTTCCGACCCTCCCTCCACGCCATGCTGGCCGTCACCGCGCTCGGTGTCGCGCTCGGCGCCGCCGCGATCGCGCGTGCGCCACGACCCACGGCGGCCCCGGCGGCCGAGTCGGCCGTCGCGACGCTCGACCCCTTCGCGCTCGCGCGGCTCCTCTCGACGAGTCCTCCCGACGTCGTGGTCGTCGCGCTCGACGAGCCGCGCCACGCCCTGCGCTTCGCGCATCCCGCCTCGCTGTACGGCGCGACCGACGATGCGCTGGTCGAGAACGCACCCCACCGCCGGCTCGTGCTCGTCGGCCTCGACGTGGTCCGGGTCGATCGCCTGGCGCGGAGGCTCCGCGCAGCCGGCCGGCAGGTGCAGGTGCTCGCAGGCGGCGTCGATTCGTGGGACAAGGCCATGGAGCAGGATCCCGTCGCGCCCGCACCCGGGGCCGACGCCGCGACATGGCAGACGTACCGCGAACACCTCGCCCTGCGCCGCGCCTTCGGCGACGCGTCGAAGACCCCGGCCACGCCGGTGGTCGCGCCGGTGCCCGTGGCAGCGCCGGCGGGCGCGCCCCCCAAGAAGCGCGAGGGCTGCTGACCGGATTGGAGCGGCGATGACCCGGAGGGTCGCCGTCGCGGTGGCGATGCTCGCGGTCCTCGGGGTCGTGCTGGTGCTCCTGATCCGGCGCCCGCGTCCCGCGCCGTTGCCGCAGATCGTCGTGATGGGCGTGCCGCGCCAGGAAGGTTGCCTGACGTGCCACGCCAACGTCGAAGGCGTGGGCGGAGCGCACGCGCCGTTCGGGTGCAGCCCCTGTCACCTCGGCGACCCGACCGCGCGCGACGCAACGCTCGCGCACCGTGGCCTCGAGCGGCAAGCGGGCGACTTCGCGACGGTCGATCGCACGTGCGGTGTGTGCCACGCCGTGGAGACGGCGCGGGTCCGCACGAGCCTCATGGCCCGCGCCCCGGGGATCCTCGCCGTCGACCGCTTCGCCTTCGGTGAGCGCAAGACGCCGTTTCGTGATCCGAGCGACGACCTGACCGCCCTCGATCCGAACGGCGCGCCGAAGTCGCCCGCCGAGTCGCACGTGCGGAAGCTCTGCGCGGGGTGTCACCTCGGCGCGCGCAAGCCACGACCGGGGGACCTGGGCGAGGAGGCGAGGGGAGGGGGGTGCACCGCCTGTCACCTCGCGTCACCGCGCCCGACCGGCAGCGGGCCGCTGCACCCCGAGGTCTCGGCGCAGGTGCCCGAGCGCCGCTGCGCGGGCTGCCACGGCCGGAGCGGTCGCATCGCCCTGTCGTTCCACGGCCTCGTCGAGCTCGAGCCCGGCGACCCGCGCGTCACCGGCAAGACCGCCGACGGGCGCCCCCTCGGGCAGCTCGCCGCGGACGTGCACGCGAAGGGTGGGCTCACGTGCATCGACTGCCACACCGAGCGAGAGCTGATGGGGACGGGCGCCGCCCACCTCCACGCCCACGAGGCCCTCGAGGTGCGGTGCGCGGACTGCCACGCGAAGGCCGAGAAGGCCGCGCCGATCGACCCCTACCGTGAGCAGGTCGCCGAGGCGCTGCGACGCTCGTGGGCGCGGCGCGGGCTGCCTGCGCTGTCGACGACGCCGCTCCGCACCCTCGGCGGCACGCCGCTCGTGCGTAGCGACACCGCGACGCACTCGCTGCTGCTCGCGACGACCGGCGCGCGCAAGCCGATCCCGCTGGCCTCTCCCGGGGCGTTCCACGGCCTGTCCGCGCACGGCCGGCTGTCGTGCCAGGCCTGCCACTCGGCGTGGGCGCCCCGATGTGGCGCGTGCCACACGAGCTTCGACGCGAAGGGCGACGACGTCGACCACCTCTCGGGCAAGGTCACGGCGGGGCGCTGGCTCGAGCGCGCGGGGGCCAACGGCTTCGGGCTCCCGCTCCTCGCGCTCGGACCGCGCGGGACGATCGAGCCATTCGTCGAGGGCATGCGGGCGACGTTCGTCACGAGCTCCGAGGTCTCACGCGTCCTGTTCGCCCCGCTCGACCCCCACACCACCGGCAAGGCCCGGAGCTGCGCCTCTTGCCACGTGGACGCCTCGGCCTATCCGCTCACCGGGGAAGTCACCCGGCTCGGCGCGCGGTTGCTCGATGCCGTCGAGCGGGCGCGGATCGCGCGGGTCGGCACGTGCCTCCCGTGCCACGCGGGCTACGACGACCGCGTCTACGTCGACTTTCCCGCGAGCCTCGTCCGACGGACGCCGCGGTGCACCGTCAAGTGAGGCCGAGCGAGCGCATCTTGCGCCACAGCGTGGTGCGGCTGATCCCGAGCTCGGCGGCGGCGCGCGCGTGGTGCCAGCGGTGCGCGTCGAGCGCGGCGCGCACGCGGGCCGCCTCGTCGCTCCCGACCTCACCGGGGTCGGGCTCCGCGCTCGGCGGAGACTCCAGCGAGCCATCGGCGACCTCGGGCGGGAGATCCTCGAGCTGCACGGTCTGTCGCTGGCAGATCGCGACGGCGTACTCGATCGCGTTCTCGAGCTCGCGGACGTTGCCCGGCCAGGGGTGGCGCTTGAGGGCCAGGAGCACCTCGGGCGAGAAGCGCACGGCCCGGCCCTCGCGCGCGCCGATGCGCGAGAGCAGGTGGCGCGCGAGGGGCTCGACGTCCTCCTCGCGCTCGCGGAGCGGCGGCACGTGGATGGGGACCACGCGGAGCCGGTAGTACAGGTCCTCTCGGAACCGACCCGTGGCGATGGCGTCCTTGAGATCGACGTTGGTGGCCGCGATGACGCGCGCGTCGACGGTGCGTGGCGTGCTCTCGCCCACGCGCTCGAACGTGCGCGCCTGGAGCACGCGCAGGAGCTTGACCTGCAGGACCGGCGGCATGTCGCCGATCTCGTCGAGGAACACCACGCCGTCGCGCGCCGCCTCGAAGCGCCCGACGCGATCGCGCACCGCGCCGGTGAAGGCGCCGCGCACGTGGCCGAACAGCTCGCTCTCGAGCAGGTCCGGGGGCAGGGCACCGCAGTTCACCGCGACGAACGGCCCGGCGCGGCGCGGCGAGCTCGCGTGCAGCGCGCGCGCGACGACCTCCTTGCCCGTGCCGCTCTCGCCCGTGATGAGGACCGTCGCGTCGCTGCGGTGGAGCGACTCGATGAAGCGCACGATCTTGAGCATGGCGGGGGCGCGCGCGACGAGCCCTTGCGCGGCCAGCGCCCCTTCGAGGATCAGCTGGTCTTCCTCGGCCGGGCGCAGGACGAGCAAGTAGCGCGCGCCGTCGGCCCAGCCGCCGGATCCGGGCAGCACGGGCGCGACGGTGACCGAGGCGAGGCGCGCGGCGCCCGTCTCGCACTGCACGAAGGCTCGGCGGCCCTCCTCCCGCGCGCCGTGCTCGAGCGACGCCCGCAAGGCCTCGTCCGCGCCGAACAGGTGGGCGCCGAGCAGGTCCTCGATCGAGCGACCCCGGATCTTGCGGCAGGCGCCCTGGCACACCCAGGTGTCGAGCGTCATCGTCGCGCGGACGACCCGGAACTCGGCGTCCAGCAGCAAGAGGACGCGCCCTAGCGCCGCGAAGGCTGCCTCGAGCGCCTCCCAGCCAGCGTCCGGATCGATCATCGAGCCCACAAGGGAGCCACGTGGGAGCGCGGCCAGCAAGGCCGGTCCGGCCATCCTTCGACACCGCCGCTGACGCTTCGTCTGCTCGGCGGACCCCGCCGAGCGCAAACGCCGCGCGTTCGTCGCAACGGCCGCGCTCGGGCGCAGGAAATCTGGTCCTGCCCAAACCGTTTGCCCTACATTGAGGGGGCTGCCACGCAGCCCCCCAATGTCCGTCGTCTGGTACTGCCCCCTCTGTCAGTCCGAAGGCTACGACGCCGGAACGGTGTTCTGCAGCAACGACGGCGCGCGTGTGCGCCCCATCGCCGAGCGCGGCATCGAGTGGATCGGCAAGGTGCTGGCCGACCGGTACAAGGTCGTCCGCTTCATCGACGCGGGCGGCACCGCCGAGGTCTACGAGGCCGAGCGCACGAGCAACGGTCGCCGCGTCGCGATGAAGCTGCTCCACGCGGCGCACGCCGAGCGGCCCGAGGCGACCGACGACTTCCTCCGCGAGGCGCAGCTCGTCTCGCGCATCGGCCACCCCAACATCGTGGCCATCGAGGACTTCGGCACCCTTCCGAGCGGCGTCCACTACATGGTGATGGAGCTGCTCGACGGCGCGCCGCTCTCCGTGGAGCTCGCGCGGGGGCCGCTGCAGGTGATGCAGGCGCTCAAGTGGGCGATGCAGGCGTGCGAGGGCCTCGCCGCCGCCCACGCGCGCGACGTGCTCCACTGCGACATCAAACCCGCCAACATCTTCCTCCAGCGCGTGCCCACCGAGGCCGAGCCCGTGGTGAAGATCCTCGACCTCGGCATCGGGCGGCTGTTCGCGGGCGGCACCACCGAGCGGGTCGCCTCCGGCATGATCGCCGGCACCCCCGAGTACATGTCGCCCGAGCAGGCCCTCGGGCACCCGCTCACGGCCGCCTCGGACATCTACTCGATGGGCGTCGCGGTCTACGAGATGCTCCTCGGCGTCGTGCCGTTCTCCGACGAGAGCTACGTGCAGGTCCTCGAGAAGCACGTGCACCAGAAGCCCACGTGGCCGAGCAAGCTCGCCGACGAGCGCGGCGTGCCGCCCGAGGCCGCGGCCGTCGTGATGAAGTCGCTCGAGAAGGACCCGGCCGCGCGGCCGGGCTCGATGCTCGATCTGCAGCGCGAGCTCGCCGCCATCACGCGCCAGGTCCGCGCCCGCAACAACGCGCCCACGCAGCAGCGGCTCAAGACGGCCACCGCGCCCACGCCCTCGCCGGAGAGGCCCAGTCCTTCGGCCCCGCTCGTCACCCCGCCGGCGTCCGCGCCGATCTCGCAGTCCGCGCGCAAGGTCGCCTCTGCGCCGCCCCGCGCGTCGGTGCCCCCGCGATCTGCGCCGAAGCGGCCCGTGGAGACCGTGCCGCTCGCCACGGCCACCGGCGCGGACCACGAGGTGGTCGAGCTCGCGAAGGACACCTACTGGGTCGGCCGCCGCCGCGGGCAGCAGCTCGAGTGCAACGCCTACCTGCGCATCTTCAAGCAGGGCCCCAGCGAGGTCAGCATCCTGTTCGATCCGGGGCCGCCCGAGGACTACGAGATCCTCTCGGCCAAAGTGGCCCACGTGCTCGGCACGGCCCACCGCCTCGACTACGTGTTCCTCAACCACCAGGACCCGGACGTCGCGAGCAACGCGGCCTCGCTGCAGCAGGCCTCGCGGCACACGCGGGTCATCTGCTCCGAGGACACCTTCCGGCTCGCGCGCTTCTACGGGCTCGATCCGCGGCGCTTCAGCGCGATCGAGAGCTTCCACGGCGGCGTGTTCGCGCTGCCCACCGGCCACAGCATCCAGTTCGTGCCGACCCCGTTCTGCCACTTTCGCGGCGCGGTGATGGTCTACGACCCGGAGACCCGCATCCTGTTCTCGGGGGATCTCTTCGGCGGGGCCCGCTCCTCCGACATGATCGCGAGCGACCGCAGCTGGCCCGGCGTCGAGATGTTCCACCAGATCTACATGCCGAGCCGCAAGGCGCTCGAGCTCGCGTGTGGTCGGGTGCGTCGCCTGACGCCGGCGCCCGCGCTGATCGCCCCCCAGCACGGCGCGATGATCGTCGGCCAGGACACGGTCGCGATGGTCGACAGCGTAGCGGAGCTCGAGGTCGGCCTCGACATGCTCGAGGCGTCGAGCCGCGAGGAGCGCTTCGTCGAGGCCGCCAACGACATACGGCGGGAGTACGTCGAGCTCGCGGGCGACCAGCGGGCCCGCGATCTCGTCGCGAGCTTCGCCGACGACGCCTCGTTCACCCGCCTCCTGCTCGTCGACGGCGAGGGCGAGATCGTCGGCTTCAAGGTCGCCCCCCGCCTCGCGCTCGAGGCGCTGGCCAACGACGCGCTCGCCACCCTGCCGGCCGAGCGCCGCGGCGACCTGCGTCGCTCGATCCAGGTGGTCTGGAAGCAGCGCGAGCTCGATCAGACGAGCTCCGGGTTCCCGAGCATGCGGATGGCCATCGACCGCAGCTCGCAGAAGCCGCGCGGCTGACCGACTCTCGTGCGCCCGGTCGTCCTGCTCGGCGTCTCTCGCTCGGGCACCACGCTGCTGCGTGTCCTGCTCGGCAAGAGCCCCGATCTCGCCGCGCCGCCCGAGACACCGTGGATCACCGGCGCGTATGGGCGAGGCTCGCTGCGGGACCTGATCGACGCGTTGATCGAGGCGCCCACCGGGCCGGTCGAGAACCTCTCCGGGCTCGACGAAGGCGCCGTGTACGCCGCCGGGCGGGCCTTCGTGGAGACCCTGCTCGCGCCGTACGCGACCGCCCGGGGCAAGACGCGGCTCGTGCTCAAGACCCCGAAGGACCTGCCGCACGTCGGGTTCCTCGTGCGGCTGTTCCCCGACGCATGCTTCGTCCACGTGCGCCGCGACGGACGCGACGTCGCGTGCTCCACGGTGCGTCGCAAGGGCATGGTCGGCCTCGGCGCGCACGGCGCGGTGACGCTGGAGAACGCCTTGCTCCGGTGGGTCGAGTGGGAGGACCACCTGCGCGCGGCGGTCGCAGAGGGAGGGCTCTCGCTCGCCGCGACGGTCCGCTACGAGGACCTCGTCGAGGAGCCCGAGGCGGTGCTGCGCGCGCTCTGTGCGGCGGTGTCGGCGCGCTTCGAGCCGGCGATGCTCGACTACGACCTCGAGGGCGTCGATCTACCGGCCTGGGAGGCCGGCTCGACCGACGTGCGCGAACACACGGCCATCGATCGCGCGAGCGTGGGCCGGTTCCGTCGCGAGGTGCCTCCCGCCGAGCAGGCCGCCCTCGAGGCGCGCTTCGGCGCCGATCTCGCGCGGCTCGGCTACGGCTAGACGCTCACCACTCCTCGCGGACGGGCCAGCGCTTGCGCACCAGCACCGTGATCGCGACGGGCGCGCCGAGGTGGAACGCCGCCGACCACCACGCGGTGGCGCCCCACGGGCGACGACGGTGCACGAGCGGCTCGAGGATCAGATCGTTCGCGTGCGCCCAGTAGTGGAACGGCAGCACCGAGCCGAGCAGCCAGGAGAGGGCGATGCCGACCACGGCCCCGAACAGCCCCGCGGCCCACGGCCGCCGGGAGTGGCGGCTCGCCCAGAGCGCGGGCGGCACGGAGAGGGCGAGGTAGACCGCGCCCGTGGCGAGAGGGTTGACGACCACCGCCCGCCGTTGCCATGTCCAGGGCCGCATGTCGATCGTCCTCCACCGCTTCCCGCTGAGCCACTTCTCCGAGAAGGCAAGGCTCCTGCTCGATTTCAAGGGGCTCGATTACGAGGTGCGCGACCACCAGCTCGGCCTGCCGCAGCTGTCGATCTACCGCCTGTCCGGGCAGCGCAAGCTCCCCGTGATCGAGCATGGGGGCCGCGTGGTGTCCGACTCCACCCGCATCGCGCACTACCTCGACGAGCAGTTCCCGGAGGCGCGCCGCCTCGTGCCGCGCGACGACCCGCGTCGCAGCGAGGTGCTGGCCCTCGAGGAGCGCATCGACCGGAAGTTCGGGGTCGGTCCCGTGGCGCGCTGGCTCGAGCACTGCCTCGACCACCGGGACCACCTCGATCTGCTGGCGATCGAGACCCACGGGCTGCCGGTCGCCGGCGCGCGCGGCCTAGGCGCGCTGGTGCGGGCGGTGCGCGGCCCCGTGACGGCGCGGACCGCGCGGTTCGTCGATGCGACCTACGCGCTGCTCGATGACCTCACGGCGCGGCTGCGGCGCGGCCCCTATCTCGTCGGTGACGAGCCCACGCTGGCCGACCTCGCGGCAGCGGGGCTCTTGTTCCACCTCGAGTTCCCCACGTCGCGGTATCTGTGGAATCCTGCCTTCGCGGGTCGCGGCGTCCCCGAGGTCGTGGCACGCTTTCCGGAGGTCTTCCTTTGGCGACGCAAGCTCTACACCGATTTTCTGCGCTGATCCTGGCCGTCCCCCTCGCGTGGGGCTGCGGGGGCAGCAACGTGGCCTTCGAGGACCGCGACGCGGGCGACGGCAGCGTCGCCGACGCGAGCGGAGACGCCGAGGACAGCGAGCTCCTCGATACGGCGGTCCCCGACGACACGAGCGCACCCGCCGACACGGGGGGGGCAATCGACACCGGCGTCGACGTCGGCCCGCCCGACACCAAGCCCCCGGGCTGCCCGGCCGGCACGACCAAGAAGCTCGAGGTGTGCCCGCCGACCTGCAGCGGCGGCTGCGACGGCGACGTCTGCAACATCCGCTGCAACGCCATCAACGGCTGCAACGACACGACCCTCGCGTGCCCGCCGAATGCGCGCTGCAAGATCCTCTGCGATGGCCTCAACTCCTGCCAGCGCACCAAGGTGCAGTGCCAGCCCGGGTCGCCGTGCGAGCTCGCGTGCACGGGCACCAACGCGTGCCAGGGCGTCGACTACACCTGCCCGAGCTTCGCGGGTGCGTGCACGCTCACGTGCTCCGCGCTCAGCTCGTGCACGACGGGCAAGGTCAAGTGTGGCCCAGGCGCCTGCGCCGCGAGCTGCACCGGGCTCGGCACCACGGGCGTGAAGGTCGACTGCGGCCCCTCGTGTGCCTGCAGCAACAAGTGCCCGGGGTAGCTTTCGGTGTGGGTCCCTCGCGAGCGGATCCGCCATCCGCTGCCGGTCGTCGCGCACCCCTCGGCCGAGGAGGCGGCTGCCTCGCGCCTCTTCTCGCCCTGCGCACTCGGGAGCGGGCTCACCCTCGCGACGCGCACCTGGGTGCCGGCCATGGTGCCCTGGCGCGCGACCGAGGAGGGCTTCGTCACCCCGGCCGTCGTCGCCTGGTACGGGCGCTTCGCGGCGGGGCGTCCGGGCACGATCGTCGTCGAGGCCACGGGGATCCGCGACGTCCCGAGCGGCCCGCTCCTGCGCATCGGGGACGACCGCTTCGTCCCCGGGCTGCGGGCCCTGGTCGACGAGGTGCACGCGCGCAGCGGCGGCGCCACGCGGGTGTTCTTGCAGCTCATCGACTTCCTCTCGCTGCGGCGGCGCCCCGACCGCGATCGGTTCCTGGAACGATTCCTGCCAATCACTGACAGGCACCGTGAAGCCACCGGCTGCAGCGAGGAGCCTGAGGTGCGCGCGGCCCTCGTGGCGCTGCCGGACCCCGAGCTCGACGTGGTGCTGACGGCGCGGGAGCGCGAGGCGCTGCGCTTCGGCGCGCGCGAGCGCGTGACCGACGTCGAGGTGCCGGCCATCCGGGATTTACCAGAGGTGTTGCCCGGGCTGTTCGCCGACGCCGCCCTGCGCGCCCGCGCGGCCGGGTTCGACGGCGTGGAGCTGCACTACGCGCATGCCTACACGATGGCGTCGTTCCTCTCGCGCACCAACGACCGCGCGGACGGCTGGGGTGGGAGCCTCGAGGGCCGCGTGCGCCTTCCCCGCGAGGTGCTCGCCGCGGTGCGCGACGCCGTGGGCCCCGGCTACACGGTCGGCTGCCGCATGCTCTGCGACGAGGTGATCGAGGGCGGCAGCACGGTCGAAGACGCGATCGCGCACGCCGTCGCCCTCGCGCCGCAGCTCGACTTCCTCTCGCTCTCGACGGGCGGCAAGTTCGACGACGCGAAGCAGCCCGCGGTCGGCGAGGCGGCGTATCCGTACACGGGGCCGAGCGGCTACGAGTGCATGCCCACCACGATCAGCGACGCGCGCGGGCCGTTCGCGCGCAACGTCCCCAAGCAGGCGCACATTCGCGCCGCGCTGCGCGCCGCGGGGTCGTCGGTGCCGGTGGTGGTCGCGGGCGGCATCGGCACGTTCGCCGAGGCCGAGGCCATCCTCGCGCGCGGAGACGGGGACCTGATCGGGGCCGCGCGCCAGACGCTCGCCGACCCCGACTGGTTCGAGAAGGTCCGGCAGGGCCGCGGCGCCGAGGTGCGGCGCTGCAAGTACACGAACTACTGCGAGGCGCTCGACCAGAAGCACAAGGCGGTCACCTGTCAGCTGTGGGACCGCGTGGGCCTCGACGAGCCGGGCATCCTGAAGACCGCCGACGGCCGGCGCCGACTCGTCGCGCCCGAGTAGCTCGGCGTCATGGGCAGCGCAGGGTCAGCGCGTGGCGGATGAGCTCGACCGTGATGGGCAGGCCGCCGAGCGGCTCGCCGTCCACGTCGAGCAGGAAGACATCCCGCGCGGCGTCGTCGACCAGATCGAGCTCGAGGCGATCGCACCGAAAATGCTGGGTGCCCGGCTTGTCGAGGTGCTTGCCCTCGTAGATCGAAGACGACTGCACGGCGAAGGCGAGCTTGCTGCGGGCGCCGAGGCTCACCACCTCGAACGCGCCGTCGTCGGGCTGGGCCATCGGCGCGACGTGCATGCCGCCGCCGAAGTACCGGCCGTTGCAGATGGCGAGCATGAACGTGGCGAGGCGGCGCTCGTCGGTGACGCCCGCGAGCTCCGACTTGCAGACGAGCCGCCCCTCCTTGATGCGCAGGAGTGCGCGGACCGAGGCGCTGAAATACGCGGCCTTGCCGCCGATCGCCGCGGGGGCCTCGGCGACGTAGCGATCGACGAGGCCGCCCATGCCGGCCGAGAGGATGTTCACGAAGTAGCGGTGGGCCTGCTGGCCCGTGTGGTCGCGGTACGTGAGCCGGCCCACGTCGAGCGGGCGCGTCTTCTTGCTCGCGAGGGCCGCGAGGTAGATCTCGAGGCGGTGCTCGAGCCCGACCGTGCGCCGGAAGTCGCCGCCGGTGCCTTGCGCGACGAGGCCGACCTCCGGACGCTTGTCGACCTTCGCCTCGAGCACGCCGTTGCAGACCTCGTGGAACGTGCCGTCGCCGCCGACCGCCACGACCAGTGGGTGGCCGCGCTCGGCGCCCGCGCGCGCGACGTCGATGCCGTGGCCGCGGGCGCCGGTCTGCTCGACCGCGATGGGGCCGAGGGTGCGCTCGATCGTGGCGCGCATCGAGCCGAAGGTCTTGCCGGTCCGGCCCCCGCCCGAGGCGGGGTTGACGACGAACAGCGGGAGCGAGGGGTCCATCGGCCGCGAGGATAGCGGCGTGCTAGCTTTCGTGGGCCATGATGTCGGTCGGTTGGTGGTCGATCTATCGCTTCCGCGGCGGGGCGATCCGGCTGCACTTCAGCATCCCGCTGGCGGCGTTCGTCTTCGGGCGGTTCGCGTTCGTCCCGGGTTTCTGGCTCGGTTTCGTGACGATCGTCCTGTTCCACGAGCTCGGCCACGCCGCGATGGTCCGCCTGACGGGCGCCCGCGTCGGCAACATCGACGTGCACGGGCTCGGGGGTTCCTGCTCCTGGTACGGCAACCCCTCGCCCCTCGGCCGGGCGTGGATCGCCTGGGGCGGGGTGCTCGCCCAGGCCGTCGTGCTCGCCTTCGCGTGGACCTGGATCCTCGTGCGGCCGCCGCACTCCGTGTTCGCGGCGCAGCTGCTGTCCGCGTACACGTACTCGAACCTCTGGCTCATGGCGATCAACCTGTTGCCGATCCCGCCCCTCGACGGCGCCGAGGCGTGGGCGCTGCCGGGCCTCCTGCGCAAGTGGTGGCAGCTGCGGCGCGCGAAGCAGACGCTCGCCAAGGTGAAGGTCGTCTCCGCGCGCGAGCGCGCCGAGCAGGCGTGGCACTTCCGCGAGCCGAGCAAGGCCAAGCTGCACGACAAGGAGCTCGACGCGCGCGCCGACGATCTGCTCGAGCGCGCCAAGAAGCGCCTCGCCAAGCGCTCCGAGGACGAGCCCAAGAACTGATCTCCGAGAGAGTGAATCGGGTGGCGGAACGCCGCTTCGACGATTTCGTGCGACACCGGTGATCGGCCCCCGTCTGTACCGGGCGAAGAGCAGGAGCGCGCCCCCGCAGCGGCGGAGGAGCACGTGAGCCTGCGCGGAGGTCCCCATGCGTCGCTTCGTGGTTCTCTCGGTTCTCTGTGCGAGTTGGCTGGTCGGCTGTGGCGATCCCTACGTGGCCGCGCGTGATGGCGGTGGTGGTGGCGGTGACGACGGCGGCGTGACCCCGGACGGCGCGACCCCGCTCGAGGACGGTGGCAAGACCGACACGGGGACGGGCGCGGACACCAAGCCCGCCGAGGACGTCGGCAGCCCCGGCGACCCGTGCTCCACGCCCGGCAAGTCCGAGAGCGCCAAGTGCGGCAAGTGCGGCAGCCAGGTGCGCGTGTGCAACTCCGACAAGACGTGGTCGGAGTGGAGCTCGTGCAGCGGCGAGGGCGTGTGCACGGCCTACGAGACGGCCACCGAGGCCTGTTCGGGCGGCGGCACCCGCTCGCGGAGCTGCACGTCCTCGTGCACCTGGGGCAGCTGGGGCTCGTGCGAGGGCGCGCCGCCTCCGTGCGGCACGCTCGGCAAGACCGAGACGCAGACCTGTGGCAAGTGCGGCTCGCAGCTGCGCACTTGCGGCGCCACTGGCTGGAGCGCGTGGGGCGCGTGCGGGGCCGAGGGCGAGTGCACGAGCGGCGCGACGGAGTCCGCGGCCTGCGGCACCGGCGGCACCAAGACCCGCACCTGCGGCTCGACCTGCACCTGGGGCGCCTACGGCACCTGCGTCGGCGGCACGCCCACCACGGGCTGCGCCTCCGGCTCTCCGCGCCAGACGTTCTCCTCCTCGTCGTTCAGCGGCATGTGGGGCTGCTCGGGCACCTCGACCTGGTCGGGCGCCTCCACTCTGTGCGCGTCGGGCTACCACGTGTGCAGCGCGACCGAGTTCTCCTCGCGGCGTGGATCCACCATCCCGTCGCACCACTACTGGGTGTCGGACTACCTCAACGGCAGCGGCAGCGAGGGCGCGTGCAAGGCGTCGAAGAGCACCGCCTCGGGCAACTTCTGCCCGACCGACGCGCCGATGCGCGTGTGCGGGTCGACGAAGTACGACGCCTCGGGCAACTTCTGCACCTGGGTCGCTTGCGGCTACGAGTCGACGTCGTCGAGCCTGTACTACGGCGGCTGCAACGACGACGGCAGCAGCCACGGCCTGCAGGCCGGCGCGCTCTGCTGCAACTGATCGGTTGACCCCTGGGTCGAGGGTCCTGCGCTCTCGACCCTCTCTCTTGCGACCGTGCGGCCCTCTGCGCGCGGCGGTCGCGCACGACCACGTGTGTCCATCTCAAGGAGCTCTCTCATGTCCGTTCTCCGTTCGTCCCTCGTCCTCGCTTCCCTCGCCACCCTCTGCCTCCTCGCCGGCAGCGCCCGCGCCGCGGACGACGACACGCCCCCGCCGGTGAAGAGCCCGCCCGCGCCGCCCGCCGCGCACGCCGGGGACAAGGACAAGGACAAGGACAAGGACTCGACGACCGATCACCAGAAGGTCGTCGGGCACTTCGGCGCCTCGTATTTCGGGCAGTTCAACGTCGGTTACGGCGTGGGCCCCGGCGCAGGCTCGGCGGGGACCCAGATCGTGGGCGTCCGTTACTGGACCTCGGACACCATCGCGCTCGACCTCGGACTCGGCCTCGCGACGAGCGGCGGCAGCACCAAGACGGGCTCGACGACCAACGACAAGCCGAGCGTGTTCGGCGTCTCGCTCAAGGCCGGCGTGCCCATCGCGCTGCTCGCGGCCAAGCACTACACCTTCTTCATCGAGCCGCAGCTGATCTTCGGGTACGCGTCGCAGTCTATCCGTCCGCCGGGTGGCGACGAGACCAAGAACACGGGCATGCACCTCGCGCTCGGCGCGACGGCGGGCGCCGAACTCCAGTTCGGCTTCATCGGCATCCCGCACCTCGCCCTCGACGCCGCGATCGGGCTCGGTCTGGACTACCAGTCGAGCAGCTCGAAGACCGGCGCGGCCGCCGAGACCACGGATTCGTCGACCGCGTTCGGCACCGCGGCGTTCGCCTCGCCGTGGAACATCTTCACCACCAACGTGGCCGCGCGCTACTACTTCTGATCATGGCCCGCGCACCTCTTGGATGGGTCTTCGCGGCCGCCGGGCTCGCCGTCCTCGCCGCCTGCGGCACGGGCGGTCCGGGGGCGGTGCCGGACTACGAGAACGGCCTCGGCCAGCAGGTCTCCACGCCGGGCGCCGGCACGGGCGCCGCCGCGGGAGGGTTCGGCGGCGGCACGGCCAGCGCACCGGCACCGGGCTTCGGTGGCCCGGGCGGCGGTGGCACCGAGGGCGACGCCGGCAGGTCCGACGGTGGTGGCGACGCCAGCGGCGACGCCGTCCCCGCCGACGGCGCGACCGACGCGCCCGCCGACACGGCGGACGAAGCCGCGGCCGACGCCCCCGCCTGAGCGCGTCCTGCTATCCTCGGGCGTCGTGCCCGTCGCGGATGCCCTCGTAGAAGCCCGCCGCGTGCTCGTCGAAGCCGTCCCCGCCGCGCAGCGAGCGGCGGTCGACGCGCTCGCGGAGGGCCTCTTCACCCGAGCGACCACGGCCTGTCCCGCCGTCGATCTGGTGGTGTTCGCCGTCGACCTCGCGCGCCACGCGAGCGCCGCGCCCGACCCGTTGGCCTACCTCACGACGGTCCGCGCCGAAGACGTGGCCCTGGCCTCGGCCTGCGCCACCGGCGCCGCGTGGGCGCTCGCGCAGTTCGAGCAGCTCTACTTCCGCGAGATCGACCGGGCCTACGCGCGCGTGCGCCGCAGCGCCGTCGATCCCCAGGATTTCACGCAGCGGATGCGCGAGCGTCTGTTCGTGGCCACCGAGGAGCGCCGGCCGCGGATCGCCGACTACGCGGGGCAGGGCGATCTGCGCACGTGGTTCCGCGTCGCCGTCACGCGCACCCTCACCACCGAGGCCATGCGGCCGCGTGGTGACGCGCCGAGCGACGACGGCGAGTTCGGCGAGATCCCCTCGGCCAGCAACGACCCCGAGCTCGAGCTCCTGCGTCGCAAGTACACGAGCGAGTTCCGCGCCTCGTTCCGCCGGTCGCTCGAGGCGATGGAGGACCGCGACAAGGACATCCTGCGGCGCGTGGTCGTCGAGCGGCTCGGCATCGACGCCATCGCGAGTGTCTACGACATCCACCGCGCGACCGCCGCGCGCTGGGTGCAGCGGGCCAAAGAGGGCCTCGTGCGCGGCGTGCGCAAGGATCTCGAACAGCACCTGCGCGTGCCCGGCACCGAGCTCGAGAGCATCCTGCGGCTCGTCGCGAGCGAGGTCGACGTGTCGGTGCGCGCGCTGCTGCCGGGCGCCTGATCGAGAGGTGTGGCCTCAGCCGGCGGCGTCGGCGTCCGTCTTGGCGTCGGTCCCCGTGTCCGTCTTGCCCGTGTCGCCCGTGCTCGTATCGGCCGTGCCCGTGTCGCTCGTGCCCGTATCGGCCGTACCCGTGTCCCCGGTGCCCGTGTCCGCCGCGCCGGTGTCGGTCGGCGTCGCGTCGCCGGGGGGCGAGTCCGGGGTCGCTGCATCGGCCACGTCGCCCGCCGAATCGCTGGCCGCTTCCGTGGCCGCGTCGCTCTGGAACTTGCCCGAGGCCGGGTCGACGCAGACGTACTGGATGCAGCGCTTCGACTCGCAGTCGTCGTTCTTGAGACACTCCTGTCCGTTCTGCTGACTGCTGTTGCAGCCGACGAACCAGACCACGAACCCGAGAGCCAGAGGGCGAACGAGCCGCATCCCCCGATGATGGCACGGCTCCGCCTTGCAAGAACAGTCGAGAGTTTCGCCGCGATTCAGCCCGTGCGGGCGAGCTTCGCCGCCGTGGCGAGCCACGCCTTCACCTTGGCGTGGGGGAGCTGCTCGATCGCGGTGAGCTTGAGGTGGCGCCCGGTCTTGCCCTCGCCGACGAGCAAGCCCTCCTCGTCTGCGTAGGCCGAGGATGGGCCCGACAGGATGAGGTTCACGTGGGCCTTGTGCGCGCCGAGGGCGCACAACATCTTGCCGTCGAGCTCGTAGAACGGCATCCCCCACTTCAACGAGGCCGTTGCCGTGGGCGCGGCCGCGTCGACCAGCCCCCGCAACGCCTCGAGGATCGCGCGCAAGTGGGCGGGCTGCTTCGCGAAGAAGCCATCGATGGGCGCCCCGAAGTCGGCCCGCGGCGCGGGCTTGGCGGCCTTCTGGGTCCCGGTCTTCTTGGTCGCGGTCTTCTTGGTCGCGGTCTTCTTGGTCGTGGTCTTCTTGGTCGCGGTCTTCTTGGCTGCCACGTCGCCATGATGCCACGGGCGAGCGACCCGGAGCCATCCGTGCCAGAGTGCATCTACTCCTCGTGTCGAGGAAGCGTTCGCACCGAGCGACGCAAGCGCCACCCGAGGAGAACGAGAATGTCGGCATCCGAGCAGTGTTGTGGTGCCGGCTCACCCGGTGGGTGCGTGGGAGCGACCGTGCGCCACGAGACGCACGAGGGGCGACGCTCGCCGTCCGAGCAGAACTGCGCCGAGGTCGAGGTCGCTCGGGTGAGGATGGCGCAGCCAGTCTCGGACTACCCGCCACCGTTCCGGGCGCGCCGCCATCCGAGCGGCGAATACAGCATCATCTCCGCGAAGAAGCCGACGGAGAAGTGAGCGAAGAGCGCCGCAGAGCGTGAATCCATGTCGGCCGGCCGATGCGCTCAGCGATACGCCTTCGTCGGCGACGCCGCGCGGTCGTAGTGCGTGATTTCCCTCGAGGGTCTTCTTCGGGTCGCACAGGAACCAGGCGACGTGCCCGCACCCGCGGCAGACGAGCAGCGAAACTTCGGGATTCAGCGCGTTGCCCCACCCCACCTTGGCGTCGGAGAGGACCTCGAGGCTCGCGCGCGCGATGAGGCGAACGTAGCGCCGCCCACGATTCACGGCGTCTTCTTCGCGGCGTCGTGCTCCGCGAGCCACGCCACCACCGCCGCGTGGTCGCCCTTCGCGCCGGGCCCCGCGTCGGCGAACGTCTTCTCGGCCTCCCTCGCGAGGGCGCGGGCCCGCGCGTCGTCCTCGCCGAGGAGCGCGCGCGCCAGCATGAACTGCGACTCCGCGAGGCGCTGCTTGGCGACGCTGCTCCCCGTGCGGAGCGCCACCGCGCGCTCGAGCAAGGGGCGCGCCTTCTTCGCGTCGCCGAGCGCCAGGTGCGCCTCGCCGAGGTCGGTGAGGTCGAAGGCGAGGTCGGGGTGTTTCTGGCCGAGGGCGCTCTCCTCGATCGACAGGGCCCGCTCGAGCAACGGGATCGCGAGCTTCGGCGCGCCCTCCTTGATCTCCACCTTGGCGAGGTTCTGCAGCCACACGGCGAGCCGCGGGTGCTTCGGTCCGAGCGCCTTCTCTCCCTGGGCCACCGCGCGCTCGCAGTGGACGCGCGCCTTCGTGAAGTCCCCGGCGCGCAGGTAGGCGAGGCCGAGGTTGTTCTCGATCTGCCCGATGTTGGCGTGGGCAGCGCCGTACGACGCGACCTCGATCGCGAGCACCTTCTCGAGGAGCGGGATCGCCTCGAGCGGTCGCCCCGCGCGCACGTATGCCATCGCGAGGTTGGCCTGCGCCTGCGCGACGTCGGGGTGCTGGTCGCCGAGCGCCTTCGTGCGCACCGCGACCACCTTGGCGTAGGCGTCGATGCTGGCCGCGTGGTCGCCGCGCATGGAGGCGATCATCGCGCGCACCTCGATCAGCGAGGCGACGTCCGGGTGGCTCGGACCGAAGCGCGCCTCGGCGAGCACGAGCGCGCGACGGATGGCGTCCTCCGCCGCGGGGTACGCCGCGAGCTGCCGGTGCGCGCGCGCGAGCTCGGCCAGGAGCTCCACGCGCTCGGGCACGAACGCCTCGTCGTGGGTCGCGATGCCGAGCGCCTCGTCGAGCACGGGGACCGCCGCCGCGTACTCGCCGCGCGCGCGGCGCGTGGTGCCGAGCGCGAGGGCGAGGGCGAGCCGCGCGCGGATCGGCTGGCCCGCTCGCTCGATCGCCGCCCGCGCGCGCGCCTCGTAGAGCCGGGACTCGTCGTGCTTCTCGAGCTTCGAGCCCGCCGTGAGGGTGAGCCAGGCCCAGATCTCGGCGGCGAGCGCGTCGTGCTTGCCGGCCTCGGCACGGCTCACCGCCTCGAGGAACGTGTCGCGCGCCGCGGCGAAGCTGCCCAGCGACAGCTCGAGTCGACCGCGGAGAAACAGCGCCTCGGCCTGGACGGGTCGGTAGCCGACGGCCTGCGCCCGCAACGCGGCGCGAATCGCGATCGCGAGCCCCTCGGGGTACCGGGCCGCGAGGTAGGCGACCTCGCCGTTGGTGAGCTCGATCCGGATGGCCTCGATCTCGCTGCGGCCGCTGCCCTTGGGGAGCGGCACGGGCGTCGAGAGGTTGACGACGTCCGCGCAGCCGAGCACGTCGGTGAGCCCGAGCACCGCGCGCGGCGCCTGGACCGCGGTCTTCGCGTCGGCGCGGCCGAGGAGGGCGACGATGGCGCGCAGCTCCTCCTTGCGCTGATCGAGGCACTGCATCCGCAGATCGAGCAGCGCCTCGGACTGCTCGCCGGTCACGCGCGTGGCCCGGCACGCGGTGACGCGCATCGTCCG
The DNA here is from genome assembly GCA_016794445.1 of Myxococcales bacterium. Classification (GTDB taxonomy): domain Bacteria; phylum Myxococcota_A; class Polyangia; order Polyangiales; family JADJMO01; genus JADJMO01. Next base: position 33,717 of record JAEUKC010000449.1, read on the forward strand.
GATCGCGGTGGCGTGGGCGTCGAGTGCGGGCTCGAGCCGGAGGAGGACCTCCGCGGCGATCGCGGGCGCCGTCGCGCGCAGGTGCTCGGCGACCTGCTTCTTGGTGGGCGCGTCCCAGATGCCGGCCAGGGGGTCGGGCGTGTCGGGGCAGGGGTTCGGGGGCGCCGCGGCTGGGCGTCGACCGAGCAGTCCGATCGGGATGGTCGCGAGGATCAGCACGAGGAGCGCGAGGGCGAGGCGCAGCTCCCTCCGCGGCGCCGAGAGCGCCTCGGCCAGCGGCGCGAGGGTCGGGAACCGCTGCTCCGGGTCGGGGTCGAGCGCGCGGCGCAGCGCGTTGCGCACGCGCGTGGGCACGCCCTTGCGGCGGCCCGGTCGCAGCGCCCGCGCCCGCATCGACTCCCGCAGGGCGTGCGGGTTGGCGCCGGCGTACGGTCGCTCCCCGAACAGCGCCTCGAAGAGGGCGATGGCGAACGAGAACTGGTCGGAGCGCGCGTCGACGGGCTTGCCCTCGAGCTGCTCGAGGGCCATGTACGCGGGCGTGCCGACGAGCGCGCCGACGCGGGTGCGCAGCGAGGAGAGCACGTTGGCGTTGTCGTTGAAGCCGGGCGCGGGCTCGTTCGCGAGCTCGGGCCGCGCGAGGCCGAAGTCGGTGATGCGCACGCGCCCGTCGCGGCCGACGAGGATGTTCTCCGGCTTCACGTCGCGGTGGACGATGCCCGCCTCGTGCGCCGCCATCAGTCCGAGCGCGGCCTGGTGGAACACACCGAGCGTCGCGTCGACCGACCGCCCGCCCTCGAGCCAGGCGCGCAGGTTCTGGCCGTCCACGAGCTCCATCGCGACGAACACCTCTTCGCCCGCGAGGCCCGTCTCGAACACGGCGACCACGTTGGGGTGCCCGAGGCGCGCCATCATCCGGGCCTCGCGCTGCAGGCGCGCCTGACCCGCCACCGTGCGCTCGCTCCCGTCGTCGCCCTTCTGGTGGGCCGTCGCGCGCCCCGCGAGGAGCTTGAGCGCGACGAGGCGCCCGAGTTCGACGTCGCGCGCCGAGTAGACGACGCCCATGCCTCCCGCGCCGAGGCGCTCGACGATCGCGTAGCGGCCGATGCGCGTGCCCGGCGCGAGATCGAGCGAGGGCGCGCTGAGGGGAGGGGGATCGTCGGAGCCGTAGGCCTCGAAGAACGCGCCGAGCGCGGCGCGACAGCCCTCGCAGCCATCGGCGTGGCGCTGGATGCGCGCGCGCAGGTCGGGGTCGGCCTGCCCATCGAGGTATCGCCCGAGCTCCTCGTCGCTCGGACAGCCCCTGGATTTGGGCGGCCTCGACGAAGGCGCCCCGGCGGGCTCGTCGGTCTGGTCCGTCCCCATCGCCAGAGACTACGACTACAGCGCGGGCGCGTCGGGCCAGACGACGCCGCGCTCGCGGAGATCGTCGACCGTGTCGACCAGCGTGGTCATCGGATCGCGCGGCTGCCAGCCGAGCACCGTCTCGGCGCGCGTCGCGTCGAGGTACCAGTAGTACTGGGCCATGTCCAAGCTCTGCGCCTCGACCGGCATCGAGACGCCGAGGCGGCGCGCGACGTCGTCGAGCAGCTTGGCCCCGAGGCGCGCGATCTCGGGGTTGCGCGGCAGCGGGATCCAAGGGGCCGCGATGCCCGTGATGCGGGCGAGCCGCGCGAAGAACTCGCGCACGGTGAGGTTGCAGGCGCCGACCAGGTAGCGCTCGCCGGGCACGCCCTTGTCCCACGCGAGGCGCATGGCCTCCGCCGCGTCGCGCGCGTCGACGTACGACATGCCGCCCGGCGGCACCGCCGGGATCTTCTTCTCGAGGAAGAGACGCACGTCCTCGGTGGACGAGCCGCGGTCGTCGCCGGGGCCGAGGAGCAGCGTGGGGTTCACGCACACGACCTCGAAGTCGGGCGCGTTCAAAGCGAGCGCCGCCTGCTCGGCGAACAGCTTGCTCCGGTAGTAGGGCCAGCGCTGGATCAGGCCGAGCGGTGAGGGGTCGGTCTCGGTGTGGATGTGGTCCGGGTCGTCGCCGACGGCCACGGTGCCGCTCGTCGAGGCGACGATGGCCCGCTTCACGTGGGCGGCCTTGCACGCCTCGAGCACGTGCCGCGTGCCCTCGACGTGGACGCGGTGCAGCTCCTCGGCGTCCTCCGGCCGGCGCGAGACCTTGCCCGCGCAGTGGAACACGGCGACGCAGCCGGCCGCCGCGTCGCGGATGCTGGCCTGGTCGAGCACGTCGCCGCGCCGCGGGACCACGTGGTCGGGCAGCTGCTCGACGTGGCGGGCGAGCGCCACGACCTCGTGGCCGTGATCGGCCAGCGACCGGCACAGGTGTCGACCCAAGAACCCCGAAGCCCCCGTCACGAGCACACGCGCCATCGTCACGACCTCAAACCAGCTGGAAGGCTTTTTGGAACTCGAACAAGAGGCCCACGTCGTTGCTCTTCACGAGCCCCGACATGACCTCGGCGGGGCCCGGGATGTAGGCGTCCCGGACCATCTTGGTGAAGATCTCCTGGCTGGTCTTGAGCACGCAGTCCGCGCTGCCGCCCTCGGGCTTGCCGTTCTTGATCTGGCAGGTCGAGGGGTCGACCTTCACCGTCCACTTGGCGATCTCGTCGTTGCCGAGCGTGAAGTAGAACGACACCGGCTGGCTGACCGACCCCGGCTTGAACTTCTGCTCGAGCTCCTCGAAGAGCGCGATCAGCGGGTGCTTGCGCTCCACCTTCACCGAGCCCTCGAGGCGCGCGAAGTCGAGCACGTCGCCGTCGCGGAGGGCGAGGACGGCCTGGCGCGCGAGGCGGGCGACCTCGCGGGCGGCCTCGCTGGTGTTCATGCCCGGGGTGAGCCGGCGCATGTCGGAGACGGCGAACGGCGGCCCGATGCGGGCCTCGAGCTCGCGCTGGGTGGGCACCATGGCGCCCTTGCGGAGCGCCTCGAAGGTGCCGCCGAGCCAGACCGGCAGGATGTCGACGTCGTGCTCGATGGCGAGCCAGCCGACCAGCGACTTGAACTCCTGGATCTCGCCGTCGGTCGACCGCGTGCCCTCCGGGAAGATGAGCACGGTGTTGCCGCGCCGCAGGATCTCGCCGGCCTGGCGCATCGCCGCGCGCAGCTGCTTGCGGTCGAGCGGCGCGAGGTTGGTGAAGTTCTCGAACCAGGTGCGGGTGAGCTTGTTGCCCTCGAAGAAGTAGTCCTGGGCGGCGAGGGACACGAGGCCCTGGCCGTAGCTCCCGAGGGCGTACTTCACGAACCCCATGTCGAGGTGGCTCGAGTGGTTGCACACCACGATGGTCGGGCGGTTGTACGGGATGAACGCGCGGCCGGTGACGGTCGGCTTCATCACCCGGTCGTAGAAGCCCATCTGGAGCTTGCCGAACAGGCTCTTGCCGAGCTCCTGCACGGGCTTCGGCAGGTCGATCTTGTCGTCCTCGCCGTGCTTGTCGTGGCGGCGACCCTCGATGGTGCGCGTGCGCGACTCGGCGCGCGCATGGCGGCCCTCGAGGAGCTTCTCCACGTCCTCGACGGTGCGCGCGTGCACGAGGCCCTGCGGGTCGATGGTGCCGTAGCGCGCCTCGAGCGCCACGAGCAGCTCGGTGAGCGTGAGCGAGTCGAACCCGAGCTCGTCCTGCAGCGTGGAGTGCGGGTGGATCTCCTTCAGAGGGCGCCCGGTCACCGCGGAGATCGCGGTGCGCACCGGCGTCGCGTCGCTGGTCTCGTCGGCCGGCTTCGCCGTGGCGGCGATCATGCGGCCGAGCATCGCCTGCACCTCGCGGCGCTTGACCTTGCGGGTGGCTGTGCGGGGAAGGGGCGCGTCGTAGAGGTGCACGACGGCCGGCTGCATCCCGTAGGGCAGCTTGCCGAGCGCCTCGCGGAGCGAGCGGTGGGCGCGGTCCATGCGCGCGGCGCGGTCGACCTCGTCGTCCTTGGCGGGCACGGCGAGGCAGGCGACGCGCTCGCCGCCGCGCGGGTCGTCGACGCCGACGATGGCGAGCTCCTCGATGTGCTGGACGGTGCCGAGGCGGTTCTCGACGTCGTCCGGGTAGACGTTCTCGCCGCTCGCCGCGACGATCACGTCCTTGACGCGGCCGACGATGCTGAGGCGGCCCTTCTTGTCGAGCTTGCCGAGGTCGCCCGTGTGCAGCCAGCCCTTGTCGTCGATGACCTCGCGGGTGGCCGACTCGTCGGTGTAGCCCTTCATCACGTTGGGGCCGCGCGCGACGACCTCGCCGACGCCGAGCTCGTTCGGCTCGAGGATCTTCACCTCGACGCCGGGGATCGCAGTGCCGACCTGGCCGAGGGGCCCGCCCGAGGGCTTGGAGACGGTGAGCACCGGCGCCGCCTCGGTGAGGCCGTAGCCCTCGGTGAGGTGGAGGCCGAGGCGAGCGAAGGTCTTCTGGGTGTCGGCGGGGAGCGCCGCGCCGCCGCTGACCATGAAGCGCAGGTGGCCACCGAGCTCGTCGTGCACCTGCCCGAAGAGTACGCGACCGAGGTCGAGCCCGAGGGTCTTGCTGCTCCACCGGTTCAGCTGTCCCGCGAGGTCGAAGGCGGTCTCGGCCATCGGGCCGCGGTCCTTCACCTTGGCGAGGATGCGCCGCTCGAGCAGCTGCCAGAGCGCGGGCACGCCGATCATGGCGGTGATGCGACCGTCGGTGAGGCCCTTCTTGATGCGCTCGCCGTTGAGCTCGTCGAGGTAGAGGATGCGAGCGCCGCGCGAGAGCGGCAGCAGGAGGCCGCAGGTGAACTCGAAGGTGTGGTGGAGCGGCAGCACCGAGAGCAGGCGATCGCCGCCGTGCAGCGGGAAGATCGGCGCCAGCGACGCGACGAGCGCGGTGAAGTTGGCGTGGGTCAGCTGCACGCCCTTCGGGTGACCGGTGGTGCCGCTCGTGTAGATGAGGCTCGCGACGTCGGCGTCGGAGAGCTCGATCGTCGGCGGCACGAGGGAGCGATCTTCGGCCGTGAGCGCGTGCAGATCGGGGGTGCGGAGCGGCGGCTCGACCTTGCGCAGGCGGTCGCCCACCTTCTCGTCGACCTCGACGTCGCGCACGACGACGCGCGCGCCCGACTCGTGGACGATGTTGGCGAAGCCCTCCGGGTCCATCGCCGGATCGACCGGCACGACGGTGGCGCCGGCGCGCAGGATGCCGAAGTAGGCGACCGCCCAGTCGGGGTGGTTCTTGGCGGAGAGCACGACGCGCGCGCCCTTCTCCACGCCCATCTCGGCGAGCCGGGCCGCGGTGGCCTCGGCGCGCTGCTCGAGGTCCTGGTAGGTGACGCGCGAGAGCCCGTCGGCCTCGAGGCGCGAGAGCGCGACCGACAGATCGTGCCGGCTCGCCATCTCGTGCAGCATCGTGACGAGCGTGGTGTGCGCCTTGAGGGGCTTCGGCTCCTTCTTGAGCTTGGCCTCCATGTCCGGGAACACCCACTTCTCCACGGCGGGCATGTGGATGTTCATCGTCCAGTCGTTCCAGTCGATCTGGTCGGGGCGCCACGGCAGCTTGGCCTTGTCGGCGTCGGTCGCGCGCGTGTACGCGGCGCGCGTGTTGGCGCAGGAGAACGGGCCCACCTGCTCGTGCATGAACGGTACGAACAGCTCCATGATCTCGGCGATCTTGTCCTCGACCTTGGCCACGCCCTCGAGCGCCTTGGCGCCGGGCTTGAGCACCGGCACGCGCTTCATCATCTGCGCGACGGTGCGCATGGCCTTGGCGTTGTACGAGGAGCCCCACTTGCGGAAGTGGTGTTTGTCGACGACGAGGATCTCGGTGTAGGCCTTGAGCAGGTTCACGAACGGGTTGCCCTTGCCCGTGCGCTGGTAGTGCTTGCGCTTGTAGAGGCCGAACAGCTCGCCGAACCGGTACGAGGTGCACGGGTTCACGTCGGAGGCGCCCAGCTGGTAGACCGGCTTGAAGTTACCCTCGAGGAGCTCGGCGAGCGCGAGGACCATGCCGGCGCAGACCATGTCGCTCGGGATGAAGTCGAGGATCGCCTTGCTCGCCGGGATGCGGACCTGGCCCTGCATCGTCAGGAAGATGATCGGCACCGAGGTGCTGATGCCCTCGTTCCAGCCGGGGAACGGGAACACGCTCGTCGACTCGCAGCACGCCGGGCGCACGATGGTGAACGGCAGCCCCGAGCGCGCGATGACCTGCTCGCCGATGCTCTTGGTGTACGTGTACGTGTTCTGCCAGCCCCAGTGGGTGGCGCGCTCCATGCCGGCCTCTTGCAGGCGCGACTCCACGTACTTGCGGCGCACCTTCTCGAGCTCGGCGTCGAAGGAGGGGCCCTCGGTGGGCTCGCCACGGTCGAGCAGGTTGGAGAGCGCCTTCTCCTTGAACTCGCTCTGGCGGAAGGCGTCGTTGCAGCGGTGGTGGGCCTGCGCGATGAGGTCGAGGCAGTCGGCGATCTCGCGGTCCGGATCCCAGAGCTCGGCGCCGAGCTCCTCGTGGCGGGGGAAGGGGACCTGCAGCGGATCCTGCTCGAGGATGAGGCCCTTGCGGGTGCCGGCGGTGTAGCAGGTGCTCGTGTGGAACAGCGGCGCGTCGCCGAGGGCGCGCGAGAGCGCGACGAGGTTCTGGGCGCCGAAGGCGTTGGCGTCGAGCGCCTCGTCGAGCGGCGGCGTGAAGTCGACCACGCCGGCCACGTTGACGACGGCGTCCACGGTGCCCTTCAGCTCCGCGATCAGCGCGGGATCGACGCCGCAGTTGGGCTTGCCGACGTCGCCGTCGATGGGGACGATCTTCTCGCGCAGGAACGCCTCGAAGCCCTCGCCGTGCTGCTCGCGCAGCGGCCGCAGACACTCGTTGGTGGCGACCTCTTTCCAGAAGCGCTGCTCGGGTGAGCCCTTGCCCTTGCTGCTCCGGACCATCATGTAGATCTTGCCGATGCCCGGGTAGGCCGCGAGCAACATCACCCAGAACACCTTGCCGAGGAAGCCGGTGCCACCGAGCACGACGAGGTTCGATCCCTCGAAGACGCGCGCACAGTCGAGCGGCGGCAGATCGGGGGAGGGGGGAGCCAGGCTCCCTCGCGCGGGGACGGCGTTGGTGGGACGCGTGAGCGTCGTGGGCGGGCTTCCGTTGCGGCTCATGGGCTTCCAGGGGGCGGGGACCGCAGGGAATCGTACGGCGTCACCGTGCCGTCAACGCGAACCGGTTTTCGCGCCGCGGCAC
>JAEUKC010000001.1:0-4265 GCA_016794445.1 Myxococcales bacterium
GCGACACAGCAATTCGTCGCGGAGGACCGGACAGGGACGGTCCGGGAGCGACAAAGCAATTCGTCGCGGAGGACCGGACAGGGACGGTCCGGGAGCGACAAAGCAATTCGTCGCGGAGGACCGGACAGGGACGGTCCGGGAGCGACAAAGCAAATCAGCGCCGGCGCAGGAACGAGGGGGCCCACCAGTTCGCGTCGCCGAAGAGGCGCATGGTGGCGGGCACGACGAGCGTCCGCACGAGCGTGGCGTCGAGCGCGACGGCGAGGGCCATGCCGAGTCCGATGGCCTGGATGAGCACCACGCGGGCCATCGCGAAGGCCGCGAACACCACCACCATGATCACCGCGGCGCTCGTGATGAGCGGCGCGCTCTTGGCGAGGCCCTCCGCCACGGCGCGCCGGTTGTCGCCCGAGTGGTCCCACTCCTCCTGCATGCGCGTCAGGAGGAGCACCTCGTAGTCCATGGAGAGGCCGAACACGAGGCAGAACAGGAGCACCGGCAGCACGGGCTCGATCGGCCCCGGCGTGAAGCGCAGCACCGACGACAGGTGGCCCTGCTGGAACACCCACACGAGCGCGCCGAACGACGCGGTGATCGAGAGCACGTTCATCACCACCGCCTTGAGCGGCAGCAGGACCGAGCGCAGCGCGAAGAGGAGCACGACGAAGGTCATGCCCATGACGAAGCCGACCGTACGCGGCGTGCGCTGCTTCACGTACTCGAAGAGATCGAGGTCCACGGCGGTCCGCCCGGTGACGACGAGGCGACCGTCGCCGACGACCGGGTTCGAGCGCAGGCCCTTCACGAGGGCGCGCGTCTCCTCCGACGCCGGCGGGTGCGCGCTGCGCACGGTGACCAGCACGGTCGTCGGGCCGACCATGGCCGTGATCATGCCGGCGAGCTCGGGGGGCATGGCCGCCCGCGGCGCGCCGAGGAGCTGCGCCTCGAGCTCCTTCGGGAGGCGGGGGTCGAAGGCCACCGGCGCGTCGACGCGGAGCACGCCGGCGCGGGCGCGGGTCGCCGTGACGAGGTCGTGCAGCGCGCCGAGCCGCGGGGCCTCGAGGGGGTTGCCGGGGAACTGCACGAGCACCACGATCGGGCTCGGATCCTGGCCCGGGAAGCCCCTCGCCAGCTCGTCGTACCCCTTGCGCGCCTCGGTCGTGCTGGGCAGCACCGTGACGTCGGAGTTGGCGGTGCGGATGCCGAAGAACGGCAAGCCCGCGGCGACGAGCAGGGCCAGCGTCGGCAGGAGCACGAGCACGGGGTGCTCCATCACACGCGCCGCCACCTTGCGATAGAACGGCGACTCCGACGAGACCTTCACGAGGGGGATCCGCAGCCGATCGACGCGCGGCCCGAGGACGCCGAGCAGCGCGGGCAGCGAGGTGAGCGCGAACAGCACCGAGAGCGCGACCACGATCGCCGCGGCGATGCCGATCACGTCGAGGAACATGCCGCGGTAGAACAGGAGCCCGGCGAGGCCGATGGTGACCGCGAGGCCGGCGAACGCCACCGCGCGGCCCGACGTGGCGACGGCCGCGACGACGGCTTCTTCCGTGCTCGCGCCGCGGGCCAGCTCCTCGCGGAACCGGCTGACGATGAACAGCGAGTAGTCGATGGCGACGCCGAGCCCGATGAGGGTCACCACGTTCATGGCGTAGGGCGACACGTTGGTCACGCGCGACAACGTGAAGAGCGCGGCGACGCCGCCGAGCACCGCGAAGAGGCCGACGCCCACCGGCAGCAGCGTGGCGACCACGCTGCCGAACACCGCGAGCAGCACGAACGCGGTCAGCGGCACGCTGATCAGCTCGGCCTTCACCAGGTCTTGCTCGAGCACCCGGTTGAAGTCCTCTTGCTCGGCGAGGGGACCGGTCGCGAGCACCGAGAGCGCGCGCGGCTTCACCTTGGCGCGGAGCTCGGCGAAGCTCGGGCCGGCCTTCTGCAGGTCGTCCTTCAGCCACACCTCGACGATCGCGCCGTGACCGTCGGCGGACATCCGCGTGGCGGCGAGGGCGGGGGGCAGGGCGCGGGGCGGGATCACCACGGCGACGCGCGGGTCCCTGGCGAGCTCGCCGATCGCGCCCAGGAGATCGGCCTGGAACTCCGCGTCGGTGGCGAGCAGCGTCCTGCTCTGGAAGACCAGCTGGAACGAGCTCTTGCCCGGGCGCGGGAGCTCGCGCTCCAGCAACGTGAGGGCGCGCACCGACTCGACGTCGGCGGTGATGACCGCGGAGAGCGTGCCGCCCCGCACCACGAGCAGGGCGCTGGCGGCGAGCACGAGGAGGCTCGTCACGAGGACGGCCACGCGCCTCCGGAACACGAACCGACCCCAGGCGGCGAAGACCGACACGGCCGAACGATACCGGTCGTCCGAACCGTTTGCATTCTGTGATACGCCGAGTGGATGGCCAAGCTCTCCAAGGACGTCTTCCTCGCCCTCGCCGCCATCGGCTGGGCCGACGGTCAGCTCGACGCCAACGAGGCGGCGGGCATCCTGCGCGCCGCGAGGGAGGCGGGCCTCGACGACCCCGCGCTCGCGGAGGTGAAGGCCGCCACCGAGACCAAGCGCGAGCTCACCACCATCGATCGCAAGGCGCTCTCGGCGGTGGAGCGCACGTTCGTGTACGCGACGGCCATCTGGCTCGCGCGCATGGACGGCTTCGTCGACCCGGGCGAGCGCGAGGCGCTCCACAAGCTCGCCCACCTGCTGCACATCCCCGACCGGGTGCGCACGGAGGCGAGCGCCGCGGCCCTCGAGGTCGCCCAGAGCTCGGGTGACAAGCCCGACAAGTACGATCTCGGCAAGCTGCGCGAGCGCGTGGCCGATCGCCTCGACGCGCTCGCCAAGCACCTCGCCGAGGAGTAGAAACGCGGGCCATGACGCCCGCCCTGGTCCAGAGGTCCGTCTTCGTCGTCGACGCCGTCCGCACCCCGATCGGTCGCTACCGCGGGAGCCTCGCCGAGGTGCGCCCCGACGACCTCGCGGCCCACGTGCTCCGCGCGGTGCTCGACCGCAACGCCGCCCTCGCGCCCGAGGTCACCGAGGTGGTGTTCGGCGCGACCAACCAGGGGGGCGAGGACAACCGCAACGTCGCGCGCATGGCCGCGCTGCTCGCGGGGCTGCCCTACGAGGTGCCCGGCGTCACGGTGAACCGCCTGTGCGGCAGCGGCCTCGAGGCGGTCAACCGCGCGGCGATGGCCATCGCGGTCGGTGACGCCGAGGTGGTGGTCGCGGGGGGCGTCGAGTCCATGACCCGCGCGCCCTTCTCGATGCCCAAGGCCACCGAGGCCTTCGACCGCACGCCGCCGCCCATCTGGGACACGACGATCGGCTGGCGCTACCCGAACCCGCGCATGCAGGCGCGCTTCTCGCTCGACTCCATGGGCGAGACCGCGGAGAACGTCGCCACCAAGTGGGGCATCACCCGCGAGGAGCAGGACGCCTTCGCGATCGAGTCGCAGCGCCGCGCGGTCGCCGCGTGGAAGGCCGGTGACTTCGCCGCCGAGGTGGTGCCGGTCACGCTCTCGCCCAAGAAGAAGGGCGAGCCCGCGCCGGTCTTCGACAAGGACGAGTGCCCGCGCGACGACACGACGGTCGAGAAGCTCGCCAAGCTCCCCACGGTGTTCAGGAAGGGCGGCACGGTCACCGCCGGCAACAGCTCCCCCATCAACGACGGCAGCGCGGCGGTGCTCCTCGCGAGCGAGGAGGCGGTGCGTCGCCACGGGCTCTCGCCGCTCGCACGGGTCGTCTCGTTCGCGGTCGCCGGCGTCGAGCCGAACTTCATGGGCGAGGGGCCGATCCCCGCGACCAAGAAGGCCCTCGCGCGCGCGGGCTGGTCGATCGGCGATCTGGACCTCGTCGAGCTCAACGAGGCGTTCGCGGCGCAGTCGCTCGCCTGCCTGCGCGGCCTCGAGCTCGATCCGGGCAAGGTGAACGTGCAGGGCGGCGCGATCGCGCTCGGTCACCCGATCGGCTCCTCGGGGGCGCGCATCCTCGGCACGCTGGCCCACGCGATGAAGCGTCGTGGGGCCAGGCGCGGCCTCGCGGCCCTGTGCATCGGCGTGGGGCAGGGCATCGCCACCCTGCTCGAAGCGCCGTGATGACCGGGCTCGCGCGAGAGCGAGAGGTCGCCGTCGCCGCCGCCGAGCACGCGGCGCGCGCGATCATGGAGATCTACGAGAGCGGCTTCGCCGTCGACTACAAAGACGATGCCCAGGACGACCCGGTCACCCACGCCGATCGGACGGGCAACGCGATCGTC
>JAEUKC010000009.1:0-4787 GCA_016794445.1 Myxococcales bacterium
CGCGATCGGACAGGGCTTCGCCGACGAGGTGTTCCGGGTCTGGGCCCGCGCCCACGCGGGCACGCGGCTCCTGCCTGTGGACATGAACGAGGGCGTGGGATTCATGGTGCGGAGGGCGCTCGCCGAGGGGACTGGCGCGCCGACGCAATGACGCCTGACGCCATCGGCCGTCCGTGGACCGGCGGTGAGGCGAGGCGAGGCGAGCGCCGTGAGCGCGTCGGCGGGCAGCGCGAGGCGCAGCATGGCGGGCACGCCGGGCTTGGTGCCGACGGCCAGCACAGTGGCGCTCGCGGCTCCGGCCTGTCGCGGCGCGGGAGGGGTTCAACAATGGCGATGAGCTCGGTGGTCGGCGGAGGACCGTGCCGCAGGGCGGTCGTGGTGAGAACGCAGGGCGGCTCCGTGGGCACTGACCCACCAGATGTCGTCGACGGCGGGGTGAGGACCGCCTAGCGGGGATCGCGTCGGCCGGTGCGGCCTGCGGCTCGTCCAACCCAAGGATCTGCGTGGGCAGCCCAGCGTCGAGGGGACCAAGATCCCCGCGAGAGTGAGCGACATCGGACTGGCTGAGGGCCGGCGAACCGACAACTATGGACTGGAGCGCACCCGGGCACTGATGGGAGCCGACATATCTGGAACGCAGACAACCTTGTTCTTGCCACTGACCGGCTTGCAGATGTTTGGTCGACAAAGCACCGACGCTGGACCGAAGTCAGTCCCAGCAAAAGGACTCACGGTACTCTGCACGCAAACACAGGCGGAGCGCGTGGTGAAGGAAACGGTCTTGTCTGGCATGACCGTGCCATCAAAGGCCTTGGAGTTCGAGTCGCATGGCGTCAGGTCACCCGCGCCGACGAGCACACGGACTGCCTTCGGACCGTCGTTGGTGACATGGACCGCACCCTCCAGCGGTCCACCGCCGCCAGGAGGGGCAGACAGGACGAACGAAAAGCCTAGCGAATAGAGTACGCGCATCGGCCTCCCACGTAGGGTAGACGGCTCACGCCCGAGACGAGAGCGCTGTGGTCCTGTACTCGCAGCACGTCCGGCCCCGTGGCAAATGAGCCGCCTCGAGCATAGTGAAGAGCTTCGGTCGCCGGCGAGGGGGTCGCACAGTCAACGCACGGCAGAAGGGTGAGCGCTTCCGACCCCGAATCGATCGCTGACTCCATCACGTTTCCACCGAGGTCGAGGTGTCCCCAACGGCCCGCCCCCTTCGTACGACTGCCGACAGGCTGGATGGTCGCCGGCTTGCCCGCCGAATAGACTGCAAAGGCCTCCTCGATTGCAGTTGACGTTGGCGGAACGGACCAGGGGAAGTAGCGCTGCTGGCCTCCGCCGCCAGCCGCGAACGCGAGCTCCAGGTTTGTCGGCAGCCGTCCACCGCTCCACACACAAAACCCATACAGCTCTACCCAGGACACGCAGTTGATCGGTAGTCGATCTCCAGGAGATGGCGCGTCGGTCCACGTAGGGGCCCCGACATCGCTGGAACACGACTTCATTCCGGCGATCATTTCGTCGGAGCTCGGCGCTCGCCATTCTTTGCGCCATCCGGTTGGATCCCCTGGGTGAGCGCCTCCACCGATGTTGGGGCCTTCGCCGCGCCGTCTGGCTTCAACAAATGCCCTAAACCGACCTACGGTGATCTCATAGCGATCAAGTCGAAATGCGGAGACCGTGGCTGCGAAGGAAGCGTCCTTGAAGTCAACTCCATCGTAGAGTCGCTTAAAGTCACCGCCCGGTACTAGTGGAGCGGCGCAGCAGTCTTCAGCGCCAGAGTCACCGCAGTCTCGTCCGGCCCCGATACCGCCAGCGCGGCAGCTTGGTGGGGCCAGCAACGCATCATCCCCGCCGTCTCCAGCCGAGTCCAGCTGCGTGTCCGGTGGCGTGTCGCTTGCACCGTCAGCCACGACGTCGAGGCCGCCGTCGGTGGGCGACACCACCTGGCTGCCGCAAGCGACGACGAAGAACGGTAGCAGGCGACGCATCCTCCCAGTATGGCCGCTTAGAGCCGAACAAGCACGTGAGCAAATCCAACCGTTGCCGCCGGGTCGGGGTCCGCCGAGACGTAGAAGGACGGGCCGGGTTGAACGCTTAGCGCAAGCGGTTGGGCCGGGCCGAGGTCCACAACGCCTGCGGAGACCAGAGACGTTGCCCGCAACTCCACGCGGCGCAGACGGTTGCCTCCAGGCCCTTTCGTCAGGACCCAGGCGTACGCGATCTCGCCAACGTAGCTCGAGGAGTGGATGACAGGATCGCCCTCGAGACTAATGCACCTTCGAGACGCAAGGCTTAGGTTGCCGTTGACGTAGGCGCAGAGTTGCGTGACTCCCGCCGCTTGACTCAACGTGGAGACGAACGTAGTGGTCGCTGTTGGCGATGTCGCACCCTCCGCACCGGCAACCGAGACAGGCGTGCCGTCGGAGACGATAGACTGCGTTGGGGAGAACGCCTCGGTCAGGCGAGTGATTGAATGCCGTCCACCAGTCTGCGCGGTCAGCACCCAGACGTTTGTTCCGGAGTATGTTGCGCCGACGGGGACTCCGACCATGGACGGAACGGTACTCAGGCTCCTTCTGGCCAGTGCGGCCGGCGAGAACGGAGTGGTTGTGGCAGGGAAGCGAATCAGCTCCTTGGATGTCAGCAGGACGAGGTCGTCTTGCGGTGGCCTTGGATCAAGAAGCGCCTGCACCGTCGGGTCGCTGCCCGCTCCAATGAAGCGCTGGTAGGGGAGGAGTTCGGTGCTATCGATGCTCCGATATCGACGCCACTCAGCCATGCCATTCATGCCGATGAAGACGAAGGATGGTACATCCGAAGCAATGGCCAGTGGCGCGGTCACCGCCAAGGTCTTCGGGGTGGCAGTGAGATCGAAAGTCGCGCGGACCGTTGTCGAGCCGACATCGAAGACAGTGAGCTTACTCTTCGGCGCATCTGTCGTGTAGAACACGCGCTCAAAAGACCCGAGGTGCACTGGTCGCTCTCCGGCCGGTACGGCGAAGACGACGGGCGCAGAAGACACCGACGCAACCGAGTGCTCGAAGCTCCGGATCTCGTAGCGCTCCGATACCGGGGGCAGAACAGGTGGCGGTGGTGGCGTCGGAGGGAGGGTTCCTCCGGCCGAACTTCCGCCACCACCACCAGCCCCCACACAGTCGGGTGGCGGGGGAGGGCGACCATCGTTCCTCGGTTGACTTGGCGCGCACTGGCAGCGCTTCTCGCCAGTCCCTGTCGCGCCGCACTTCATCGATGCGCAACAGTCGAAGTCAGACTCGCAAAGATCGCCGAAACGTGCGCAGCCACACACGCCGTTATTGCACTTGGCGCCGTCGCAGCAGAGCGTCCCAGGAGCGCAGGCTGCACCGACCGCAGTGCACTGCGCGCAGACATAGCTGTTGGGTCGCGTTGGGTCGACGACATGGCAGCCCCCACCTCGGGCGGCGTAGGTGACCTCAGCACCACTGACCGCGTCTCGAATGGTCCGGAATGCCGTGTTGCAACAGTCTTGTGAAAGGGCGCCACCGCTACACGGTGCATTGTCTGCCACACAGCATCGTTTGGTGCCCGCGGCGTTTGGGAGGCAGCTCAGGCCCTTTGAACAGGGACAGTCGCTGTCCGTTTCGCAGCCCGCTCGACACCAGCCAGTCGTGGTGATGCCGGTCACGGATCCGCCTGGATTGACGGTTGCGTCGCAGACGGCCCCAGATTGGCAGACTCCGCAGCGCGGAGCAAGGGTTGGCCCGAAGGCGCCATCGCACCATTGACCGGAAGGTAGAGCGTCGATCGCAGGGACGCAGATCGGTGATGGTTCTGGCGTGCTGGCGGCCGTCCAGCCAATACCGCAGATGAACTTGTCGGAGGGCGGAGAGCCGTCCGCGCCCCCGAGACCGTATTGAACGGCGGGACGAACGCAGACCTCGCCCCCGGGACAATCGTTGGCTGTCAGCGTGCAGGGCTTCGGGTTCCCGGCGAGGCGCTCCATACAGCGAGCGAGACCATCGACCGCGACGCGGCACGTCGTGTTGCCGCCATTGGCAGCACTGCGCCCACTGCCGTCCGTACAGGTGGGCCCGCAGGTGTCGCTAGTCTGGCAGACCGAGCCAGGTGTGAGAGCCGTGACGCAGTTGTTGTCGCAGCCCAGCACCGTGCCGGACGGGCACGAACAGGCGCAACTTGGGTTGACGCCACAGACCGCCGCCTCGCAGACGCACGGCGCGGGCGGTGGACCTCCCGGTGCGCAGACGGCGCCGGGGAGCCCCCAGAGGGCGAGCAAGCACGCGGCCAGGCCGTTGAGTCGACTTCGGGATGTCATCGTAGGCAGCGTATCTGTTGAGCGCCCGAGTGGTGTTTCGATCAGGCGACTTCCGTCCAGGTGCTCGACACAAGCGGCTCGGCGCGACCTTTGTGTGATGTGGTTGGCGTGCAACCCCTGAGATAGCTTCCGAGCGCGCCATTGCTCAAGTCGAGCCGCGGGCCCTTCCCGGTGGTTGTTCGACGCGTTCACCACCGACCTCGAGGTCGACCCCACGAGGACCATCGTCCGGTTGTTCGCGTACGGCACGGCCTTCGTCTCGCGGTCGGAGGCCAAGCGACTGGTGCACGGGCTCGAGCGGTTCCGCGAGGTCGTGCTCGACTTCGCCGGCGTTGACGCGATCGGACAGGGCTTCGCCGACGAGGTGTTCCGGGTCTGGGCCCGCGCCCACGCGGGCACGCGGCTCCTGCCTGTGGACATGAACGAGGGCGTGGGATTCATGGTGCGGAGGGCGCTCGCCGAGGGGACTGGCGCG
>JAEUKC010000010.1:0-7520 GCA_016794445.1 Myxococcales bacterium
CCGTTGGACGGGACGCACTCGCAACTGGCGTCCGGTGGGCGCCGTCTACCTCAACCCGGTCCACGACCGGAGGAACACCCCGATCGCGATCCCCTTCTGACTCTCAGTGGACAACAACTTTGACACCCACCGCGCGTTCACGGGCGCCCGTGAATCGGCGGCAGCGGTGTTGGTCGCTCTCCACGGCTGGTCGCCGCCCTCGTGACCCGATACCGTGGACGCGGTGGGGCGCTTCGATCGAGCCGCCGTGCCGTGCCTCGGGCTGACCGCGCTCGCCCTGATGGGCCCGGCGTCGGCCCGCGCGGACGAAGACCGGAGCCTGACCGCGGTCGTCCCTGGCTACCTGCACACGTGGTCGACCGGACGACGCACGTGGACCGATCGCGGGGCCGAGCTGTCCGTCGTGCACGCGCCGTATGGCCTCGAGCGCTGGCAGGGCTTCGGTCTGCTCGGGCAGCTCCAGCGTCACGACGAGGGCATCCGGGCGGCCGTCGCGGCGGAGGTGTTCTACTCGGCGTTCGGGCTCGAGGCCGGCTGGGCGGTCCGCACCTCCGCCGACGGCGCGCAGCACGGCCTCCACCTGGCGCCGTTCTTCTCGGTGGGGTTCCTCTCGGTCGCGCTGCGCACCACCTTCGCCCTCGGGTCGGGGTCCGGGACGGGGAACGAGGTCGGGCTCGCCCTGGGGCTGAAGTTGCCCATCCCCGTGCAGGGCTGGCGCGGGATCTACATCCCCGGCCGGAACATCGTCGGTGGCCGCCCGCTGCGCGGCCCCGCCGGAGAGCCTCTCCTGCCCTCGGCGTGCGACGGCCGACGGCGCGGCGAGGCGCACGACAGCCGGCGCTGGATCGAGCAGGCCCGGCTCGAGCAGGCGTCGATCGACAGCTTCCTCTGGCTCGCCGACGACCTCGACGCGCACGGCGCCCCGGCTCCGCTGGTCGAGCGCGCCCTCGCGGCGGCGGCGGAAGAGCGCGAGCACGCGCGGGTGAGCCTCGGCTTCGCGGGGCGCGACGCGCGGCTCGCCGCGGCGCCGCGACGGCGGGGGACGCGACGACGGCCGACGCTCCAGCAGCTCTACGAGGAGGCGGTCCTCGACGGGGTCCTCGGAGAGGGGCGCGCCGCGATCGCGCTCGCGGACGAGGCCCGGCGTCAGCCCCTGCGCGCCGCCGCGCTGGCCCGGATGGCGGCCGAAGAGGCCAGCCACGCGGTGCTCTCGGTGGCCGTGGCCGCGTTCGTCGCGACCCACCCCTCCGCGGGGTTTCCGGTAGCCTGAGCGCGACCCGCGCTGGGTGTGCGGCGAGCTCGGCCTGCCGTTCCGCTCGAACGGCTACCGCTGGTTCCTCCCCCACCCCGCATCTCGACGAGGATCTCCACGATGGCGCTCGCGCTCTACGGTCACCCCTTCTCTTCGTACACGCAGAAGGCCCTCGTCGCGCTCTACGAGAACTCGACCCCGTTCGAGTTCCGCTGCATCGGGCCCGACACGCCGGAGCACGGCGCCGAGTGGCTCCGCCGCTGGCCGCTGCGCAAGTTTCCCCTGCTGCTGGACGGCGATCACCAGGTGGTCGAGACCAGCATCGTCATCGAGTACCTGCAGCTGACCCACCCCGGGCCGGTGCGCCTGCTGCCCGAGGACCCGCGGGCCGCGCTCGATGTGCGCTTCCTGGATCGCTTCTTCGACCTCTACGTGATGGACCCGATGCAGCTCGCGGTCGACAGCGCGCTCGGGCGCATCCCGGTGAAGAGGGACGAGGGACGGCTCCTCGCCGCGGAGCGCCTCGAGCGCGCGTACGCGTGGCTCGAGGCGCACCTCGCCGGCAAGACGTGGGCGACGGGCGCGGACTTCACGATGGCGGACTGCGCGGCGGCGCCGTCGCTGTTCTACGCGGACTGGACGCACCCGATCGGCGAGCCGTTCCCGACGCTGCGCGCCTATCGCGCGCGGCTGCTCGCGCGTCCGTCGTTCGCCCGCGCGGTGGACGAGGCGCGGCCGTTCCGGTCGTTCTTCCCGCTGGGAGCGCCGGACCGGGACTGACTACGATGGCGAACATGGCCGGCGCCGTTCGCTGCTGCGTGACCGCACTCCTGGTGGGCTGCGGCGGAACCGTCGCGACGACGAGCGATGGAGGAGCGGACTCCACCTCCGAGGTCGCCGACGCCCCCGGCTGTCGACCGACGCCCGTCGGCCGCGCGGTGTGCAGCAACAACGACGATTGTCCCGGCGATGAGTTCTGCATCTCGGTGGGCGCGTGCGGCTGTCCGGGTGTCTGCACGTCCCGGAGGCTGAGCCTGTGTTCCGCGGAGCCCGTGTGCGGCTGCGATGGGAAGACCTACGAGGGCGGGCTGTGCGAAGCCGCAGCGGCAGGGGTCACGACGCGCGACTGCCCGTAGAGGCTGCCGACGGCGTGGTCGAGCCGCGGTGCCCCGCCCACCGGGCCTGCTACGCTGAAGCCTCCTCGCCGCGATAGACTCGTGGCCGTAGTGAAGCGATGGGTGCTTGCCGGAGTGATAGGGGTCGCAGCGTGTGACAGCCCGGGGCTGCCCGCGCCGAAACCTCCGTCGACACCCCGAGTCGCCAGGCCGGCCCGCGCTCTCGTCCTGCTGACTCCGAGCGCATCGAACCTCGGAGACCGCAGCAGCGCACACTCGCTAGCGGCGGCCTATGTCGACGGCACGCCGGTGTTCTTCGAGTGCGAGTCGGACGACGCTGGCTATGGATCGGTCGGCATCGTCCCCGAGCATCTGGTCGTTCCACTGGAGACGCCGTCCGAGAGAGCCGTCAACTGCGCAGGGAAGTGCGGAGTGTCGGTCGACGTCCATGTGCTAGCGAGACGGTGGGCGTTCCGCGCCTTGATGCGGAGCGAACTCAAAGGCGCCTGCGCGAGCGCGCAGTACTCGGTCATCCGCCTCGACTACGGAGTCGTCGACGGTTCCTCGAGCGCATTGCCGGCGTCTCGCTCCAAGGCGCTTGGCGATGCCGCGCTGGCTGGACTGACACCCGTTCGCGTGCTGCTCGCGCCGATTCAAGTGCACTCCGAGACGTGGGCCTTCGAGACGATCTATCCGTGTGAGGCGCCGCTGGTGCTGCGGGACGAGGCCTGTCGGCTAGGGCGTGCGACGCCGTTTGCTTGCCGCCTGAAGGACGGCGCAGACGTCTGTGAAGGTCAGTGTTCCGCAAACGACCTATGGAGCTGCTTCCATGCGGGTCTCATCGCTGGAGTGAACACGGACGATGGACGTGGTTTCATGCGGAAGGCTTGCGCGGCGAACCCTCTGCTCTGCAAGTACGCACTGATACCCAGAATTGGGGCGCCCGAGGCCGGCGAGCTCATCGGGCTCGCCGAGGCCGCATGCGCTCACGGACTCGGTGACGGATGTGAGTTCCTGGTCTACAGCCGAAAGCCGGTCACCTTCTCTGCGACGGATGGCACGCTGATACGAGCATGCGAAGCGGGGTCACCGTCCGCCTGCAGCGACCTCGGCAAGGCTCAGCTCGCCGCCGGAGACCGCGAGAAGGCTTTGGTCTCGTACCATCGCGCCTGCATGCCCGGGGCGGAGGCTGACTGCAGTCGATACGCGGCACTGCGAGCCGCCCTCGGCAAGTAGTCCGCGTCGGTCGTGGTCGGCAAGGGAGGCTTCCTGGCGGGTCCCCGCGTGCGCGCCGAGGGCGTAGCGGTAGACTGGCCGAAGATGAAGAGCGCGGGATCCTCGTCGCGCACCCATGCCCGCTCCACGGCGGGTGCTGTCGCCATGACGGCGCTCGATCGGCGGTCCGGTTGGCTCTGGCTCGGCCTCGCGTCCAGTTCGTTCGTCGCGCTCCAGTGCACCGCAGCACGCAAGACGCCGAACGTCGCTGCCTCCGCTCCCGCGGTCGCCAGCGCCTCCGCAGGTGGAAGTGGCTCGCTCGAGGGCACGCCTCTCCCGGTCACCGTCGTCGCCAGCAACGTCGACGCACGCCAGCTCGTTGCAGACGGCGACGACCTGTTCTGGGCCGACAGTGGCACTGGGACCCTCGTCTCGATGCACTGGCCCACGAAGGCAACGAGGCTCCTCGCTTGGAGCCAGACGGGGGTTCAGCGAATCGCCGTGGACGCGCAACGTGTGTACTGGACCAAGGGCGAAGGTCTCGGTGGCGGGGGTGTCTACAGCGTCGCGAGATCCGGGGGTGGGAAGGTCGACATGCTGATGGGCTTCGGCCCCGTCAAGGTCGGTGGCCCCAAAGGGCTCGCCGTCACGAACGACGGCGTGTACCTGGCGTGGTCGGTCGCGAACGGTGACGTCTCGAGAGTCCGAAAGGATGGGCAGCCGGACGCGGTCTTCGCCAGTTTGCAGGCGATGCCGACCGACCTCGCCGTGGACTCGGGCAATGTCTACTGGACGGTCCTCGGCTCAGGAACCTCCAACGGCGTCGTGATGAGACGTCCCCTCGGTTCAGGAGAGCTCTCCACGGTCGCCCATCACCAGGTGCAGCCGGCGTGGCTGATCGCCGATGGTGCCGGGGCCGTCTTCTGGGTGGTGGGCGGCACAGGCGGTTCGCCGGGCGCGGTCCTGAGGAGCTCGGATGGAGGGCCGAAGGTCCTGGCCCCGGTGAGGGGCGGTAGCGGGCTGGCCACGGACAGCACCTGGGTCTACTTCGCCAGCCAGGAGGACGGTCTCGTGCAGAAGGTTCGCAAGGACGGGACGGAGCGCACGTTGCTGGCTCGCGATCAGGCGGCTCCGCGTGGGCTCGCCGTGATCTCCGACGCGGTCCTCTGGGTCAATCGCGGAGACCGGACCATCGTCTCGGTTCCCAGGTGAGATCTTGATGGACCACGCACCTTCGACCGCGGAGCCGGCTGTCGCCGCTCCTGAAGCAGGCCCGCGAGGCGTCACGGCAACCGCGCGCGCGCGGCCTCCGCGGCCGCCAGCACCTCGGAGGCGTGCGGCTCGCCGCCGAGCGCGTTGGCCTCGGTCACGGCGCGCTCGAAGCACTCCTTGGCGAGCTTCGCGTCGCCGAGGTGGACGTGCACGTGGCCGAGCCGGTAGCTGGCGTAGGCGGCCTCGATCGACTTCGGATCGACGTCGTGGACGCGCCCATAGGCGTCCCTCGGGATCGTCCAGTCGATGACGTCGGCCGCCGCCTTGTCGTAGTAGTCGTCGGCGAAGATCCGGTAGGCGGTGGGCACGTGCTTCGAGTACGGCCAGTTCGAGACCAGCTCGAGCAGGGTCGTGCGGGACTTGTCGGCGTCGGCGCGCTGCAGCGGCTCGTCCTCGGCGGGATCGAAGACACGACGCGCGGCGTACTCGGCCGCGAGGTGGAGGAGCACCTCGTCGCCCTTCGCGTCCTTGCGGTCCATGGTGGCCACGGCGCGGTAGGTGCCGATCACGCACTGGCGCGCGGCCTCGTAGGCCTTGCGCTTCTCGAGGAACTTCGCCTTCGGCTTCGCGTCGCTGGTCGTGGCCGCGAGCTTCCCCCACAGCGCCAGCGTCTCGTCGCCCCGCCGGACCTCGGCCGAGCGGCACGTCTCGGCGAGCGCGCGCCCGGTGCGCACGTGCTCCGGCGTGCCGGGCTTCGCCTTGGTGAAGGCGTCCTTCAGCAAGGCCGGCTCGGTCTGGATCGGATCGGTCTTGGCCGCCGTCGGCGGGAGCGGCATGGGGAGCGTGTAGACCTGCGCTTCGGAAGCCTTGGCGCTCGGCACCGGCTTCGCCGCGGACGCGGAGGGAACGGCGGCGGGCGGCGTGTTCGGGGGCTTCGCCGCGCCCGCGCAGGCGACCAGAACGCACGTCGTCCCGAGGAATCCCGCACGCATGATCCTCGGAGTGTACGCTCGACGCCGCCGTCCACACGCGCCTGCCCACCGGAGCCGCGGTCCTGCCTACTTTCCTGCCCAGTCCACCCGTCCGTCGTCGTTGCTACCATCGCGGCCCATGGCGCGTCGCGAGCGAAGACAGACCAAGCGAGAGCGGAAGGCCGTCCATGGGTCGAAGCCCAGCCTCGACGATCGCGTGCGCGCGATGGCGGCCGAGAGCGGCATTCCGGACGAGCGGATCTTCCTCGGTGGGAGCGACGGCCGGCCCAAGATGAGCGAGATCCTGACGGAGTGGGCGGAGCCGATCTTCGAGGACCAGCGCAGCAACCTTCGAGAGTTCGCCCACGCAGTGAAGTTCGCGGCGGTCATCTGGAACGCGGCGACGGCGAGGTCCGACCCGCCCGACGTCGTGGCCGACTGGGTGCTCGAAGCCGCGCTCGCCGCCGGCGTACCCCACTCGGCCGAGATACACGTGATCGTCAGCGACCTCGTCTCGAGCCGCCGTGACTTCTACGGTGCGGACCCACGCGTGATCATCGACACGGAGGTCCTCCAGGGAGACGGCGAGTTCCGTCTCAACGTCGCGTCGTCCTACCCAGCCCCACGGGCGTGAGCACGAGGCGCGACGCTACCGCTTCTTCTTCGAGTCCGTACGCGCCTTCGGCTTCGAGACCTCGTCTTTCGGCGTCGTCGTGGCCGTGGCACGCGAGAGCTCGATCTCGACGGTGACCCCGTCCAGCTCGACCTTCCCGCTCCCCTGCGCGCCCGCGCCCATCGCCGCCGCCGCTCTCAGGCTGGCGGCGAGGACGAGCACCTCGCTGCTGGTCAGGCCGCTCAGCACACCGGCCTTGACCCGCATAGCTACCGGCGCGCCGCCGACGTCGAAGACACCTTCGAGCGCGTCGAGGACGAACTCGGGACCGGGGTCGTAGGTGACCGCGATCGAGTGGAGCTTCTTCGCTGCCGCCGGCTTGCCACGCGACCGACGGATCTCGGCCATCGTGCCGAGGTCGTCGTAGAGCGCCAGGCCGTACTCCATCCCGGCGCTGCCGAGGATCGACGCCTCGTAAGTCCTCTCCTCCGGCGATCGGAGTCGTGCCAGGAGGACGTCGTTCGAGTCGACGTGGCGCCACGGTTCCGCACGCCAGTACTCGACCGACGCCTCGAGGAGCGCGAGGACCGCCGGCGGCGCGACACGCCGCAGGCTCTGCGTCTGGCTCATCGCGACGGCGAGGCCGGCGCGCAGCTGCAGCAGCCACGAAGGCGGCTCGGCCACCGTGAACCCGTGGGCTCGCCCCGCGAGCGCGAGCGACTTGTCGCACAGCAAGGGCGCCGTTCCTGCCTTCGCGAGTCGACGAAGCCCCTCGGCGTCGCTCTTCACGACGATCGGTTGCGTGATGCTCCCGTCGTCCTCGCCGCCGATGTAGATGCGGATGGGGCCGTCGCCTGTCTCGATGGGCCCGATGCGGAGGGCGAACATGCGGGGGGCGTGTAGCTCGGCGCCAGCATCGAGGCGAGACCGAAGCGTCGCTGGACCCACCGCGACGACCGTTCTTGTTGCAGCCTCGGTCTAGCGGGGCCGCTCACGGCGTGGGCGCGCCAGTCCCCTCGGCGAGCGCCCTCCGCACCATGAATCCCACGCCCTCGTTCATGTCCACAGGCAGGAGCCGCGTGCCCGCGTGGGCGCGGGCCCAGACCCGGAACACCTCGTCGGCGAAGCCCTGTCCGATCGCG
>JAEUKC010000023.1:0-64132 GCA_016794445.1 Myxococcales bacterium
CCGTCGTCCCCGAAGCCGTTCTCCGCGAAGTACCGCGCCCGCGCCGACCGCATCGTCTCTTGCTCCATCGCCACCTCCATTATGACCGTAGTCAGCATTGAGTCCACTCAGTCTGCTGTCAAGGGGCTGGACAGCCGTGAAATCCGGAGGAATGTTCTGACCACGGTCATGTCTCTGCGGCTCCAGCACAAGCTCGACAAGCGGGAGCGCCTCCGCCGGGCGGCCTTCGAGCTCTTCACGGAGCGAGGCTTCGACGCGACCACCACGAAGGCCGTGGCCGAGCGCGCCGGCGTGGCCACGGGCACCGTGTTCCTCTACGCGAAGGACAAGGCCGACCTCCTGTTCCTCGTGATGCACGACCGGCTCGCGTCGACCGTCGACGATCGCTTCGCGACGCTCCCGAAGGGCCCGCTGCTCGACCGCCTCATGCACGTGTTCGCGGGCATCTTCGCCATGTACGGCGAGCACCCCGCGATCGCGATCGCGTTCGTGCGCGAGCTCCCGGGCGCGAAGGGCACCAACGCCGACCAGGTGAACGCGCTGACCTTCGCGTTCCTGCACCGCATCGCAGGGCTCGTGCGCGAAGCGCAAGATCAGGGCGAGCTAGCGCCCAGCATCGAGCCGCTCCGCGCGGCGACCAACGTGTTCACCCTCTACTTCGGCGCGCTGCTCGGGTGGATCAGCGGCTTCACCACCCTCGAGGCGGCGCTGGAGCCAGGGCTGCGCTCCTCGCTCGCGCTGCAGATCCGCGGGCTACTGCCCTAGAGTTCACTCGGAGCTCAGCGCCGCTCAAGAGGCTCGCGAAGCCGCGCGCGCAGGGCCTCCCAGACCACGTCGAGCGAAGCGACGTCGGGGAACACCCACTCGCCGGGGAAGCCGGCGTTCGCCTTCCCGCCGAGCTCCGCGATCAACGCGCGGACGAACACCTCTTGCTCCGGCTCCACGACCTCGCCGAGGTCTTCGCACGACACCCGATGGACCACCGGGATGACCAGGTGCGCGTCGCCTGCGGAGCCGACGACCCGGCGGAACGAGTAGCGGCGCGTCGCATCGAGCGGTGCGCCCGCCGTGCCGGACAACGATTCGGGTTTGGCCATGGGGTCCTCGGCTGCGCGCGAAAGAACACGAAGAGCCAGCGCATCCGGTCTGCCAGCGTAGGTCAGGGGCCGACGCGCAGACATGACTTCTCTGAAGCCCGAGACGATCGACACCGCCGAGGTGGCGAACCTCGGCTCTCGACCGAAGGGCGGAGCCCCGCGCGGCACCTCCAGTCGCGCGAGCAGACCGCACGCGGGCGGGGCCACCGCGCGGATCTTGCTGACTCGGCAAGCCTCCGAGCTCGGTTCAAGCTCACTCCCGTCGGACCGTCCACCACAGCGGCTGTGGTCGACGTTTCGGGCAGCCCGTCGGAAGGGAAGTGACTCATGAAAGCAACGTCTCCGCTGACCGTGTCGCTCGTCGCGTCGCTCGCGCTGTCCGCCGGATCGGGGCTCGCACAGCCGACCGGGGACGCTCCGCCGAAGGCCGAACTCGTCGCTCCGGTGACGCCGGCGCCCGCCGCTGCCCCCGTGCTCCTGCCGTTCGGCCTGCGGGGTGTCGGCGTCGGCAACGCGGTCCGTCTCGATCAGACGTTCGCGAGCTACACCGCTTCGGACAAGGCGTACCAGGAGAGCGTCCACTTCCTGTCGGCCGCGGTGAAGGTCGGGGACTCGTTCGCCGTCTCGCTCCGCACCGGCTTCGATCGCTACGGGCAGCCGGACAGGCCGACCACGACGGGGTTCCTCAACACCGTGGTTGCCGGCCAGTATTCGGTGAAGCTCGCGCCCACCTGGCGGTTCGCGGCGGTGCTCGGCGCGGGGCTGCCCACGGCGTCCGGGGCTGGGAACAACCCCGATCCCGACGTCGCGGCCGCCCACAAGGCCGGGAACCTGGCGCGCGGGCTCATGAACGGCGTCATGTTCACCCCCAACGAGATCTACGCGCTGTTCGGGGCCGATCTCGCGTTCGTGGCGCGCGGGTTCACCGCGCAGATCGAGGTGACCGTGGCCCCCGGCGCGCGCGTGCGCGGCGAGGTCGCCACGCCCGACGCCACCAAGGTCAACTCGGTGAACGGCCTCGCCCTCGGCTACTACGTGATCCCGCAGCTCTCCGTCGGCGCGGAGCTCTGGTACCAGCGGTGGCTCTCCACGCCCGCGTCGGTCGAGAAGGACTCCTCGCTTCGCGACGCGCTCTCGCTCGTGGGCGGCGTGCGTGGTCACATCGACGCTGGCGGGTTCAAGGTGCGGCCGGGGGTGAGCTACGGCGTCGGCGTCCGCGGGACGCTCGCCGACAAGCACGTGCACATGCTCCAGCTCGACGTCCCCGTGAGCTTCTGAACGCAACCCTCGCGGGGAGACGGGGACGCTCGGCGACGCGCGAGGGCGGCGGTGAGCGCGCCGTGGGTCCGCGGGCTCTCGGCCCTAGGAGCTCGCGAGGAAGGCGTCGATGCGGGTCGCCGCGCGGCGCCCCTCGGCGATGGCCCAGACGACGAGCGACTGACCGCGACGCATGTCGCCCGCGACGAACACGCCGCGCACCGGCGTCGCGTGATCCTCGGCGACCACGTTGCCCCGCGGGTCGAGCTCGACGCCGAGCTGCTCGAGGACGCCGGCCTTGACGCTCCCGACGAAGCCCATCGCGAGGAGCAGCAGATCGCACGGGAGCTCGAGCGTCTCGCCGGTCGGGACCAGCTGTCCGTCGACGAACGCGACGGCCTCGGCCCGGAGCGCGCGGATGCGCTCCTCCCCGACGAGCTCGGTCGTGCGCACGCCGAAACGGCGCTCGCCGCCTTCTTCGTGCGACCCCGAGGTGCGGAAGATCAGGGGCCACTCGGGCCAGGGATTCGCGGCCCGCCGCTCGTCGGGCGGGCGCGGCAGGAGCTCGAGCGAGGTGACGCTCGCGGCCTCCTGCCGGAGCGCCGTCCCGACGCAGTCGCTGCCGGTGTCGCCACCGCCGAGCACGACGACGTGTTTGCCGGTCGCGAGGATCGGCTCGCCGGTCACGGGCAGGCTCGCGACGCGGCGGTTCTCCTGGGTGAGGAACTCCATCGCGAAGTGCACGCCCGGGAGCGCGCGACCCGGCGCCGCGAGGTCGCGCGGCACGAGGGCACCGCCGGCCAGCAGCACGGCGTCGTACTGCGCGCGCAGCTGGTCGCCGCGCACGTCCACCCCCACGTGCACGCGCGTACGGAAGGTCACGCCCTCCTTCTCGAGCTGGCCGAGGCGCAGGTCGAGCACGCGCTTGTCGAGCTTGAAATCCGGGATCCCGTAGCGCAGGAGGCCCCCCACGCGGTCGTCGCGCTCGAACACCGTCACGTCGTGGCCACGCCGGGCGAGCTGCTGCGCGGCCGCGAGGCCCGCGGGCCCGGAGCCGACGATGGCCACCCTACGGCCGCTGCGGACCAGCGCGCGCTGCGGCGCGAGGTGCAGGTTGCGGTCGGCGATCTGGTGCTCGATCTGCTTGATCGCCACCGCGCCCGGTGGGCGACGGCCCTCACCCTCGGGCACCGTCTCGAGCGACAGCACGCAGCTCGCCTCGCACGGCGCCGGACACACCCGCCCCGTCACCTCGGGGAAGTTGTTGGTCGCGTGCAGCGAGGCGCTGGCCTCGTCGAAGCGACCGGCGAGGACCAGATCGTTCCACTCGGGGATGAGGTTGCCGAGCGGGCAGCCCTGGTGACAGAACGGGATGCCGCAGTCCATGCAACGCGCCGCCTGGTCGCGCAGCTCGGGGTCGGGCAACGGAAGGTCGTACTCGGCGTGATCGTGGACGCGCTCCGCGATGGGGCGTGCCTCGCCCTTGCTGCGACGGAGCTCGATGAAACCGCGCGGCCTACCCATGGCTCACCACCGTCTCCGGGCGCCACGACCGACCGGGTACATAAGGCCTCGATACGGGTGGCCCCTCTCCCACCCCGACGAACGGAATGCCCGCGGTCTCCGGCGTGCGCTGGTCGTCGAGCACCCGCTTGAGCTCGCTCGGCATGACCTTCACGAACACGTCGCGCGCGCGCTCCCAGCTCTCGAGGATCTCGCGCGCCTTCACGCTGTCGGTGCGGCTCGCGTGCTCCTCGACGAGCTGCGCGAGCCGCTCGGCCTCGGCCCCCTCGACGGCCTCGAGCGAGACCATGTCGCGGTTGCAGCGCTGCACGAACGAGGCGTCCTCGTCGAACACGTACGCCAGGCCACCGCTCATGCCGGCGGCGAAGTTGCGGCCCGTGGTGCCGAGCACCACCACGACACCGCCGGTCATGTACTCGCACCCGTGGTCGCCCACGCCCTCCACGACGGTGATCGCGCCGCTGTTGCGCACCGCGAAGCGCTCGCCCGCGCGGCCGGCGAAGAACGCCTTCCCGCTGGTCGCGCCGTAGAGCACGGTGTTGCCGACGATGATCTGCTCGTCCGCGCGCCCGGGCGCCGTGGCCGGCGGACGTACCGCGAGCACGCCGCCCGAGAGGCCCTTGCCGACGTAGTCGTTGGCGTCGCCGTGGAGGACGAGGGTCATCCCCCGCACGGCAAACGCACCGAAGCTCTGACCGGCGCTCCCGCGGGCGGTCACCACCAGGGTGTCCTCCGGCAGGGCCTCGGCCCCGTGCACGCGCGCGATCTCCCCCGCCGTCATGCTGCCGAACGCGCGGTCGCTGTTGCGCAGGGCCATCTCGACCGCAGTCGGCTCGCCGCGCTCGAGGGTCGCCTTCGCGCGGGCCATGAGCTCGTGGTCCTTCACCTGCCGCAGGTTGTGGTCCTGCGCCTCGACGCAGTGGATCGGCGAGGTCTCGGCCTGCCGCGGGCGGTAGAGCACCTCGGAGAGATCCACGCGGCTGGTCTTGGAAGGCCCGGGCACCTTGTGCGGGACGAGCCGATCGACCCGACCTACGGCCTCCTCGAGCGTGCGGAAGCCGAGCTCGGCCAGCAACCCGCGCACCTCCTCGGCCACGAACATCAGGTAGCGCATCACGTGCTCGGGCTGCCCGGGGAAGCGCTTGCGGAGCTCGGGGTCCTGCGTGGCCACGCCGACCGGACACGTGTTCAAGTGGCACTTGCGCATCATGATGCAGCCGCTCGCGACGAGCGGTGCGGTGGCGAAGCCGAACTCCTCGGCGCCGAGCAGCGCGCCGATGACGACGTCGCGCCCGGTCTTGATCTGCCCGTCGACCTGCAGCCGCACGCGGCCGCGGAGGCCGTTCATGACGAGCACCTGCTGGGTCTCGGCGAGCCCGAGCTCCCACGCGGTGCCGCTGTGGTGGATCGACGTGAGCGGCGAGGCGCCCGTGCCGCCGTCGTGCCCCGAGATGAGGATCACGTCGGCGTGGGCCTTGGCGACACCCGCGGCGATCGTGCCCACGCCGGCCTCGCTCACCAGCTTGACGCTGATGCGCGCGCGCGGGTTCACGTTCTTGAGGTCGAAGACGAGCTGGGCCAGATCCTCGATGGAGTAGATGTCGTGGTGCGGCGGCGGCGAGATCAGCGTGACGCCGGGCGTGCTGTGGCGGACCCGCGCGATGACCGCGTCGACCTTGTGGCCGGGGAGCTGCCCGCCCTCGCCGGGCTTCGCGCCCTGGGCCATCTTGATCTGGATCTCGTCGGCGTTGATCAGGTAGTGCGTGGTGACCCCGAAGCGCCCGCTCGCCACCTGCTTGATCGCCGAGCGCCGCTCGTCGCCGAAGCGCTCCGGGTCCTCGCCGCCCTCGCCCGTGTTGGAGCGGCCGCCGAGGCGGTTCATGGCGATGGCGAGGTTCTCGTGGGCCTCCTTGGAGATGCTGCCGAACGACATCGCACCCGTCGCGAAGCGGCGGACCAGGTTCACCGCGGGCTCCACCTCGGCGAGCGGGATCGGCGCGCGCACGAAGTCGAAGAGGCCGCGCAGCGTGAGCAGGCGGCTCTGGTCGTTGATCTCGCGCGCGTAGGCCTCGTAGCTCTCGGCGCGGTCCTCGCGCGCGGCGCGCTGCAGGTTGGCCACGCTGGTCGGGGTCCACGCGTGCGGCTCGCCCTGCACGCGGAAGTGCAGGTGGCCGCCGACGTCGAGCTTGGCCTCGGGGACGCGGCCGTAGGCCCGCGTGTGGCGCGCGAGCGACTCCTCGGCGATCTCCTGCAGGCCGAGCCCGCGGATGCGCGACGAGGTGCCCGAGAACCAGCGGTCGACGAGCATCTGATCGAGGCCGACCGCCTCGAAGATCTGGGCGCCCTGGTACGACGAGAGCGCGCTGATGCCCATCTTGGACATCGTCTTGAGCAGGCCCTTGCGAAGGGCCTTCACATAGCCCGCGACCGCCTTGTCCTCGGTGGTGTTCTTGGGGAGACCGCCGGTCTTGGCGAGGCGCGCGATGGTGTCGAGCGCGAGGTATGGGTTCACGGCGCCCGCGCCGTAGCCGATGAGCAACGCCACGTGGGCGACCTCGCGCGGCTCGGCGCTCTCGACCACGAGGCCGACCTTCATGCGGCGCCCGGTGCGGATGAGGTCGTGGTGCACCGCGGAGAGCGCGAGCAGGCTCGGGATGGGGGCGTAGTCGGGGCCCACGTCGCGATCCGAGAGGACGACGATGCTCGCACCCGAGTCGACGGCGGCGCGGGTCTCGGCGCACACGAGCTCGAGGGCCGACTCGAGGTGCTCGCCGAGGGTGCGCTCGCTCCCGGGCTCGGGCTTGCGGAAGCGCATCGCGACCGTGGAGGTGCGGAAATCGGCGGGGACGCTGCGGCGGAGCTTGGCGACGTCGTCGTTGGTGAGCACCGGCTGCGGCAGCTGGAGCATGCGACACTGGCGCGGGGTCTCGTCGAGCAGGTTGCCCTCGCCGCCGACGCAGCTCACCATCGACATCACGATCTCCTCGCGGATCGGGTCGATCGGGGGGTTCGTGACCTGGGCGAACTGCTGCTTGAAGTAGCGGAACAGGAGCTGCGGCCGCGGCGAGAGCACGGCGAGCGGGATGTCGATGCCCATGGAGCCGACGGGCTCTTCGCCGCCGACGGCCATGGGGCCGAGGATCATCTTCAGGTCCTCCTCGGTGTAGCCGAACACCTGCTGCAGGCGCGCGAGGTCGGCGGCGGGGAGCGCGTAGGGGCTCTTGACCGGCGCGAGGTCGGCGAGGTCGATCTTGTTCTCGTCGAGCCACGCGCGGTAGGGGCGCGCGGTGGCCACGCGGTGCTTGATCTCGTCGTCGGGCACGATGCGGCCGTCGCGCGTGTCCACGAGGAACATCTTGCCGGGCTGCACGCGGCCCTTCTGCACGATGCGCGAGGGGTCGAGGTCGAGCACGCCGAGCTCGCTCGCGAGGATCACGAGGCCGTCGCTCGTGACCACCCACTTGGCGGGGCGCAGGCCGTTGCGGTCGAGCATCGCGCCGATCTGGTCGCCGTCGGTGAAGCCGAGCGCGGCGGGGCCGTCCCAGGGCTCGACGAGGCACCCGTGGTACTCGTAGAACGCGCGCTTCTCGGGGGACATGCGCTCGTCGTCGGCGAACGCCTCGGGCACGAGCATCATCATCACGTGGGCCAGCGAGCGGCCGCTCGCGACCAGGAAGTCGACCACGTTGTCGAGCGAGGCGCTGTCGCTGCCGCCCGGCCGGATGATGGGCTTGAAGTCCTCGATGGCGTCGCCGAACAGCGGGCTCTCGAGCATCGCCTCGCGGGCGCGCATCCAGGCCTTGTTGCCGTTGAGGGTGTTGATCTCGCCGTTGTGCGCGAGGTAGCGGAACGGGTGCGCGCGCTCCCAGGTCGGGAACGTGTTGGTCGAGAACCGCGAGTGCACCATCGCGAGCCGCGACACCGTGCGCGGGTCGGAGAGATCCGGGAAGAACGCGCCGAGCTGCTCGGCGAGCATGAGGCCCTTGTAGACCACCGTGCGCGACGAGAGGCTGCACACGTAGAAGTCGTCGCCGCCGAGCTGGACGCTCGCGGTGCGCCCCGCGCGCTTGCGGATCATGAACAGGGTGCGCTCGAACGACTCGCGCCGCGTGGACGGCGAGCGGCCGATGAACAGCTGCCGGATGGCGGGCATGGAGTCGCGCGCCATGGGGCCGATGGCGCCCGCGTCGAGCGGGACGTCGCGGAAGCCGAGCACGCGCTGGCCGTGGTGGACGACCGCGGCCTCGAGGATGGCCTCCATGCGGCGACGACGCCCGGGCTCGGGAGAGAGGAAGCACATCGCGACGGCGTAGTCGCCGCGCGGCGGCAGGCCCGGGAACTCGGCCGCGAAGAGATCGTGGGGGAGCTGGAGGAGCACGCCCGCGCCGTCGCCCGTGTACGGGTCGCACCCGGCTGCGCCGCGGTGGGTCAGGTTGGTGAGGATCTCGAGCGCCTTGGTCACCACGTCGTGGGTGGCGAAGCGATCGAGCGTGGCGACGAACCCGAGACCGCAGGCGTCGTGCTCGTGGGAAGGGTCGTAGAGGCCCTGGCGCGGCGGGAGGGGCATGGGAGCCGCGCATTGTTCCCCGTCTGACGCGACGCGGCAAGGCGCCGTTGGGTATCCTGCCCGGGTGAGCGGCGACGACGAGATCATCGCGGAGCGATATCGCCTGGAGCGGGTCCTCGGTCAGGGTGGCATGGGCGTGGTCTGGGCCGCGCGCGATCTGCGCAGCGACGAGCGCGTGGCGCTGAAGTTCCTCAAGGCGGGCGAAGGTGGTGAAGCCGGCATCCGGCGCTTCGTCCGCGAGGCCCGCGCGGCGATGGCCCTCTCCCACCCCAACATCGTCCACGTGCACACGCTGACCGCGGACCGTCACGGCTCGCCGGTGATGGTGATGGACCTGCTCGAGGGCGAGTCGCTGGCGACGCGGCTGCGGCGCCTCCGGCGACTCGACGTGCCCATGCTGGCGGGCATCCTCGTGCAGATCGTGTCCGCGGTCGGCGCGGCGCACGCCGCCGGGATCGTCCACCGCGACCTCAAGCCCGACAACGTGTTCCTGGTCGGTGAGCCCCCCTCGGTCCGGGTCCTGGATTTCGGGATCGCCAAGCTCACCGCGCGCGAGGGCGACGCCGCCGCGAGCACCGCGCTGACCAACACCGGCGCGATGCTCGGGACTCCTTTCTACATGGCGCCGGAGCAGGTCTTCGGCGAGCGAGACCTCGATCACCGCGCTGACGTCTGGGCGCTCGGGGTGATCGCCTACGAGTGCCTCGGCGGGCGCCGCCCGTTCGAAGGCGAGAACTTCGGGCAGGTGTTCAAGGCGGTGACCCGGGGCCAGCTCTCGCCGCTGCGCTCGATCGCGCCGGACCTGCCGGCCGACGTGCTCGACGTCGTCGATCACATGCTGACGACCGACCGCGAGGGCCGGGCCGATCTGCACGAGGTGCTGGCGGTGTTCGAGCGACACACCGACCGCCGCGTGGACCCCTTCGCGGCGCCCACGCTGCCGATCGACGCGCTGCCCGACGACGCCTTCGCGCCCACCATCGCGGCTGCGACGCCCGCGCTCGAGGGTCAGACGCCTGGCGTGCTCATGCGCAGCGCTCCTCCGCCGTCGCCGTCGTCGACGCCGCGGCTGGTCGACACCGAGCGCGGCCCGTCGCGCAGGGGCTTGCTCCCGTTCGTCGCCGTCGCCGTCCTCGCGACGCTCGGCGGCGCTTACTGGTTCAGCGGGCGCAGAGCAGCGAGCGGCGGGGCCGGTGCGCCGAGCGCGACTTCCCCGTCCGCGCCGCCCCAGCCGTCCGCGAGCCCCGCGGCGAGCGTAAGCGCTCCCCCCTCCCCTTCTTCGGTCAGCGCGACACCCGCTCCGTCACCCACCGTGAAGGAGAAGGCGGTCGGAATCGCGCCGAAGGCGACACCCACGCCGGCTGCGCCGGTCGCTTCGTCGGTCGTGAGCGCCCCCGTGGTGCCGTCGACGACCGCCCCCCCGGTGGCCTCGTCCGCGAAGAAGACGCTTGCCGGAGGCGTGGTCGAGCCTCCACCCTTCTGACCGATGCGCGCCCTCCCCTTCTCGCTCCTCCTGGCCTCGATGGTGGCGACGTCTCCCGCGATCGGCGACGAGGCGGCCACCGAGCAGGCGCGCGCGGAGTACGTGGCCGGCACCAACCACGTGAAGGCCGCCAAGTGGGGGGAGGCCATCGCCGCCTTCGAGCGCTCGCGGGCCCTGCGACGCCATGCCCTCACCACCTTCAACATCGCGGCGTGCGAGCGCGCGCTCGGTCGCTACACACGCGCGCGTCGAGCCTTCCGCGACGCCGTGGCAGAGGACAAGGCCTCGGGCGGGAAGGAGCTCGGCGAGACCTTCGTCGCCGACGCCAAGACGTATCTCGGAGAGATCGACGGTCTGCTCGCCAAGATCGACCTCACCGTCTCGCCGGGCGACGCAGCCATCTCGTTCGACGGGCGACCGCTCCTGCTGGACGTGGAGGACAAGGGGCTCTACGTGACGGGCCTCGCGGCGCCCGGGCCGGGCAGCGCCCTCGGCGCGACGGTGCGGGTGCTGACCGATCCCGGGGCGCACGTTCTCGTTCTCGCCCGCAAGGGCTACTCGGACGTGCTGGTCAACCGGACCTTCCCGCCAGGCAGCAAGACCACGCTGGCGCTCGAGCTCGAGAAGCTGCCGGGGATCATCAAGGTCCGCGCCGATCGCGACGGCGCCGTGGTCACGCTGGACGGCCTCGACGTCGGCACGGCGCCGGTACAGGTCAGCCGGAGCGCGGGGGCGCACACCGTCATCGTCCGGAAGACCGGCTACGCGACGTACAGTGCGCAGATCGACGTCCGTGCCGGGGAGGAGCTGGACCTCCGCGCGACGCTCGCTCCGGAGACCATCCCGATCACCAAGAAGTGGTGGTTCTGGACGATCGCGGGCGGGGTGGTGGCGGGCGCCGCGGTGGGCACGTACTTCCTTGTGCGACCCGCGCCGACGCGTCCCCCCATCGACGGAGGAGGGCTCGGATGGGCCGCGACGGTGCAGTAGCGGCGCTGGCGGTCGCCTGCGCGAGCGCGCCGGGTTGCCTGTCGACGCCTCCACCGCTCGGCGAGGTCGTGATCGCGGTCGACACCGACGCCGACGTGCCGGCGATGGTGTCGCGCCTGCGCGTGGATCTCTTCACGGAGACCGGACGCTGGTACGAGTCCCGCGAGTTCCCGGCCGACGATCCCGGGGCGTTTCCCCTGGGATTCGGCGTCGTGACGGACCGCGAGGATCGCCCACGCACGGTGCGCGTCCGCCTGCGTGGCTACCTCGGAGGCCGCTCCCGGGACGAGCGGGGGCTGCGCCCCACCACCGTCCTCACGCCGCCGCGGCCCGCGCCCTCCGAACCCGCAGCCGCCTGCGCGAGCGTCCCCGTCCTCGAGCCGTTCCCGGCGAAGCCGCTCCGCCTGCGCACGTCGCGGAGCCTCGTACTGCCGACGAGCTGTGGGGGTCTCGCCGCCGGCGCCGCTCCCTTCACGCTCCGCGTCGCGACGGCAGGGCGCTACCTCGTCCAGGCACTCGACGCGACGGCGCACCTCGAAGCGCGTCCTTCGTGCGGGGCGGCGCCCGTCTCTGACTGTCGCCTGCAGGAGCTCGAGCGCGACCTCTCCGCCGGCGAGCACAGCCTCCTCGTCGCGACCGACACGCCGTTCGCCGACGTCCAGCTCGTCGCCAGCCTCGTCTCCGATCGCGACGCCGCCCTCGCGGCGGCGGCCAGCCCGGCGCCGACGGGGGAGCCGCGACTGTTCCGCGTGCTCGGCGGACCCGACGAGACACCAGAGACCGAACCCGAGCCCGGCACGACCATCGACCAGGTGTTCGATCTCGTCGTACAGCCCGCCACGGTGGCTCACGTCCGGGTGCTCCTCTCGACGCGCTGCTTCGGCGTCGAGGCCGACGTCCAGGGCGGGCGCTCGTGCGTGGACGGGGCGCTCGCGCCCGTCGCCCTCCGGACCGGCACGGCGAGGAGTCCTGCGCCGTCCTCGGTGGGGTCGTTCGCCCGCGGGGTCGCGGCCGATCCGTGCCCAGGAGGGGCGGACGAGGAGCACGTGTGCGTCGCCGGGGGCGTCCACCGCCTCGGCGATCGCGCGCTGGTCCCGAGCGACGTCGCCCAGCCCTCGTCGCCCGAGCGCTTCGTGGTCGTACGCCCGCGTCTGGTCGACCGACACGAGTACACGGTGGGCCGCTACCGCGCGGCGCTCGCCAAGGGCTTCGTGGCCACCGACGCGGTGGGCGGCGCCGCGGTCGACCCCACGTGCACGGTGGACGGTGCACCGGACCTGCCGTTGAACTGCGTCCCCTGGACGACCGCGCGTGCCCTCTGCCGCTTCGAAGGCGGCGACCTCCCGACGGAGACTGCGTGGGAGTGGGCGGCGAGCGGAGCGGGCACGGTACAGAAGCAGCTCTTCCCCTGGGGCAACGCGCGGAGCGGATGCTCGTCGATCAACATCGGCTGCACACCGACCGACCCGAGTGGGCTGTTCGGCGTCGACGATCCTCGCTTCGTCGCCGATCGCTCGCCGCTCGGACTGGTCGGCATGACCGGGAACGTGATGGAGTGGACGCTCGACACGGCCGAGCCCTACGACGGGCCGCGCTTTCGGTCGATCGATCCGCTCGAGGCGGCTACGCTCGACGAGCTCGCGAGCCACCACGCGGCGCGCGGGCTGTCGTTCCGCGAGGGCGCGCTGCTGCTCGGCACGGTCACGCGGCGGCGCATCTCCACGTTCTCCAGGGACGCGCGTGTGGGGTTTCGATGCGCGCGAGGCTGAGGGTTCGGTCGTGGGTCGCGGTCGGCGCGCAGGTCGCGCTCCTCGGGTGCGGGCCTCGCACGGCGCCCCCCTCTGCCCAGCTCGTGATCCACCTCGATACCGACGCGACGTTGCCCGCCCCGCCCGGACAACCGGACCAGGCCTACCTGTTCGACCGCGTCCGCATCGACGTCCTCGAGGACGGGATCCCGACCGGGGTGGGGCGGGACTTCGCCGTCGACGAGGCGAGCTTCCGGGAGCGGAGGGCCAGCTTCGGCCTGGTGGCGCCGGCGGGTCGTGTCTTCGCCGTGCGCGTGCGCCTCTACCGGCTCGACCGGGTGTACGAGGGGGAGCCTGCACCGACGTCCACGCTGGAGTCACGGGCGGCGCTGCCGGCGCTCGTCGAGGGCAAGGTGCAGCACCTCGGGCTGCTCCTGCATCTGGCCGATGTCGGGACGATCGTGGGGTATCCCGATCCCGTCGAGGCCGCGCCCTGGGTCGACACACCCTCTCTCGTGGGGAGCGCCGTCGTGCGCCGAAACTGTGGAGAGGCGCGGTACGAAGGCGAAGCCTGCGTGCCCGGGGGAGCGTTCCTGCTCGGTCTCCCGACGCCGCTCGCGGTGGCCGATCCGCGGGCCACGCGGCTGCCGACCGAGCGCGTGGTGCTGATGTCACCGTTCTTCGTGGACACCCACGAGGTGACGGGCGCGATGCTCGCGGCGAAGCTCCCCGAGCTCGGCGCGGTACGACCGCCTCTCGACGACGCGACCATCGGGTGCAACGTCTCACCGAGTCTGCCCGTGAACTGCGTGCACCCGGAGACGGCGCGCGCCTACTGCCGCTCCCTGGGCAAGACGCTGCCGACCGAGGCCCAGTACGAGTACCTCGCCAGCGGGCGCGGGCGCGAGTGGCTGTACCCGTGGGGCTACGACACCCCGCGGTGCGCCGACGTGGTGGCCGCGGACACCTTCGGGGTGACGCTGGTCCCGTGCGGGCCCGGGATCCGCCCCGCCGGCAGCGGACGCC
Organism: Myxococcales bacterium; assembly: GCA_016794445.1. Classification (GTDB taxonomy): domain Bacteria; phylum Myxococcota_A; class Polyangia; order Polyangiales; family JADJMO01; genus JADJMO01. The sequence continues at coordinate 13,693 of JAEUKC010000023.1, forward strand.
TCGACCGAGTGGCGCTCGATCGCCCGGTGCTCGACCTCGCCGGCAACGTCGCCGAGTTCGCCGCCGACGACCTCGGGGTGCTCCCCGGTGGGCGCCTGCTGCGCGATCCCATCGGCACGGGCTCGTTCACGGTGGCGCGAGGGGGCTCCTTCCTCACCCCGCTGGCCGACGTGCGGGCCACGCTGCGCGCCTCCGACTTCGGCGAAGGGGCCGCGCAGGTCGGCTTTCGCTGCGTGCGCAAGGTTCCTTGATCAGTTGCAGACGGTCGGGTCGGGGATGCGGCAGATCCCGGCGATGCAGCGGGCCGCCGCCGCGCAGAGGTTCCCCGTGGCAGCGCACGGCTCGCCAGGCCCCGGGGCCGCCTCGCACACCCCGGTCGGGCTGCCCTTGCAGTTGCCCGACGCCTTGCACAACGTGACGGTGGTGGGCCCCGACTGGCCGCACGCCTTCCCGACGTCGGCCAACCCGACCTTGCTGCAGCTCCCGGTCGGCGGAATGCCCAGGCAGACCAGCCCGTCCTTCAGCGAGCAGCTGTTGCCGGCCTTGCCGGTGGGGTCGCACGGCGCGCCCTCGGCGAGCGAGGCCACGCAGACCCCGCCGACGCACGAGTAGGCCAGGGGACACTGGCGAGACTCCACACACGGCTTGCCCGGCTGGGCGCGCTCGAGGCACTTGCCCGACACGCAGGTGAGTGCGGGGCTACACGAGCCGTCGGCGCAAGGCTCGCCGACCGCAGGGGCCTTCACGCAGACACCGCACTCCTCGCCCGCCGGCTGCCGACACACACCGCTGCTGCACTGCGCCGCGTCGAAGCACCGCTTCCCGTCACCCAGCGTGCCCGCGGGGAGACTGCACAGATCGAACACCGCGCCACCGAACAGCGACTCGCAGGTGCTGGTGGGGACGTTCTTGGTGCACGTCCCGATCTCGGCGGCGCCGTACACGACGCCCGGCAGGCCGATCACCCCCTTGCACCGCTGCTCGACGCTCGCACGACACCCCGCTTCGTCGCCGAACGAGGCGCCGATCACGAAGTCGGAGCACGCCGCGAAACGCGCGCAGAGCGCGGCCGCGAAGGGAACGCAGGCGGCGCGGGCGTCACTGGCGCCGGTGTCCTTTCCTGCATCCGTCGGTGCGGCGCTCGACGATTCCGACGAGCACCCGAGCAGGAAGAGGGCGGCGAGAGCCAGGTGACGCATGCAGCGAGCCTACCACCGGCGCGCAGCTCGGCGTCGACGCCGTGCGCGTCAGCCCGGCGGTGGACGCGACGTGCGACGACGCGGCTCGCCGGTGCCGTCGGTCTCCTCTTCGATGCAGAAGACGACGTCCGACAGCAACGACACCACCGAGATGCGTCGCGACGAGATCGGCATCACGCCGCTGTCGCGGATCTCCGCGGGCGCCGGCGGCAGCGACGAGATGGCCGCCGGGGGTGGACGGGATGGGAGGCGCGGCCTTCGTAGTGCGCTCATGCTGCTTCCTCTCCCCCTCGAACGGACCGCAGCGAGCGACCTTCAAGGCGGACGTGGGCGAAACGTCCAGTGATCGACGAGCGCAGGCTTGGACCCGGGCGCGAGCGGATCGAGGAGACCGATGACCCAGCCGTCGACCGCGCTGCCGTCGCGCCGTACGCGGATGCGCACGAAGTGGCGGTAGCCCGGCACGCCGAGCGAGGTGAACGCCTGGCTGCCCTCGAGGCCGAGCCAGGTGAGCGCGGCGAGGAAGCCGCCGAACACGAACGAGCCCGAGAAGGCGGCGACGAGCAGGGTGAGCGCCGCCTCCAGCGGCGGGGTGGCGTGCAGGCGCGGGAACGCCCGGAGCGCGAGGCTCGCGGCGAGCGGCGGCAACACGGCCATCGAGACCCCCGCGAGGAGCGCGAGCCATAGGACCGCGCGTCGCTGCGGAGGCGCGGCCTGGCGGACGCCGCCGATCAACGCACACACGATGGCGCCCACGACGCCGGCGGCGATCGAGCCACCGTAGATGCCACGCGAGGTACCGAAGACGCCGAGGCCCACGCCGAGAGCGGGGCCGAAGAGCAGCACGAAGACGAGGTGGGGCAGGAAACCCGCCTTGCCGATCGCCACGTGCAGCGGCACGCCGAGCAGCATCTTCTGGGTGGCGGGCACGCCCGGCCACTGCTTGTCGGGCTGTGGGGCGCCCTCGGGCGCCGACAGCGAAGCGTGCATGAACGCGCCGCCGCCTCCGGCCACCACGTGCAGGCTCGCGCCGACGGTGCGGCGCTCGTAGTGGTGGATGTCCCCCGCGAGGACGAGGTGCGGCGTGGTCTCGAGGTCGAGATCGAGCGACTCGGCCATGTCGACGCCGGTGGGGCTCGGGCGCAGGAACGAGTAGACGGGATCGGGCAACATCACGAAGCGACGCGCGTCGGGGGCGGCGTGCCGCCGGTCGGCGAAGAAGCTCTGCTGGCGGTAGTCGATGGTGCGCAGCTGGCGGTCGACGGCGAACAGATCGAGGCCGGGCGCGAGGGGCAGCGCGAAGTAGCTCGCCCGCTGCACGGGCTCGTAGCCGTCGATCACGAGCACCCGTTGCTTCTTGACCTGCCGACCGCGCACGAACTTCTGCACCCACTCGACGACGTGCAGGAGCTGGGTCTCGCGCCCGGGGGTGACCTGCGGCGTGAGCTGCTCGGGGGCGAGCTCGCCGAGGCGCCGGCGGAACAGGCGGCCGAAGCCGTCGAGCCCGTCGTACCAGTCGTGGTTGCCGGGGATGCCGAGCAGCACCCGGCGCTTGCGGTCGGCGACGTCGCCGAGCACGCGGTTGAACGGCGCCACCACACGGTCGGTGATCTCGCGCGCGGTGGCCACGGGGTACGCGGTGTCGCCGCCGAAGACGAGGAGATCTCCGCGCGGCGTGACGAGCGTGCCCTCGCCCTCTCGGACCTCGTGCTCGGCGAAGACGATCCTCGCCATCGCCGTGCTGACCTCGGGGTCGTCGCCGGTGTCCGCGAGGAAGTCGATCCACAGGTCGCGGTCGAGGGCCTCGGTGAGCGTCGGCGCGTCCTTCGACCTGGCGCGGAGGATCTCGCCGACCGCCGCCAGCAGCTCCTCCGGATCGTTGGGGCGCATCCAGTCGCGCGAGTCGATGTCCTCGGTCGCGATGGCGCTCGCGAGGAAATGCTGCATGTGACCCCAGAACGAGTTGATCCCGAACCAGACCACGCCCCGCGGCTTGGATTTTCCGCGGTGGAAGCGCCGGGGCGGCTCGGAGCTCGCCTGCGGGAGCGGGGGCACGACCGCATCCTAGCAGGGGATGAACTATCGGTAGCCCGTGGCGGCGGCCCCGAGGGCGCGAGAGCGGGCGGAATCGGCGGAAGAACGGCGGAGATCCGGCGGTGCCTGGCGGGCGCATGGCCTTTTCGGTCGGCGGAGCTCCGTCGCACCCTCCGGCCAGGAGGGAACCACCCATGATTCGTTTCCGTCGTCTCGCCTTCGTCGGTCTCGTCGCTGCGACCGGTCCGTTCGCCATGGTCGCCTGCAGCAGCAGCGACAGCCCGAGCACCCCCCCCCACCGACGCGGGCAAGACGGACTCGGGGAGCAAGACGCCCTCGACCAAGACCTCGAGCGCCCCGACCGGCAAGGCGACGACGAAGCCGCCGGCCAAGCCCACCGCGTCGGCCACCGCGCCCAAGTCCGAGCCGCCGGCCACGCCGCCGAAGTCGCCGGACCTCGCCAGCGGTGACCTGCTCACCGAGAGCGGCTTCGAGATCGACGCGTCGTGCGCCAAGGCGGGCCTCACGGACAACAAGGGCTACTGCCTCGACGGCGGCGACTACCTCATCGGTTGCGTGGGCGGCAAGCTGCTCGGCATCGACTGCGGTGCGCTCAACAGCGGGTCGCAGGCCGTCTCGTGCGAGGACGATCCGAAGGCCGGCTGCTACGCGATCGACCTCTCCCCCGTCGTCTCGGACGTCACCGACGACGCCGCCGGATACGGCGCCGCGATCGACCAGGCGTGCCTCTCGTCGCAGGAGGGCAAGGGATTCTGCCTCGATACCTACGCGGTCGTCTGCAGCCCGTCGCCCCGCCCCCGTCGCGCGTGGCGACGAGGTTCGACGAGACGACCTTCGCCGAGGCGGTCCGCGAGGCCCTGCGTGCGATGCGCGATCGGCGACGCCTCAAGCAGAGCCCCCTGCTGCAGGCCCGGTTCGTCGCCGACGGGGAATCGGAGTCGGGCCGCATCGACCGGCTCCACGCCTTGCTGACCGGCGAGATCGCCGCGCTGCGTGGCGTCTCCCGCGGCGACCGCACGTTCCTCGCGGCACAGGCGGTCTTCCTCGATGGGACGCTGTCACAGGAGGGCGCGGCCGCGCGCCTCGGCATGGCCGACAGCACGCTGCGTCGCCACTTGAACGAGGCGGCACAGCGCATCCACAGCGTCCTGTGGGAGCGAGAGCGCCTGTCGTGACCCGGCGCGGTGAGGTGGCCCGCAGCTCGCCCGCGGGGCGGGGGCAGCGGCGCACCCTGCCTGGGGTTTGCGCAGCCCCGCGGTCGTGAAACGCTGACCGCATGGGCAAGGACCTCGAGCCGCGGCGACGCACCCACGACCCGGGCGAGGTGATCGTGGTGGCGGGCGAGCTCATGGAGGCCGACCGGACGCGGGCCGAGCAGGCCGACCTCCACGCCATCGGCCACGAGCTCGGCGTCCCGGCTCCGTACGTCGACCGCGCCGTCGTGGAGCTCGATCGCCGGCGAAAGCGGCGGAGCGTCGCCGTCGTCATCGCGACGCTCGTCGCCCTCGGCACCGTCTTCGTCCTCACCCGACGCCTCTTGCGCCCCCCACCCCCTGTCGCCGCGGTCTCGCCCGAGAAGTCCCCGCGAGGGCTCCGCGTCGGGCTCGATCTCCGCCACGGGGTCGGCGCCGCGACGAGCTGGAACGAGCTCGCGGCGCGAGGAGCCGCGGTCACGCTCGTCGAGCAGTCCATCGGTGACGGCGCCCTCGCAGACCTGGATGTCCTCGTCGTGCTGGAGGCCCGCAAGAACTGGGACCCGAGCGAGCTCGACGCCGTCGTGCGCTTCGTGCGTTCTGGGCACGGCCTCGTCATCGCGGATCTCGGCTGGTCCTGGGTCACCTACGACAAACGACCGCTCCAAGAACTCCCGGCGAACGTACTCGGGAGCCAGCTGGGCTTCGGCTTCACGAACGACGTCCTCGGGGTGCCCACGGCGATCGACCCGAACGTGCTCGGCGGTCTCCGCGCCCTCACCCGCGCAACCCCTTGGGTGCCGTGCGGCGTCACCGTCGCGCCCGAGCGAGGCCGCCTGCTCGTGCGCGACGCGCACCTCCGACCGATGATCGGCGTCGTCGACGCGGCCAAGGGACGCACCGTCGCGATCGGGCACGCGGGCCTCGTCGTGGACAACCCAGCGCTGCTCTCGTTCGCGGTCGCGCTCGCCGCCGGTCGCTGACGGAACTACATCGCGTACGACGTGCAGGTCACGCCGCTGCAGCGCACGCCGAACTTGCCGCTCTTCGAGGTCGCCCCTCCGTCGTCCTTGGTCGGGGCCGCGACGCAATCGCACTCGGGGCAGGTGGGCCGCCACGCCTTCTCTGCGCCGTCGGCGCGGGATTTCTCGGTCGCGGCGATGCCCAGCACCTGGCGGGTGCCGCAGCAGTCGACCTGGTGCTCGACCGTCGCGCAGTCCGCGTCGACCTTGCACGTGCGGGAGAAGTCGGGCCAGGTCCGCGCGTCCGAGCAGCTCAGGGTCGCGCCCGGACACTTGACGACGGACCGACACGTCTCGTCGCTCTGCCTGCGGCACGAGATCTCGATGGCGCCGCCACCGGGACACGTCGGCTCGGGGGGCGGCGCCCCACACTCGCCCTCGGCGCACTTGCGCGGGCAGTTGCGGAACTCCCAGCTGCAGGTGCCGCTCGTGGCGTCACGGAGGCAGCGGCCGGTGTTGCCGCCGAGCGTGCCGTCCTCGCACGTCCACGCCGGCGTCCGGGTGGGGGGCCCGCACTCGGTGGGTGTGCAGTCCCCGACCGGCTTGTCGGGACACCCCTTGTAGATGGCGCCGCACGCGCCGGACACGAGGCCGCAGCGGTAGGGCGAGCTGCCGTCCCAGCACGCGATCTCGGGCATCGCGCAGGTGGTGCAAGGGTCGCCCTCGCCGCTGGTGACCGAGCCCCCACACCCGGCGAAGGGCGTGACGAGGAGGGCGAGGTAGAGACCGGCCGTGACCAGGCGGGGGACGCGCATGCCCAGGATCGAAGCAAACCGCTGACCACCTGAAAAGCCTGGAATTCCTGCCCCCATGGTGTGGCGCACGACACACCCTGGCGCAGATCCCGCTAGAGTCGCCCGGGTGATCGCGGTCGACGACCTCCTCTCGAAGCTGCCGGCTCCTTCGCTCCCGAAGCCTCTGGGCCGGGCCCCGCTGCACGTCGTCTACGGCGGGGCGCACCTGTTCCGGAAGGACCTCGCGCAGCGGCTCGGCGCCCGGGCCCGCGAGGTGCTCGACACCTACGTGGAGGACGGTCGCGCCCTCGCCGCGCTCGGCGTCGACGCAGCCTCGGCGGACGACGTGCGAGCCCGCGTCGCCGACAAGCTCGCGAAGGAGCCGGTCGAGGATCTGCGCATCGACTTCGAGGACGGGTTCGGGGTCCGCGCCGACGACGAAGAGGACCACCACGCGCGGGGCGCTGGCGCCGCGCTCCGCGCTTCGTTCGCCGAGGGGCTCGCGCCGCCGTTCGTCGGGCTGCGGGTCAAGGCCATGGACCGCCTGCCCCGCGCCGCGCGCACGCTGTCGCTGTTCCTCGAGGCGCTCGGCCCTCTGCCGCCGGGTCGCTCGCTGCTGGTCACGCTGCCGAAGGTCGGGGACGCGGCGAGCGTCGCGGTGTTCGCCGAGCTCCTGTCCCGCGCCGAGCGTGCGTTCGGTCTCCCGGACCGCTCGCTCGCGGCGGAGATCATGGTCGAGCACCCGGGCGCGCTGATCAACGAGGGCCGACTCGTGCTCGCCGATCTCGTGCGGGCGCTCGAGGGCCGCTGCGTCGCCGCCCACTTCGGCAGCTACGACTGGTCGTCGAGCCTCGGGATCGCCGCGCTCGACCAGCACGTGCACCACCCCGCGTGCGACGTCGGCAAGCTGCTCGCGCTCGTGTCGCTGTCAGGCAGCGGCGTGCGGCTCGCGGACGGCGCGACCACCACGCTGCCGATCGCGCCCCACAAGGCCCCGACCGGCGAGGCCGAGCGCGCGGAGAACCGCCGCGTGGTGCGGGGCGCGCTGGCGCGTCACTGCGCCGACGTCCGGCGCTCGCTCTCCCTCGGCCTCTACCAGGGCTGGGACCTGCACCCGGCGCAGCTGGTGTCGCGCTACGCGGCGGTGTTCGCGTTCTACCGGGAGGCCTTGCCCACGGCGAGCGCGCGGCTCGCGGCGTTCGTCATGGGGGCTGCGCAGGCCTCGCGGGTCGGCACCGCGTTCGACGACGCAGCGACGGCGCGCGGCCTCGTCGGGTTCTTCGCGCGGGGCCTCGCGAGCGGCGCGCTCGACGCGGGCGACGTCGCGGCGACGGGACTCGCCGTCGAGCAGATCGAGCAGCCCACGCTCTTCGGTTGATCCCCACGCTCTTCGGTTGATCCCCACGTTGTTCGGGTGGTCAGGGCCCGACGACGCGGTTCCGGCCGCTGCCCTTGGCGGCGTAGAGGCGCTTGTCGGCGAGCGCGAGCAGCGCGTCGCCCTCGGGCTTCGGCAGCTCGTCGAGCGCCGCGACGCCGAAGCTCGAGGTGACCGGGATCCGCCCGTTCTCCCAGGGGATCACGAGCTGCTCGATGCCGGCGCGCACCCGCTCGGCGAAGGCCACCGCGCCGTGCACGTCGATCGCCCGCGCGAGCACGACGAACTCCTCGCCGCCGATGCGCGCGAAGACGTCCTCGGCGCGGATGGTGGCGAGCATGCCCGCCGAGACCGCGCGCAGCACCGCGTCGCCACCCGCGTGGCCGTAGGTGTCGTTGACCTTCTTGAAGAAGTCGATGTCGAAGATGACGAGCGAGAGCGGCGCCCCGTGGCGCGCGGCGAAGCCGATCTCCTGCTCGAGGCGCTCCTGGAAGTGCTTGCGGTTGTAGGCCTTGGTGAGCGGGTCCTTGACGGCGCTCTCGTAGAGCTGCTGCTGCATGCCCGCCTCGAGGTCGTCCCAGAGGTTGAAGCGCAGGAGCACGCTCGGACCGAGCTGGATCCGGTCGCCGTCGCTCAGCGGCGCGCTCGTGATGCGCTTGTCGTTGACGCCGGTGCCGTTGGTGCTCTTCAGGTCCTCGATCGCGTAGATCGAGCCGAGCCGGAGGATGCGCGCGTGACGCCACGAGACGCCCTCGCTGTCGACGCGGCAGGTCGACTCGGGCGCGCGGCCGAGGACGATCTCGTCGCCCGAGAGCTTGACCACCACGCCGAGCTGCGGGCCCGCGATCATGGTCAGGTAGGGCGCCTTGACCGCCTCACCGGCCTGACCGAACGTGCTCGACGCCGCGACCGTCGCGCGGAACTTGTCGCGGGAGCTCGGCGGCACCTCGACCGGGCGCAGCTGGTCGGGCGAGACGCGAATGGTGGGAGGGGGCGCGTCGTCCGACGAGGGCGGTCGCGGCGTGTCGGGCATGTGGCCGAAGAATCGCCGATCTGCGCGGGCGTTTCCAGCCCGTCAGAACATGTCTCCCATGCAAGGGTTGCCCGGCGGGAACAGGCGATCGGCGGCGTCGAGCGTGTTCGCCGTGCCGTCCACCCGATCGAGCTGGGCGAGCGCGTGTACGGAGAGGTAGCCAGAATAGAGCGCCGCGAGCGCGCGGACGTCGAGCCGGAGCGCGCCGCTCCCACCCCTGGCCACCTTGGCGCGCCCGCCCTCCACGACCACGCGCCAGCGCCCCGCGTTGTCGGGCAAGACCTCGTCCTCGACGTCGAGCTCGAGCACGCCGTCCGGCACGCGAGGGAAGCCACGCTCCCCGAGCGCGGTGGGGAGGTCCACGATGCGGAGCATCCAGTGGTCGACCGCGACGAGCTCGTGCCTCCGGTCGGGGAGCGCCATCGTGAACACGTCGGGACTCGCTCCGTGCCAGGTGACGCGGTTGGCGAGCGAGCGGTGGTCGGAGAGCAGCTGCAGGAGGCGACGCACGGCGCGCCCGGTGGCCGCGACGAGGTCGAGCACCTGGATCTCCGTGTCGTGTCCGTGCTCCTGCTTGTTGGTGTAGACCACGTAGCCCTCGAGGCTGTGGGGGCCGCGGACGCCGAACGCGTGGTGCTGCCCCTTGCGCGGGCGGAAGATGCGGTCCCACAGGTAGGGGCCGCGGTCGAGGTAGCCATCGCGACGCGCGGCGAACGTGGCGTGCAGGGCGAGCACCTCCGGGTCCTCCTGCAAGAGAGGCGTGACCGACAGGCCGCGCTCACCGGTGACGAGTCGCTCGGCCAGCACCGAGACGCGGTGGCGCGCGCCGGCGCGCTCGTAGCCGGCCCGCTGGTAGAGCGGGACCGTGGCTGGATACAAGGTGGAGAGCGGCACGCCCCGCGCGCGGGTCTCGCGGAGGAACGAGCGCATCATCTCGCCCGCCACGCCGGCGCCGCGCTCCTCGGCGGCGACGGCCACGCCGGCGACGCCGTTGGTGGCCACGCTGCGGCCGCCGAACCACTGCGCCATCGGCACGCGCAGCAAGCCGCCGAGCACGCGATCGCCATCGGAGAGCACGCGCAGGTTGGGGAACCCGGCGCGCTCGAACCAGGGCGCGATGTCCTCGAGGGCCGTACCGAACGCGAGCGCCACGATGGGCGCGAACGCGGCGCGCTCGCCGTCGTCGGGGACGACGAGCTCGCGCGTCATCCCAGCGCCTTCGCCGCCTTCAGCGGCCGCATCGAGGGGTGGCCCTCGTAGCCCTTGAGCGCCTCGCGGATGGCCTTGTTGGCCTCGAACGGCCCCGAGAACTCCTCGACGACCACGCTCTTGCGCTCGAGGGTCTTGTAGTCCTCGAAGAAGCGCTTGAGCTCGTGCAGCGTGTGCTGGGGGAGCTCGCGGATGTGCGTGTAGTGCGCGTACGCCGGGTCGAGCAGGCTGATGGCGATGACCTTGTCGTCGAGGCCCTTCTCGTCGCGCATGCTCATCACGCCGACGGCGCGGGCGCGCATGATGCAGAGCGGGACCACCGGCTCCTGGCCGAGGACGAGCACGTCGAGCGGGTCGCCGTCGTCGCAGTAGCTGCGCGGGATGAAGCCGTAGTTGGCGGGGTAGTGCACCGCCGAGAAGAGGACGCGGTCGAGCATCAGGAGCCCGGTCTTCTTGTCGAGCTCGTACTTGTTCTTGCTCCCCTTCGGGATCTCGATCACCGCCGGGAAGCCCTCTTCGATGGGCTCGGCGACCTCGATGTCGTGCCACGGGTGGGTCATGGGGGAGCGTGTTACGGGGCCCGGCCGGGGGCGCAAGCGCGCGCGCCCCTGCGGCGAGCGAGGCCGAGCAAGAGGGCGAAGACGGACAGAACGGCACCCGCGCGCGAAGCGTCTCCCCCGGGCACCGAGCAGCCGCAGCCCTTGTCGCCACCGCACTCGCTCACGAGCCCGCCGCGGGGGGCCGAATCGCACGCGGCAGCGCGGTTCGGCGGGTAGACGTCGCAGATGCCGCAGATGTCGTCCTTGGCCAGGTCGCGCATGAAGGACTGGCCCGCGCGGTAACTCGCGAACATGGTCGCCGTCGGGTCGGTCGAGTGGGCGAGCCCGTAGAAGTGACCGGCCTCGTGGGTCAGGATCGAACGCAGATCGTACTCGCCGGGGTTCACGGTGTCGCCGACCGCCAGCTTGATCTCGGTCGGGTTGCTCTGCACCTCGATGTCGCCGTCGTAGATCTCGCCGGTGTCGACGCGATACGTGATCGTGGTGAGCGCGAGCGCGACCCCCGAGTGGGGCCACGCGCCGTCGCGGAAGATGACCACGTTGGCGTTGCCGCGGTCCTTGCCCTGGTTGAACTCGACCTGATCGCACGCGACCGGGCCCACGTCCTGCGAGGCGAGCGAGGGCTTGCCCGTGGCGCCGGCCCCGCACTCGCCGCAGTCGTGCGCGTGCCACTCGGCGAAGGCGCCCTCGGCGAGCTTCTGGGCGCTCGCGAGGTCGAGCTGCTTGCTCGCGTTGGTCTGCACCGAGAAGCCCATGCAGCGGGTGGCCCAGGACACCTTGAGCTTGTCGTCGCACGGCTTGGCCGCGCTCTGGACGAACTTGTCGTCGATGCTGGTGCGGCAGTAGGCGCTCGCCGGGAGGGCGGCGGCGGTGAGCACGCCGAGGATCGCGACGGACGCGAGGAGCTTCACCTCGCGGAGCCTAGCAGATGGGCCCGCGGCGCGACGCCACCTCCTCGAGAGGCCGGCGCGGCCCCCCGACGGTGGTACATTGCCCAGGTGTCGGACGAGACGCGGACGATCCTCCGTTCGGTCGCGCCCCAGGGCGGCCCACGGCTCGCCGTGTTCGACCTCCTCGTCGTGGACGGGCCCGACCTCGGCCAGCGCGCGCGGCTCGACGGCCCGGGGCGCCTGCTCGTCGGGCAGAGCCCCGCGTGCGGGCTGCGGCTCCGCGACCCGCACGTCTCGCGTCGGCACCTCGCCTTCACGCTCGAACACGGGCGGCTCCGCATGACCGATCTGGGTTCCACCAACGGCACCCGGGTCAACGACGTCGAGGTCATCGAGGCCTTCCTGGCTGGCAACGAGCGCGTCCGCATCGGCGACACGAGCCTGATCGTCGAGCGCGCCCAGGCCGAGTCCACGCCGCTGACCGCGTCGCTGCGGTTCGGGCGCGTCGTCGGCGCGAGCCCCGAGATGCGCCGCCTCTATCCCCTCTGCGAGCGCATCGCGCAGAGCCACGTCCCCGTCGTCATCGAGGGCGAGACCGGCACCGGCAAGGAGCTGCTCGCCGAGGCGCTCCACGACGCCGGCCCCCGGGCGAGCGGCCCGTTCGTGGTGTTCGACTGCACGACGGTCCCGCCCAACCTCGCCGAGTCGATGCTGTTCGGCCACGAGCGCGGCGCCTTCACCGGCGCGATCAACGCGCGCAAGGGCGTGTTCGAGCTCGCCCACCAGGGCACGCTGTTCATCGACGAGATCGGCGACCTCGACCTCACCCTCCAGCCCAAGCTCCTGCGCGCCATCGAGCGCGCCGAGGTGCAACGCGTGGGCAGCGAGCGGTGGACCAAGGTCGACGTGCGCGTCGTCGCCGCGACCCGGCGCGATCTCGACCACGAGATCCAGGTCGGTCGGTTCCGCGACGACCTGTTCTTCCGGCTCGCGGTCGCGCGCATCGAGCTGCCGCCGCTCCGCAAGCGGGACGGCGACATCGGCGCCCTCGCGCGGCACTTCTACCGCCAGCTCGGCGGCGAGGGCGCGATCCCCGAGGAGCTGCTCGCGCGCTTCGAGGCCCACGAGTGGCCGGGCAACGTGCGCGAGCTCTCCAACGCCGTCGCGCGCTACCTCGCTGTCGGCGAGACCACGCTCGCGGGCCTCGCGCCCTCGAGCCGTCGCCCCGCGGAGAGCGCACCGGCCAGCGGCCAGGACCCGATCGAGGCCGTGCTCGCGCGCGACCTGCCCCTGCCCCGGGCCCGCGAGGAGGTCGTCGCCGAGCTCGAGCGTCGCTACATCGAGCGCGTGCTCGAGCGCTACGGCGGCAACGTCGGGCGCGCCGCGGCCGCCTCGGGCATCGCGCGCCGCTACTTCCAGATGATCCGAGCCCGACACCAGAAGTGATGGAGAAGCAGGTCGGTCGCTACCTCCTGTCCGCGGAGATCGCCTCCGGCGGCATGGGCACCGTGCACCTCGGCCACCTGCGCGGCGAGGCCGGGTTCGCGCGCGCCGTCGCCATCAAGCGCCTGCACCCGCACTACGCGCGGGAGGACGACTTCCGGCGGATGTTCATCGACGAGGCGCGGCTCGCGAGCCGGGTGCGCCACCCCAACGTCGTGCCGACGCTCGACGTCGTCGTCGAGGGCGACGAGCTGTTCGTGGTGATGGAGTACGTCCACGGGGCGCCGCTCTCCTACCTCCTCCAGGCGACGCGCCAGGCAGGCCGGCCGATCCCCGTGCGCATCGCCTCGGCGATCGCGAGCGGCCTCCTCCAGGGTCTGCACGCGGCGCACGAGGCCGTCGACGAGAAGGGCCAGCCGCTCGGGCTCGTGCACCGCGACGTCTCGCCGCAGAACGTCATCGTCGGCGCCGATGGCGCGACGCGGGTGCTCGACTTCGGCGTGGCCAAGGCGGCCGGTCGGCTCCAGTCGACGACGGCGCCGAGCACCATGAAGGGCAAGCTGGCCTACGCCGCGCCCGAGCAGATCCGCGGCGAGGACGTCACCCGGCTCACTGATCTCTACGCGGCCGGGGTCGTGACCTGGGAGCTGTTCACGGGCAAGCGCCTCTTCACGGGCGACCACGACGGCGCGCTGGTCGAGCAGATCCTGGTGGGCTGGGTCGATCCGCCGAGCCGGTGGGACCCAGCCATCCCCGAGGCGCTCGACGAGGCGATCCTGCGTGCACTGTCCACCGAGCCGAGCCGGAGGTTCCGCACGACGCGCGAGATGGCGATGGCCATCGAGCGCTGCGTGCCCGCCGCGCCCGCGATGGAGGTCGCCGAGTGGGTGGAGCGCCTCGCCTGGGACCTGCTCGAGACCCGGAGGACCGCCCTCGCGATCGTGGAAGGGCACCCGTCGAGTGGCGAAGCGCCTCCCCCCATCTCGTCTCGACGCGAAGACCCGTCGAGCATCTCGGTGTCCCAGCCCGTGCCGAAGCGCGGACGGCGGCGGGTGGTCGGGCTCGTGCTCCTCGCCTTCGTCACGGCGAGCCTCGCGTTCGTGCTCGCGCGCCCCGCGGCGAAGAAGCCCGTGAGCGCCGTGGCCGCGGCGTCGCCTCCGACCTCGACGGCGTCACCCGAGGCTTCCACCGCGCCTTCCGTGAGCGCTGCCCCGACGGCCACGGAGCCATCGACCGTGGTGCTGCCGGTCGTCAGCGTGCCCTCGCTGATCGCGCCGACGCACAAGATCGCCCCGTCGAAACCCCCGCCCAGCGTGGCGCCGAAGCCGGTCGATCCGCCGTCCGACTGCACCCCACCCTACACCTACGACGAGCTGGGCCGACGGATCTACAAGCGGCACTGCCTCGGCAAGTAGGCCGGAACAACCCGCGTTCGGCGCGGGTTCTCGCGCCGTGGCTCGTGGCCTCGCCGTGCGCGCGTTCCTGCTCGTCCTCGGCCACGCCTTCGTGCGGGGCCCAGGGCCGGCGCTGCTCGTGTGGGGCCTGCTCTGCGTCGTCGCGTTCGGACCGAACGGCCTCGATCCGCGGGACGTGGCGCGCATGCTGCCGGCCTGGTCGTGGGCCCGCCTCGCCTTCGTCGCGGCCTCGACCCTCGTCCTCCGCGCCGGGGTGCGGGCCCTCTTGTTGCCCGCCGGGGCGACGTACCTGCGCGCCTCGACGATCCCCCGCCACGGGCAGCTCTGGCTCGTCTCGTCCGCCGTATTCCTCGCCACCGCGCCGCTGCCGGTCGTCCTCGCCATCGGACGTGCGCCCGGCGCCGCCGTGGTCGTGTGGCTCGCCACCGCGATCGCCTGCGTGGCGGGTCCGCCGTGGCAAGTCGCCGTGGCGATCGGTGCGTCCTTGCTCCCAGCCGCGTCGGTCCCTCTCGCCGTCGTCCTCTACAGCCTGACGATCCGCACCGCGTACCGCGACGCGCCGGTGATGCTCCGGAGGACACGACGGCGGGGTCTCTCGCGCCGACCCCTGCCCTGGCCCCTCGCGCTCGTGGTGGCCGCGACGACGACGATCGTGCGCGCGAGCCCGCGGGTCCTGTTCGCGCTCGCGGCGCCGCTCCTCGGGCTGTCGCTGGTACGCGCCGCCGACGGCGACGCGCGCGCGGAGCGGGTCGTGTCGCTCGCGGCGCTGGTGGCCGCGCTGGGCGCCACGCCGCTCGTTTCGTCGATCGGGCGACTCCTGCGCTCGGTGCAACCCCTCACCCGTGGGGGCGGCCGCTCCCAGCGCCTCGCGATCCTGACGGCGACGCTCGTGCTGTCCACGCCCTCGGTCGCGTTCGCCGCGGGCGGCCACGCGCTCGCCGGCACCCACCACGAGCCTCTCTTCGTCGGTGTCGCGCTGGTCGTGGCCCTGCTCCTCCTGGAGGGCTGGCTGGTCGCGCGGCGCAAGGACGCGCCGCTCGCGCTCGTCCTCTCGGTCCTGCCGCTCGTCGTCGGGTGCACGATCCTCGCGCGCGCAGGCCTCGCGTGGCTCTCCTTCGCGCTCGCCGCGCTCGGTCTCGCGCTACCCCTGCCGGAGGTCCGCCGTGCTGAACATCGCTGACGTCCACCGCCGCTTCGGCGCCGACGTCGTCCTCGCCGGAGTGTGCCTCGACGTGGGCGCGGGGGAGGTCGCCGTGGTGCGCGGCGCGAACGGCGCAGGCAAGAGCACGCTCTTCGAGATCGTGGCCGGGGTGCTCGACGCGGACGCAGGCTCCGTGCGCGTGGACGGTCGACCCAACACCGATCCGCGCGCGCGGCGGTCGATCGGCTACGCGCCGGCCGCGGCCACGCTCCCCGAGTCGCTGTTCGTCCACGAGTGGGTCGATCTCGCGTGCGCCCTCCGCGGCGTCGACGGCGCGGAGGACGTCGACGCGACGATGACGAGGTTCGGGCTGGAGGCCACCGTCGACGCCCGCCTCTCGTCGCTGTCCCTCGGACAGCGACGCCGCTTGCTGCTCGCGCTGGCCAGCCTCGGACACCCCTCGCTCCTCTTGCTCGACGAGCCGACGGTCGGACTCGACGCCGCGGGTGTCGCCGACGTCATCGCCTGGCTCGATCGGCACCGTCGCGCGGGTGGGGCCATTCTCCTCGCCAGCCACGACGACGACTTCGCGTCCGCCCTCGGGGCGATCCGTTGCACCCTCGCGGCTGGACGCATCGTCGAGTCGTGAAGCGATGACTCAGAGTGAGCCACGGCGAACGTCTGGAATCGCGCGCTGAATTTCACTTTCATGCCTGCGGTCGAGTGGTTGGGGGTACGAGCCTGCATCCCGTGTTTCCTCGTCTCCTCGCGCTGGCTGCCGCCGCGCTCGTCTCTTGCTCGCTGACCACGGCCGACGCCGAGTGGACGTCGCGTGTCCGGCTCGAGACCGCCGGGTACTCCGACAGCGACCACGTCGCGGTCCTCACGCCCTCGATCGCGGGCGCCGTCGAGAACCCGATCAAGGGCTTCCGTCTCGGCGGCAGCTACCTGGTCGACGCCGTCAGCGCGGCCTCGGTCGACATCGTCTCGACCGCGAGCAAGCGCTGGAGCGAGGTCCGCCACGCCGGCGCGCTCGACTTGAAGTACAAGCCGCACGGCTTCGGCTTCGCTGGCAACGGCTACGTGTCGATCGAGCCCGACCACCGCTCGCTCGGCGTCGGCGGCAGCGTCGTCCTCGACTTCGGCGAAGCGCACGCGCACACCGCCACCCTCGGCTACTCGTTCGCAGAGGACACCGACGGCCGCTCGGGCACCCCGTTCAACGTGTTCTCGCGCGTCGTCGACAAGCACACGCTCTCGCCCGGCGTCACCTTCACCGTCGACGCCTCGACCGTGCTCTCGTTCATGGCCGACGTGATGATCGAGCGTGGCAACACGTCGAAGCCGTATCGGTACATCCCGTTCTTCGCCTCGTCGAACGACGCTCCGGTCGGGGCCTCGGTCGACCGGGTCAACGCCGTCCGACTCCCCGAGCGGGCGCTCGAGCGCCTTCCCGAGAGCCGCAACCGCCTCGCGCTCTCGGCGCGCATCCTCCACCGCTGGGAGTCGACCACCCTCCGCCTCCTGCAGCGCCTCTACGTCGACAGCTGGGGCCTCGTGTCGACCACCACCGACCTGCGGTTGCCGGTCGACCTCGATCGTCGTTGGCGGGTGTTCCCCCACCTGCGCCTCAACATCCAGAGAGGGGTCAGCTTCTGGCAGCGCGCGTACACGCTCGGCGCGGACGGCAGCTTCCCGAAGTACTACGCGGGCGACCGCGAGCTCGGACCGCTCCGCACCGTGGTCCTCGGTGGAGGAGCGCAGGTCGACCTCGCCGGCTTCACGGTCTCCGCGCAGGTGGACGGCATGTACACGCAGTTCCTCGACGCCCTCTTCATCCAGGGGCGGTCGGCCATCCTCTGCACGCTCGGCGTCGAGAGGGTGCTCGAATGACCCCCGAGCTCGCCTTGGCCCTGGAGCAGGATCTCGCCCTGGTCGGCGCTGACAGCCCCTGTTCGAAGGCCGGTCAGCTCGACCAGGGGTGGTCGTGCTTCCGGGCCCGCGGCGACCAGTATCACGGCACACCGACGGGCTCTCGCCTCCCGAGTCAGGTGGCCCTCGGCACGACCCGGCTCGTCGCCACGACGGACTTCTGGCTCGGTGGCTTCGCCCTCGGCGCGCGGCTCGGGTGGGCGTTCCGCGGCGTCGGCCCGGTCTCCGACGGGGCGGAGCACGTGATCCCCGTCGACGCCGCGTTGCGCGCCCGCGTCGCGCTCTCCCGGAGCTCGACGCTGCGGATCGAGCTGCTGGGCGTCTTCGGCCTGCGTCAGCTCGACGCCCGCGCGACGGTGAAGGTCAACGAGGACCGCAGCGTGCCTCCCTCGGTGTACCAGCTCGACAACCCGGACAAGCAGAGCCTCGATGCGTACAAGCGCCTGGGCCTCGGCTACGTCGCCGTAGGGCTCGGCGTCACCTTCCGGCTCGGCGAGGCCACGGCGCTCCGCTTCGAGCTACCACTCTCGGTCTCGTTCCCGACCAGCGGAGTGGCCGTGAGCCCCTCCGCCGCCTTCGTGGTGAAGCTGTGACTCGCTCAGTTGCAGCCGCAGCCGCCGCCGACGCCGCCGGCGCCGCCGGTCGCGCCCTCGTGCACGCCGTACACGTGCGCCTCGGCCACGCCGGTCGGCTCGTCGAGCGCCATGGTGGGGTGCGCGAGCTTGCCGCGCTGGTAGGCCTTGACCGACGTGCAGCCGGCGGACAGCGCTCCGAGCACGGCGCACGCGAGGAGGGCGATCGATGAGAGGGAGCGCTGCTTCATGGCGTGATCACGACCTTGGTGGAGACGTAGTTGGCGGCATCGGGAGCGGTGAACGTGCCGGCCGCGCCTACCTTGAACGGGACGGCGAGCTGGGGACCCGCGGCGCTGACGCTCTTGGCGTTGCTCTCGGCGAACTCGACGTGCAACACGTAGTCGCCGTTCGGCACGCGGCCACCCGAGAGGTTCGCGCAGTTCCAGTCGACGCTGACCGGACCGTGCGACTTGAGCGTGGCACCGGTGACGGCATCGACCGTGCTGGCCTTGGACACCGAGCGCCACACGGCGAGGTTGGAGCTGCGGCTCTTGCCCCACTCGCCCACCGTCTTGACGAAGGCTCCCCTCGCGTCGGTCACCCACACGGCGAGCACGTGGCTCGGCGCGTAACGCCCGAAATAGGTCTTGGTCGTGAAGTCGGCGTGTAGGCACTTGCCGGGAGCCACCGTCCCGCCGTCGCTCGGCTTCACGCCGGTGTCGATCGGCGTGCCGGAGTCGTCGAGCACCGGATCGCCCGCGTCGTCGCTCGCGATGGTGGGGTCACCTGCGGATGGATTCCAGAACTCTGCGTCGTTGTCGTTCGCAGGACCGCATGCCACGGTGGAGAAGAGACTGATGGAGCAGATGGCAATGGCGAGCAGGCGCATCGGGATCGTGTGCACCATAGCACTTTCAATGGTCCTTGTTGCCTGTAGTGATCCCGTCGCGTCGGATCGCCGCGAGGCCCTCGGACCAGAGGTCAAGGGGACCCGGTCCGGGCCCACCCACCGACCCGGGCAGCCCTGCACGTATTGCCACGATGGCTCGGAGGAGCAGGAGTTCGCGGTGGCTGGAACGGTCTACGCGACCCGCGAGGGCAAGGTGCCCGTCCAGGGGGCGCGCGTCGCCATGAAAGACGCGACGGGAGCCACGTTCGTGGCAGAGACCAACTGCGCTGGAAATTTCTTCGTCCGACCCCAGACCTGGCGCCCAGTATTTCCATTGACCACGACGGTCACCTACAAAGAACAGACACAGATCATGGAGAGCAAGATCCACCGAGAGGCGAGCTGTGGAGCCTGCCACGGCAAGGTCCCTTCGCCCACCTCGGCCGGTCCGATCTTCCTCTTCGACGACGTCACGCCGGTCCCGTCCGATCTGCCGGGGGGCTGCAAGTGAACCCGGTCGCGCGACTCCTCCTCAGCGCAGGGATGAGCGCCCTCGGCTGCAGCAGCGTGGATCAGGGCAGCGTCACCATCGCCACGCCGGACCGTGCCCAGTTCCCGCTGGTCGCGGACGCGATCGCCCCTTCGTGCGCCACGCTGGACTGCCACGGCCAGATCGGTCGCAACTTCCGGATGTACTGGCAGCGCGGCCTGCGCCTGGATCCAGCGGCACGACCGGGCGAGGGTGAGACGACCGTCGACGAATACGACATGACGTTTCGCTCCCTCGTCGCGCTCGAGCCGCTCAAGATGGACGCGGTGGTGAAGGGCACCCAGAAGGCGGACTCCCTCACCCTCGTGCGCAAGGCCCGGGGCACCGAGGCCCACAAGGGTGGGGCCATGAATCCCGTCGGGAGCAACGCCGATCGTTGCCTCGTGAGCTGGCTGTCGGGCGCGATCGACACGGCGGCGTGCAAGGACGCCGTCACCTCACCGCCCTGACCGCTACGGCGCGGGGGACGGCGCGACACGCGGCGCGCGGTTCGGCAGCGCGAAGCGGAAGATCTTCGCGATCACGCTCCCCATCTGCCGGAAGAAGCCGCCGGTGTTGTACCGGTAGCCGTACTTGTCGGCGAGCGCGCGCACCTCGGGGGCCAGCTCCGGGTACCGCGAGGCGGGCAGATCCGGGAACAGGTGGTGCTCGATCTGGTGGCTCAGGTGGCCGCTCATCACGTGGAACCAGCGGCCTCCCTCCAGGTTGGCCGAGCCCTCGAGCTGTCGCACGTACCACTGCCCGCGCGTCTCCTCGCGCGCGTCCTCCTCGCGGACCATCCGGGTCCCCTCGGGGAAGTGACCGCAGAAGATGATGGCGAACGTCCAGAGGTTGCGGATGCCGTTGGCGAGGAGGTTCCCGAGCGCGACGCGCGGCGCGTTCCACAGGGAAAGCGCCGGGAAGAACACGTAGTCCTTGAACAGCTGCTGCGCGGCCTTGCGGAGGAACGGCCGCGACCGCGCGCGGAGCTCGGCGAACGACTGCTTGCCGGCGACGGTCTCGTCGATGCGCAGATCGTGGAGGGCGACGCCCCACTCGAAGCCGAGCGCGAGACCGAGCGCCGCGATCGGCTGCAGGAGGTGAGCCGGGTGCCAGGGCTGCTCCTCGGTCACGCGGAGGAGCCCGTAGCCGACGTCGCGGTCCTTGCCGACGATGTTGGTGAACGTGTGGTGCTCGTAGTTGTGGGAGTGCCGCCAGTGCTCTGCGGCGCACGAGGTGTCCCAGTCGTAGGCCTTGCCGTCGAGCTTCGGGTCGCGCGTCCAGTCGTACTGGCCGTGCATCACGTTGTGACCGATCTCCATGTTCTCGAGGATCTTGGCCACGCCGAGCGAGGCGCTCCCGACCACGAAGGTCACCGGATCGACCCCGAAGTGGAGCAGTCCGCGCCCGATGGCCTCGAACGAGCGCATCGCGCGGATCACGCCGCGGATGTGGGCGACGTCGCGCGCGCCGAGGCCTTCGAGCGTCCGGGCGCGCAGGGCATCGAGCTCGCGACCGAGGGCCTCGGCGCGATCTTCGGCGGTGGTGGGCGGAGTGTCGAGGGTGAGGGTCATCATGGGGCCTCCTAGAGGGCGAGGTCGAGGTCGGAGCGGGCGAGGGACGTGCAGAGGCGGATCTCCTCGTCGGGCGCGTCGGAGATCGCGCCAGTCACGAGGTCCTGGACGACCCCGCTCCGCTTGCGGCAACGGCAGGTGTGGCAGATGCCGATGCGGCAGCCGTGATCGGGTCGCTCGCCCGCCCGCTCGAGCCCCTCGAGCAGGGACTCGGCGCCCGTGACGGCGACGGTGCGGCGGGCGCGAGACAGCGTGATGCGGGCGGTCTTGCCGCTGTCTACGCGAGCGTAGGTCGGAGCGACGAAGCGCTCCTCGTGCAGGCGGTCGATGGCCCCGGCCTCGGCCCAGCGGCGCCGCAGCAGGTCCATGAGGCCGGTGGGCCCGCACAGGAAGGCCTCGCGATCGGCGAAGTCGGGGACGAGCTCGGTGAGGTCGCGCGGCGGGCCGTCGTCGAGCTGGAGCACCACCTGCAGCGACGGGTACACGGCGGCAAGCCCCTGGAGCTCCTTGGCGAAGGGGACGTCCGCGAGGGTGCGCGCGTAGTGGAGGTAGACGACGTCGGCGACGGCGCCGCGGGCGACGAGGTCGCGCAGGATGGACATGTTCGGCGTCGCCCCGCTGCCGCCGCTGACGAGGAGCAGCCGGGCCGGCACGCGCGCGGGCAGCACGTACTCGCCCTGGGCCTCGCCGAGGCGGAGGATCGCGCCGACGCCGGCGTTCTCGTGCAAGAAGCCCGAGACGCGACCGCGCGGCACGCGCTTGACCGTGATGGAGAGGCGCGCGCCGCCGGGCGCCGAGGAGATCGAGTAGCAGCGCCGGGCGCGCACGCCGTCGATCTCCACGTCGACCGGCACCCACTGGCCGGCGCGGTGGCCGCGGAAGCGCCCGTTGGGGGCGAGGACGAGGGTGCGGATGTCGGGGGTCTCGTCGACCACGGCCACCACCTCGGCGAGGGTCTCGGAGAGCGAGAAGGTCGGGGCGACCTCGTGGAGCCAGAACTCGAGGGGCTCGGCCACCACCCTCTGTGCGAGGTCACGAGCGAACGCGACGAGGCCTCCGCCCGCGAGGGGCGGCGAGACGACGGACATGGGTCCTCCTTCGGGGCCGACCACCGAGTCAGCAACCTACGATGCCGTAACTTACGACGCGGCGGGTCATTGTCAAGGCCCGGCCCGACACAGGCTAGTTGTGGCCTCAATCTGGTGGACTCGAACCGTGACGCAACGACACCGTAACCTACGGCTGCGTACTAGAATGTCTCCCATGCTCGGTCGCAGCCGCCTCTCTGCCTCTGCCCGTCGCGCGCAGCTCATCGACGTCGGCCGCGCCGTGTTCGCCCGGAAGGGATACGAGGCCGCGTCGGTGGAGGAGATCGCCGACCGCGCCAAGGTCAGCAAGCCGGTGATCTACGAGCACTTCGGCGGCAAGGAGGGGCTCTACGCCGTCGTGGTCGACCGCGAGATGGACTACGTGGTGCGGCGGATCTCGGAGTCGATCGCGACCGGCACGCCGCGCGAACGCCTCGAGCGCGCCGCGCACGCATTCCTCTCGTACGTGAAGGACCAGCCGGACGGGTTCGCCGTGCTCAGCCACGACGCCCCCTCCTCGCGTCGCGCCGGGATGACCTCGCTGCTCAACGAGATCGCCGAGCGGGTGGGCGAGCTGTTCGCGAGCTCGTTCAAGTCGGCGGGGTACGACCCGCGCGCCGCGCCCATCTACGCGCACGCCCTGATCGGGATGGTCACCTTCGTAGGGCAGTGGTGGACGAACGAGCGCAAGCCGTCGGTCGAGGACGTGGCCGGCCACATCTCGGCGCTCGCGTGGATGGGCCTGCGCCACCTGCCGAAGAGGCCGGCGCGGGTCGGCGGGCGGTAGCTCGCTGCGGCGAGAGGCGAGGAGCGCATCCTTTTGCGAGGCTGGGTCGTCTTCCTCGAAACCCTCCTGAGGATCCACCCATGCGTCTCGTCGCTCCGCTCACCCTCGCCGCGCTGCTCGCCCTCCCGTCCGTCGCTCACGCCGACGACCCGCCGGGGGTACACGAGCACGACGGCTTCTACCTGCGATTCGGCGTCGGCCCCGGCTTCGCCTTCGGTTCCAACAAGGCCGACGCGCTCAGCGCGGACGTGAGCGGCGTCGAGGTCGCGACCGAGCTCGCGGTCGGCACCACGGTGACCCGTGGGCTCGTGGTCGGGCTCGGCCAGTTCTCGATGATCGTGCCCTCGCCCCGGTACGCGGTGAACGGGCTCGACTCGACCGCGGGCGCGCACCACATCTCGGCCGTCGGGCCCTTCGCGGACTACTACCTCGACGCACGCCGCGGGCTGCACGTCCAGGCGGGACTCCTCTTCTCGGGGGGCTACCTCACGGGCAAGGACGGGCGCGAGTCGGGGATCGGCCTCGGCTTCGCGGGCATGCTCGGGGTCGGCTACGAGGTGTTCATCGGCGAGCAGTGGAGCCTCGGGCCGCTGCTCCGGCTCACCTACTACCGGCAGTCGGTCGAGGGCTCGGACTCGAAGGCGACGTCGACCCTGTCGCTCCTGGCCCCGACGTTGTTGCTCGGCGTGACCTACCACTGAAGGGGGGTCACTTGACGATGCCGAGCTTCTTGCCGGTCTTGACGAAGGCCGCGACCGCGGCGTCGACGTGGGCGGGCTCGTGGGCGGCCGAGAGCTGCACGCGGATGCGCGCCTCGCCCTTGGGGACCACGGGGAACGAGAAGCCGATGACGTAGATGCCCTCCTCGAGCATCGCGGCGGCGAGCTGGGTCGCGAGGCGCGCGTCGCCCAACATGACCGGGACGATCGGGGTCTCGCCGGCCTTCACCGAGAACCCGGCGGCGGTCATGCCGTCGCGGAACCGGCGCGCGTTCTCCATGAGGCGGTCGCGCAGCTCCGTCGTGCTCGAGAGCAGGTCGAGGATGGCGACGCTCGCCCCGGCGATCGCGGGGGGGATGGAGTTAGAGAACAGGTAGGGCCGGCTACGCTGGCGTAGGAGGTCGACGATCTCCTTCTTGCCCGTGGTGAAGCCGCCCGCCGCGCCGCCGAGCGCCTTGCCGAGCGTGGAGGTCATCACGTCGACGCGCTCCTGCACGCCGAAGTGCTCGGGGGTGCCGCGGCCGGTCTTGCCGATGAAGCCGCTCGCGTGCGAGTCGTCGACCATGACCATCGCGCGGTACTTGTCGGCGAGGTCGCAGATCTGGTCGAGCTTGGCGAGGTAGCCGTCCATCGAGAACACGCCGTCGGTCGCGATCATGCGCAGGCGCTTGCCCTGCGTCGCGACGAGGGCCTGCTCGAGCGCCGCGAGGTCGCCGTTCGGGTAGCGGTGGCGCTCGGCCTTGCAGAGGCGGATGCCGTCGATGATCGACGCGTGGTTGAGGGCGTCGCTGATGATGGCGTCCTCCTCGCCGAGGAGGGTCTCGAAGAGGCCGCCGTTGGCGTCGAAGCACGACGAGTAGAGGATGGTGTCCTCGGTGCCGAAGAACTCGCTGACCTTGCGCTCGAGGTTCTTGTGCAGGTCCTGGGTGCCGCAGATGAAGCGCACCGAGCTCATGCCGAACCCGTGGCTCTCGATCGCCGCGTGTGCGCCGGCGATGACCTTCGGGTGCGAGGAGAGGCCGAGGTAGTTGTTGGCGCAGAAGTTGAGGACCTTCTTGCCGCCGACGCCGATCTCGGCGGCCTGGGGGGTCGAGATGACCCGCTCCTCCTTGTAGAGGCCGGCTTCGCGGATCTCGCCGAGGGTCTTCTGGTAGTGGGCGCGGGCGTCGTCGAACATGGGGCGGGAGCCTAGCCCCGCGCGCGGCGGGCTTGCCATGGCTCGCCGCGTCAAGCGCGAGGGGTGTGCATCGCGGCGCGGACTCTAGTAACCGGGGGGCCATGTCGAAGCCCGTGGTCCTGATCACCGGTGCAAATGGCGAAATCGGCAGGTCGCTCCTCGAGCGCCTCCACGCGGACGGGCGTTACGACGCCGTCACCGTGGACCTCACCCCGCTGCCCGAGCGCTACCGCGCGCTCTGCCGCGAGACCTACGCCGGCAACATCATGGACCGCTACCTGCTCGACCAGGTGGCGGCGCACCACGAGATCGAGGTCGTGTTCCACCTCGCGGCGCTGCTCTCCACGCGTGGTGAGCGCGACCCGGAGCTCGCCCACCAGGTGAACGTCGAGGGCACCCTCCACCTCTTGCGCGTGGCCAACAACCAGTCGCAGCGGCTCGGCCGCGCGGTGCGGTTCGTGTTCCCGAGCTCGATCGCGATCTACGGGCTGCCCGACGTGGCCGCCAAGGCGAAGGCCGGGCGCGTGGGCGAGGAGGAGTGGAACGTCCCCATCACGATGTACGGGTGCAACAAGCTCTACTGCGAGCACCTCGGCCGGTACTTC
Source organism: Myxococcales bacterium (assembly GCA_016794445.1). Lineage (GTDB taxonomy): Bacteria > Myxococcota_A > Polyangia > Polyangiales > JADJMO01 > JADJMO01. The sequence continues at coordinate 38,837 of JAEUKC010000023.1, forward strand.
ACCCGCCACTTCCGGCAGATGGGCGCGCTCGCGAGCGCGAGCCGGCTCGACTTCCGCGCCATCCGGTTCCCCGGCCTCATCTCGGCCGAGACGGTACCGACGGGCGGCACGAGCGACTTCGGCCCCGAGATGCTGCACGCCGCCGCGCAGGGCAAGCCCTACAAGTGCTTCGTGGGGCCCGAGGCCAAGATCCCGTTCATGGCGATGCCCGACGCGGTCGAGTCGATGCTCCTCTTGCTCGAGGCCGACCGCGAGCGCCTCACCGACACGGTCTACAACGTCGGCGCGTTCAGCGTCTCGGCCGGTGACATCGCCGCGCGGGTCAAGAAGCTCTTCCCCGCGGCGGACATCACCTACGAGCCCGACCCCGTGCGCGCACGCATCGTCGACAGCTGGCCCGAGGACGTGGACGACACGCGCGCCCGCAAGGACTGGGACTGGAAGCCGGCCTACGACTTCGATCGCGCGATGGACGAGTACCTGATGCCGGGCATCCGGCGCAGGTATGCTCCCGACAGTCCGTGAAACGCCTCGCCGCTGCGCTGTTCGTGCTCGCCCTGTCCAGCCCCGCGCGGGCGGGCGACGCGGAGGCGTGCGCGCAGGCCAGCGAGAAGGGGCAGCTGTTGAAGCTGCAGGGCAAGCTCGCCGAGGCCCGCAAGGAGTTCCTCGCGTGTTTCGTCGACGCGTGCCCGGGCGTCGTGCGGAAGGACTGCGCGCAGTTCCTCGAGGCGCTCGAGGCCACGCAGCCCACGATCGTGCTCGCTGCGCGCGAGCCGGGTGGGAACGATCTGGTCGACGTGCAGGTCACGCTCGACGGCGCTCCGTTCGCCGGCAAGCTGGACGGCAAGGCCGTGCGCGTCGACCCGGGGCCGCACGTGCTGGTGTTCCGCAGCAAGGGGCGCGTCGAGGCGCGGCTCGAGGTGCTGGTGAAGGAGGGCGAGAAGAGCCGCGTGGTGGAGGCCACGCTGCCGCTGGTCCCGAGCGAAGCGCCGCGCATCACGCCGGTGCGCACGACGCCGGTGCTCGGGTGGATCGCCGGCGGGGTCGCGGTGCTGGCGCTCGGCGGGTTCGTCGGGTTCGGGCTCTCGGCGAGGAGCGACGTGCACGCCATGCAGGACACGTGCGGCACCCGGTGCCCACCGGACGACGTGGACCGCGCGCGGCGCAAGGCGCTGATCGCGGACGTGTCGCTCGGCCTCGCGCTCGTGGCGACCGGGGTGTCGATCTTCGGGTTCGTGCGGCGTGGGGGGAGTGAGCCGACCGTCGCGGTGGGGCCCGGGTCGCTGAGCGTGCGTTTCTGAGTAGACTCCCCCCATGCCCCCTGCGTCGGTCGCGAGCGCTGCCGTCTCGATCACGAGCCACCTGCTGGACGCCGCGACGCGCAGCCGCGGGCTCGGTGAGACGCTGACGAGCCTCGCGGCGCGACTGCAGGAGGTGGGCGTCCCGGTCCGACGCATGCGCACGAGCGTGACGACCAAGCACCCCGAGCTGTTCGTGCTGGCGGTCATGTGGCACGCCGAGCGCGGGACCGAGGTGCGCGACGGCAAGCGCGAGCTGCTCTCGACGCCCACGTTCCTCGAGAGCCCAGTCGCCGAGGTGCGCGCGGGAGCACCCCGGATCCGCTGTCGGCTGACGGGCCCCGACGCCGACCTCTCGTACGCCATCGCGCGCGAGCTCGCGGCGGACGGGTTGACCGACTACGTGGTGCACCCGCTGATCTTCGGCACCGGCGAGCGCACGTACTTCTCGTTCGCGACCGACGCGCCCGAGGGGTTCTCGGACGATCACCTCGCGCTCTTCGAGGCGCTCCTACCGGTGCTGAGCGTGCGCGTGGAGCTGGAGTCGACGGGCTACGCGCTCTCGAGCCTCCTGCAGGTCTACCTGGGCCACAACGCGGCTTCGCGGGTGCTCGAGGGCGCCTTCCTGCGCGGCACCGGACAGCCGATCCACGCCGCGGTGTGGTTCTGCGACATGCGGGGGTTCACCACGCTCGCCGACCGGCTGCCGGCCGCGGAGGTGGTCACGATCCTCGACCGGTTCTTCGAGAGCGTGGCGGGGCCGATCGCGCCGCACGGGGGCGAGGTGCTCAAGTTCATCGGCGACGCCGTGCTGGCGATCTTCCCGGTGCAGGCCGATGGCGCCGGCGCGGCGTGCGAGCGCGCGCTCGCCGCGGCCCACGCGGCCGTGGCCGGGGTCGCGGCCCAGAACGCCGCGGGCACGACGCCGACCGTGGACCTCGGGATCGGGCTGCACGTGGGCGAGGTGATGTACGGCAACATCGGCGCGCCGAACCGGCTCGATTTCACGGTGATCGGGGCGGTGGTCAACGAGGTGTGTCGCGTCGAGTCGCTGTGTCGCGCGCTCGCGAGCCCGATCCTGATGACGTCCGCGTTCGCGGCGCTCTGCGACCGCGGCCGCGTGGAGAGCCGGGGGGTCCACGCGCTCAAGGGTGTGTCGGCGCCGCAGGAGATCTTCGCGCCAGCGGCGCGAGCGTCGTCAGCCGCAGGCGCGCAGCCAGGGGTTGGCTGAAGGCAGAGCGGTCTCGAGCTTGAATCCGCCCCCGGTCGGGTTGCGCGTCCACCACTGCAGGCCCTGCGGTGGTGTGCCGGTCGGCGTCGGGTTGCCGGTGAGCTCGAGCTGGTAGCGCGCCGAGTCGTGCGTGATCTGGAAGGCGAGCCGGGTCCCTGCCGGCAGCACCGGCAGCGCGTTGCCGTCGCCGTCGCGGAAGTAGAACGAGTACATGTCGCCAGCCTCGTTGACCGGGAGCTTGCTCACGCGACCGAGCGGCACCAACACTCCGGGGCACGGCATGAGGAAGGCCTCGACGGAGATGGTCCCGACGGCGCCGCCGGCATCCACCGTCACGCGCCGGAGCTGGGCGATGAGCTTCTCGTGCCGCCCGGCCTTCGACGTCACGTAGCTGATGAGGTGCGCCTGCTCGCGGCCGAGGCGGGGTGTGAGGCCCGTGTAGGACGCGAACGCGAACTGCTGTTCGTACGCGCCAGGGGGCGGCGCGGCGCAGGCAGCGGCCGGGATCGTGGTCACGCAGCCGGCGTCGACGGGGGCTGCGTCGATGGGGCTCGTGCTCGTCTCGTCCCGGCTCGCGTCGCTGTTCCCTCCGTCGATCGGCGGCGTCGCCGCGTCGGTGCTCCCATCGGCGGTCACGCCGCCGTCGCTCGTCGCCGAACCCGTGTCCGAGGTCCCCTGGGCGACCTGGAACTCCGAGCTCGAACATCCGACAGAGAGCACCCACACCCACAAGAAAGCGCTTCGCATGGCGCTCCTGGTGCTGGATCCGGGCCATCCCGCTTTTCCCGGGAGGGCCGCGAAAGAGGGCCCTTTCGGGCTGCCAACCTCGTTGCGGTATCCCTTACTTCTTGCGTAGCGCGGTCACGGGATGACGTGGCCCGCGTCGGTCGACTCCACGTGGCCCGCGTCGTTCGAGAGCGCGTGCCCGGCGTCCGTCGAGAGCGCGTGCCCGGCGTCGTTCGAGAGCGCGTGCCCGGCGTCCGTCGAGAGCGCGTGGCCCGCGTCGGTCGAGAGCGCGTGCCCCGCGTCGTTCGCGGCGGAGTGGGGGTCGCCGCTCGCGGCCGAGACGCGGAGAGCGACGAAGACGGCAGCGGCAGCGAAGACACCAACGGTTGCGCGGTCGATCATGGGCGAGCCTCCTTGGGGTTGCAGGACCCCGAACGGACCGGCCGCGGGGAGCTGAAGCCGGATTCACTCCAGCGTCGTGCGGGCGACGAGGCCCTCGAAGCGCTCGCGGTCGGCGGCGGCCTTCTTGCGCTTGCGGCGCAGCCAGACGAACAGCACCGCGTGGACCGTCGCGGCGACGCCGAGACCGACCGCGGCCCGCAGCGGCGCTCGCTGGTACTGCTGCGCGTGGCTCAACACGAGCCACGCGATGCCCACGACCACCACTCCGAAGAGCGCGAGGTGGGCGCTCCACGCGAAGCGAGCGAGCGTGTCCTCTGCGCGAAGCCGCCGCCGCGTGAGCTCGACGTACCGATCGACCGACGCCCCTTCGACCGCGAGCAGCCCCCAGCGCTCGCCGTAGAAGCGCGCGAGCCAGACGCCGTTGAAGATCGAGATGGCTACGGCGATCGCGGCCACGGCCGGCGTGCCGCGCGTTCGGACCACGAGCGCCGTGAGCACCACGGTGGAGAAGGCCGCGCCGAGGGTCTCGTAGACCAGGCCGCGGCGCAGCTTGTTGCCGTCGCGCGTGCAGCGCTCGGCGAGCGCGTCGAGCGCGGCCGGGTCGCCGAAGGTCTGCCATTCGGCGCGCCAGCCGGCGAGCTCGGGATCGGGATCGTGGGTCATGGGGTTCCTTCGTGCTCCTCGAGGAGCACGCGCAGGGCCGCGCGCGCGCGGTGGGCGCGCACGGCGACGTGGTTGACGGTGAGGCCGAGGACGTCGGCGATCTCCTGGTGATCGAGGCCCTCGAGCAGCAGGGTCACGACCTGCCGGTGAGAGAGCGGCAGCGCGCGCACCGCGGCGAGCAGGCGCGCCTCGCGGTGGCGGCGCTCGTAGGCGAGCGCGGGGTTCTTGCCCGAGGTCGCGACCACCCGGTCCTCGTGGTCGTCCACGTCCTCGGTCGGTCGACCCCGCTTGGCGAGGAAGGCGAGCGCGCGGTTGTGAGCGACGCGGAAGACGAACGTGCGCTCGGAGCAGTCGCCGCGGAACCGCGGGAGCGCGGTGAAGAGCGCGAGGGCCACGTCCTGGGCGAGGTCCTGGCGGTCGGCCGGGCTGCGTGCGTAGCTCGCGAAGAGCCGGGACAGCGGCGCCGCGTGTGCGTCGAGGAGGCGGGCGAGGCGCGCCTCCAGTGACTCGCCGCTCTTCTCGTCGGGCGTGGTGCCGGGGTGGGTCATCTCGAGGGTCACAGAGGGGTAGTCCGCGCTCCCGCGGAAACCTTACGAGCTCCGTTCATTTCAGGCGACGAAGCACCGCCTTGAGGCGACCCACGACGGTCGGCCCCTTGCAGCCCTGGATCTCGTCTCCGGCCGAGAACAGCGTCGTCGTCTGGACGTGCGCGAAGTCGACCTCGAGGGCGTCGCTGTCGAGCAGGCGGGCGCGAAGCGGCTTGCCCTCGTGATCGGCGGTGAACTCGCTGGTGCAGGCCACTCGCGCGCCGTCGTCCGCGTAGGGCTTCGACTGCGAGAACGGGCGGTAGCGGTCGGTCACCTGGTATCCGCCGGCCTCCGCGTGGAGCGCGAAGCGCACCTCCTCGGGCTGGTAGGCGCCGCCCCACTCCTTCGCCGACACGACGTGGAACGTGTAGGCGTCCCCCTTGGCGCGCACGTCGAACAGACGGCCCGTCGTCTCGGCGCGCCACCGGCCGAGGAGCGAGACCGAAGGCTCGGCCGCGTCGGTCCTGGGCGCCGGCGCGACCGGGCCAGCGTCGTCCCCGCGGATGCCGTCCCGGCGACAGCCGACGAGGACCACGAGCAACGCGAGGGCCCAGCGGGACACGGTCAGCCGCGCGGCGGGTCGAAGTCGCTCGCGTCGTGACGCTCGCGGAGCTGGGTCTCCGGCGGGCCCCACGGCCGGTTCACGCGGCGCCCGCGCTGCACGGCCGGGCGCTCGGTGATCTGGCGCGACCAGCGCGCTACGTTCGCGTAGGTGCCGACGTCGAGGAACTCCTGCGCCCCGTAGATGTCTCCGGTGACCAGCTCTCCGTACCAGGGCCAGGCCGCGATGTCGGCGATGGAGTACGCGTCGCCCGCGAGGTAGGCGTGGCCTTCGAGGCGCCGATCGAGCACGTCGAGCTGGCGCTTGGCCTCCATCGTGTAGCGGTCGATCGCGTACTCCACCTTGATCGGAGCGTACTTGAAGAAGTGACCGAAGCCGCCGCCGAGGATCGGCGCCGCGCCCATCTGCCAGAACAACCACGAGAGGCACTCGGTGCGCGCGCGTGCGTCGCCCGGAATCAAGGCGCCGAACTTCTCGGCGAGGTAGAGGAGGATCGAGCCCGACTCGAAGACGCGCGTGGGCGGGTCGGTGCTGCGGTCCATCAGCGCGGGGATCTTCGAGTTGGGGTTGACCTCGACGAACCCGCTGCCGAACTGGTCGCCCGAGAGGATGTCGACGATCCAGGCGTCGTATTCGGCGCCGGCGTGCCCGAGTGCCAGGAGCTCCTCGAGCATCACGGTCACCTTCACGCCGTTCGGCGTGGCGAGCGAGTAGAGCTGGAGCGGGTGGCGACCGACGGGGAGTTCCTTGTCGTGCGTGGGCCCGGCGATCGGCCGGTTGATGTTCGAGAAGGCCTGGCCGCTGTCCTTGTTCCAGGTCCACACGCGCGGCGGGGTGTAGGGCGTGTCGCTCATGTCTCTTGTCGTTAGCACGACCCCGGACCGTGGGACCGTCTACGGCTTCTTCGCCGCCGCGGTGAGGATGACCCAGTGCTGAGCCTTGGGGTGCAGCACCACGTACTTGTCGGCGTGCTGGTCCGCCTTGAACTGCGGGTACCACGGCCAGATGTCCCAGGTCTGATCGACGTACTCGCGCACGAACAGGTGTACGGAGGCGTAGCGATCCTTGGCCGCCTTCGCGACGGGCGCCGCGAAGCTGAACTCCGCGCGCTCCTCGGGTGGCGCCGGCTCGGTGTGGAACGCGCCGCCGTAGATCACGAACAGCTGGTCCTCCTTGCGACCCTTCTGGGCGAGGCCGACGACGGCGTCGTGGGAGACGAGTGACGTGATGGTCTGCAACACGGTGAGCGGCGGCGACTTGGACTTGGCGATGGCGTCGAGCTCCTTGCACGAGGGGTGGAGCTGGCTCACCTTGATGCCGACCTTCTCGGCCGCCTTGCCGAGCACGACGTACTCGTTGGGGGCCGAGGGCGCCTGGTCCTTGCCGATCTTGCCGAGCTGCTCGTTGGTCCCCTTCTTGGCCTGCTCGCACCCCAAGGCGGGCGCCATCAGCTCGAGCAAGAGGTCGGAGGCGCGCCCCTGCAGCTTCGGCACGACCTCCGCGGTGAACCGCTTGGCGGCCGTGTCGACCCACTCGAAGCCCTTCTTGGCGTGCGCCTCGCCCACCGCGACCACGATGGGCTTGTCGACCAGCGTCGACTCGAAGGCGGCGGCAAGCGAGTCGTAGGCCCGACACTCGAGCGCGCCGCACTCCACGTACGCGGGCGTAGGTGCCGAGGCGCTCGGGGTCGCGCTCGGCTTGGTCTCGACCGGCGGCGCCGGCTTCTCCGTCGTCTTGCTGCACGCCGCGACCAGCACCGCTCCGAACACCAGCGCGCGCACGTCAGCGACCGATCGCGCCGGGCGTGATGGCCTCGAAGGCGTTTCCGGGGATGGCCTTGAGGGCGTTGAGCTGGTCGTCGTTCCAGCCCGGATCGAGGTCGCCCTGGAAGAAGTAGTCGCTGCCGTTGTCGGCGAGGATCATCCCGTAGGTCTTCATGGCCTGGGCGACGACCTTGGCCTGCGCGGGGAGCGCGGAGATGTCGTACGAAGCCTTGAGGCGGACCCGCAGACCCATGGGCGGGTAGTCGGCGCGGAGCGCGTCGCCGACGACGCCGGCGGGGCACCCGCTGCCGCCGCGCGGCACGGCCTGGTGCGACGCGGGCTGTACGTAGCCGTCCTGCGTGCAGTGCATGGTGAAGCGGATGGCGTGGTTGACGACGCCGGCGGCCACCTCGGAGTAGCGCACGAGCCCCGGCAGGATCGCGAGGCCCGCGGCGTCGGCCGACGTCCACTTGATCGGCCGCTGGCCGTAGCTGTTCTTGGTGAGGTCGAACTTGGCGCCGCTGCCGCACTGCCAGCTGCTGGAGCCCGCGTTGTAGTGGCAGTCCCACGCCTCGTAGAGGAGACAGCTCCCCTGCACCACGGTCAGCACGTGGCAGTCGCCCGAGCAGTCGGCCGGCGTGCCGCCCTCGATCTTGGCGCTGGCTCCGGGGAACGGGTACGGCCCCGGGTCGCTCTCGTCGGCGTAGTCGAAGCTGATCGGCAGCTTGGGCTGCGACGCGGGCACGACGTTGAAGGGGATGCCGTACGCGGTGCCGAAGTCGGGGTGCAGGCTCTTCTTGGTCGCGTTGGCGTACAGCTTGGTGGTCCAGTTCGCGTCGACCGAGGCCGAGGCCGGGATGGGCGTGTTCCACGCGTCGCTCGCGGGGAAGACCGGGCAGCCACCCACCGTGCTGGGGCCGCCTCCGCCGCCGTCGACCGGGGTTCCGGTGTCGATCACGCCTCCGGAGTCGGTGACCCCGGTCTCGTCGACGCCGCCGTCGGTGGCGGCGGCGGTGGAGTCGGAGCAACCGACGGCGAGCACGGCGCAGGCGAAGAGCGAGGTACGCAGCATGGCGATGAGACTACGCGGAGGGACGCGCGCGAACCACTGCGCCGAGATCGAGCCGTGGCACGCACCGTGCTCGACTTGGGGCGCCCTCGAGAGGTGTGCCATGTCGAGCCTTCGCGTCCTCGCAGCGTTCTCCGGTCTGAGCGTCGCCATGTTCGGCTGTAGCACCTCCGACATGCCCCCACCGACGGGGTGCGGCGATGGCCATGCCCTGTTCTACGCGGCGGCGGGCTGTGGTTCCGCCACCCCGACGCCGCTGTGCCTGGACGACTCCCTCACGACCGACGGCTGTTACAGCGAGATCTGCGACTGCACCGGCAAGACCCGCGTCGCGATCTGCGACGACCGCGTCTCGACCACGCCGTGGTCGCGCCGCGGCGCTTGCGGGAGAGATGATGGCGGGGCGGACGCCGACGCGAGCGACGCCAGCGACGCAGCCGATGCGATCGACGCGCTCGGCGACGGGAAGACCTCCGACTAGCGAGACCCTTTCTCTCCGCGCGCATCGAAGGCGACATGCCCGACGAGAGCGCTCGATCCACGGTGGCGATCGCCGGGGTCACGGGCTTCGTGGGCGAGACGCTCGCGCGCGCCCTCCGCGGGCACGCCGGGGTCGGTCGACTCGTCGGGATCGGCCGTGGGTCGGGGGCCTCCTCGCCCGTCGACGAGTGGCGCAAGTGCGACCTCTTCTCGCTGGCGGACGCCGAGCGCGCGCTCGCGGGCGTCGAGGTGGCGGTCTACCTCGTGCACTCGATGATGCCGTCGGCCGCGCTCACGCAGGGCGACTTCGCCGACTTCGACTTCCTCGCCGCCGACAACTTCGCGCGGGCCGCGGCGAAGAACGGCGTGAAGCAGATCGTGTACCTCGGCGGGCTCGTGCCGCGGGGCGGTCGCGCGCTCTCGCGGCACCTCGAGAGCCGGCTCGAGGTGGAGCGCGTGCTCGGGGCCCACGGCACGCCGATCACGGCGCTGCGCGCGGGGCTCGTCGTGGGGCCCGCGGGCTCGTCGTTCCTCATGCTGCGTCGGCTGGTCGAGCGCCTCCCCGTGATGCTCACGCCCGCGTGGACCGAGACGCGCACCCAGCCGATCGATCTCGCCGACGTCGTGGCCCTGCTCGCCCACTGCGTGGGGCGCCCCGAGACCTTCGGGCAGTCGTTCGACGTCGGCGGGCCCGAGGTCCTCACCTACCGCGCGATGATCGAGCGCATGGCGGCCAAGCTGGGCCGGAACCCTCGCCTCTACGCGGTCCCGTTCTTCACGCCCGGGCTCTCGCGGCTGTGGGTGTCGCTGGTGACGGGCGCGCCCAAGAGCCTCGTCGCGCCGCTCGTCGAGAGCCTGACCCACGAGATGGTCGCGGGCGATCGCCGCCTGCAGGACGCGGCGCGCATCCCCGGCCACTCGTTCGACGAGAGCCTCGACGCGGCCCTCGAGACCGAGCCTCCCGCGGACGCGCGCGAAGGGCGTTCGCGCACGCAGCGGGACGTCCGCTCCGTCCAGCGACTGCCGCTGCCCGACGGTCGTGACGCACGCTGGGTGGCGGACGAGTACCTCCGCTGGCTGCCGCGTCTCTTGCCGTTCGCGCTCCGCGTGCAGGTGGCCGACGACCAGGTCTGTCGCTTCACGCTGCTCGGCGTCACGCTGCTCGTGCTGGCGTATTCCAAAGAGCGGAGCAGCGATGACCGGGCGCTCTTCTACGTGCGCGGCGGCATCCTCGCCGGCCCGTCGGAGCGCGGCCGCCTCGAGTTTCGCAGCGTGCCGCGGGCGCCGTTCGTCATCGCCGCGATCCACGACTTCGTGCCGCGGCTGCCGTGGCCGATCTACGCGACCACCCAGGCCCCGTTCCACCTCGCGGTGATGCGGGCGTTCGGACGCCACCTCGCCCGGTCGAACGGGCGCCCCCGCTCGACCGAGCTCTCGGTGGAGCCGAACTAGCTCAGAACATGTCGTAGCCGAGGGCGAGGAGCGGCACGACCGTCACCTTGCTGGTGAAGATCGCGTGGAGGTCGAGGCCGATGGTGAAGGCCTTGCGCTTGTTCGGCTTGATGCTGCCGAGCGCGAGACCCGCGCGGGCCTCGATGCCGAAGAAGGTGCCGGCCTCGCCCGACGCGCTCGCGCTCGCACCATTGGCGTCGGCCTGGGTCGCCGCTTGCGCTGCGGCGCCGCGTAGGAGCTCGGGCCCCGCCGCGACGAAGAACATGTCGGAGAAGGTGAAGTCGGCGAGCGCGCCGATCCCGTAGAGCGCGACGGCGCTCACGCTCGTGCTGGCGCCGGTCGCGGAGTTGGAGACGGCAGCACCGGCGCCGAGCAGCAGGATCGGCGAGCCGTAGACGCCGATCATGTTGTCGATCTGCACACCGAAGCGCGCGTCGATGCCACCGATGCCGCCACCGGTGCCGTTGACGAAGTACTTGCCGCCGAAGCCGGAGATGCCCCAGCGGAAACGCATCTCCTCGCCGCCCGCCGGCTGCGCCGCCGGAGGGGGCGCGGGCGGTGGCATCTGCGCGGACGCAGTGCCCGTGGCGACGACGACTGCACCGAACGTCAAGATGGCGAGGGTGTTCTTCATTGCGCCAGCGTAAGGGGCGACGGAGCGAAAGGGGAGATGGTGCTTCGCCGCGCGGTCGACGCGGCGCGTTGCCCGCCTCAGGGCGCGAACGCCCGCTCCCTCTGATCACGCTCGAAGCGCACGGCGGCGCGCACGGCCGGACGCGTCAGGAGGCGCTCCTGGTAGGCCCGCAGCGTGGGGAACTCCTCGAGCGAGATCCCGCCGTGGGGCGCGATGGTGAGCGCCCAGAACAGGTACGCGTCGGCCACCGTGAACCGATCGCCGACCAGCGCCTCCCGGCCCGCGAGGTGCCGCTCGACCACCCCGAGAGGCTTCTGGATGACCTTGCGCGCGTGGTCCCGGACGGCGTCGGGGGAGTCTGGCGCGAACACCGGCGCGAGCCCCTTCTTGTGGATCTCGGTGCCGACGAAGCCGAGCCAGCGGGTCAGCTCGTAGCGCGCGAACTCGTCCGCTCGCGGCGCGAGCGCCAGGCCGGCGCGATCGGCGAGATAGGTCAACACCGCGCTGTTCTCGACGAGCGTGTGCTGGTCGTCGATCACGAGTGTCGGCACCTGTCCCATGGGATTGAACGTGTGGAGATCCCCGCCGCCCTCGAGGCGCTTGGTCGGCAGATCCACGCGGTGCAGATCCACCTCGAGGCCCGCCTCCCGGCAGGCGATGTGGGCGGCGAGCGAGCAGGCGAACGGCGAGTAGAAGAGCTTCATCGCGGGACCTCCGGGTTGGTGCTAATATTGTCCGACGCGGTACATAAATGGCGGACCGGGCACGTTCGGTCAATTGTTTTTGTTCGTTACGGTACATAAATGATCCAGACCCCGAAGAAACGTGGACGTCCGCGCGCGTTCGACGCCGCCGTGGTGCTCGAGCGGGCCACCGAGACGTTCCTGAAGTTCGGCTACTCGGGGGCGTCGCTCGACGCCTTGACCACCTCCATGGGGCTGAACAAGCCGAGCCTGTACGCCGCGTTCGGGGACAAGCGGGCGCTCTTCGTCCGCGTGCTGGAGGACCGCGCCGACCAGGTGGCGAGGCGGATCCAGGCCGCGTTCGCGCGCGGCGAATCGCTCCAGGGCTCGCTGCAGGAGGCGTTCCTCGAGGCCGTCGAGATCTACACCGCCGACGACGCGCCCCCCGGGTGCCTCATCGTCAGCGGGTCGAGCACCGAGGCCGTGGTCGACGAGGGACTCGCCCAGTTCTCGCGGGAGTTCTTCGCGCGGTGCGACCACGTGGTGGCCAGGTGGTTCACCGAGAGGGTGCCCGTGGGGGGCGACGTCTCGGCGCTGAACCTGTCACGCCTGTTCAACGGGGTGATCCACGACCTCGCGCTGCGGGCGCGGGTGGGCGAGTCGCGGGCGAGGCTGCGCGACTACGCAGAGGGCGCGGCGCGGGCCCTCACCAAGGCCGCGGGGTGAAGCGCCCGATCCGGGGGTGATCGGATCGATCCGATCGTCGGATCTCCCCGATCACCGTCACGCGGAAGCGACGCAATTTTCTAGCGGATCCGGGCCTGTGACCGCCGGCATCTCTTTCGCAGAGGCGAAGGGCATGCGTCCTCTTCCCTGGCTCCTCTCCCTCTCGACGCTGGCGGTCGTCACCAGCGCCGGCGCCGCGCCGACGCTCACGGAGTACCGCCACTTCCGCGCGCTGTCCGTCGACCTGCTCGGGCGCGTGCCGACGCGCGCCGACCTCGCCGCCTTCGAGAAGCCCGGCTTCGACCTCGACAAGTGGATCGACGCCGCGCTGGTCGGCAAGGGCTACGCCGAGCGCGTCCGCCGCACGTACATGGACCTCCTGCGCCTGGACGTCGGCTCCACCTTCACGTTCCGCCCGAACGCGAGCGTGCTCCGGCGCCAGACGATCCTCGGGCCCGACGGCAAGCAGATGTACGTCTACTACCGCAACGGTCAGCGCCGCGCGCGGGAGGAGACCGACGGCGTGTTCTGCCTCTCGCAGGCGGACATCGGCGCCGTGTTCACCGGGACCGGCGTCACCATCGGGACCCTCACGAAGGTCGACGCGAAGGTGCTCGACGCCAACACCACGCTGGTCAAGCCGTGGTGGCTCGGCGCGACGCCGACCGACCCGTCGTGGGCGCTGATCCCCGAGCTGCAGAAGGAGCCCGACGGCACGGCGACCACCATGGTTCGCGTGTGCAAGGAGGAGGCGTCCACCGCCACGAGCGCCCCCGTGTTCGCGACTGGTCGCAAGGCTCCGGTCGCGGGGACCCCACCGCCCTACGGCCGCGTGACTGCGCTGCCCCTCGACAGCGCGTACGCCGCCACCAACAAGGGCAAGGTCATCGCCTGCGAGGGCGGGTCGGCGTACAGCAACACGACCGGTTGTGGGTGCGGCCCCGGCCTCGAGCGCTGCCTTCCGGCCGCCGGCAACAGCGTCGAGCCCGCCGCGTTCACGCTCCCGCAGGGGGCCATGCTCGGCGTCGATCGCCCGACCAGCGTCGCGCGCGACGGCGAGGGCGGCTGGCACCGGCAGTGGTGGTCGCAGGAGGCCGTGCGCACCATCGAGTGGATCGCGGCGAGCGACCGCGACTTCCGCGAGATCCTCACCGGCAAGGGCACGGTCGTGAACGGCCCGCTCGTGCAGTTCTACAAGCACGTCGCGGGGGCCACCTGCTGCGGCAACGGGATCAACCTCGGCTACGTCAACCCGGTCGGGCTCGTCGACGAGGCGAAGCTCCCCGCCCTCGCGCCGACCGACGGCGCCACCTGGAAGGTCGTGGACGACCGCGGCCCCAACGCCTCCGGCATCCTCACCATGCCGGTGTTCCTCACCAAGTACGGCACGCGTCGCGGCCGCGCACACGTCCTCTACAACGTCTTCCGGTGCCGGCAGTTCGTCGCCGAGAACCTCAAGCTCGAGCCCTCGACCGAGCCCGACCTCACCAAGCGCTCCGGCTGCCAGACCTGCCACGCCACGCTCGAGCCGATGGCCGCGTACTTCACGCGCGTGCTCGAGTCGGACTGGACCTGGCTCCCCAAGGAGAGCTTCCCGATCGACCAGGCGAGCTGCCGCGCCGATCCGCTCAAGATGTCGACGACCTGCAAGGGTTACTACGACCCGGCGTTCACGAGCCCGACGGCCACCATGCTGCGCGGCGCCTACGCGAGCGTAGCCCACGCCGACGAGGGGCCCGCCGGGCTCGCCAAGGCGACCGTCTCGTCGCCCGAGTTCGGCAAGTGCGTCGTCACCAACATGGCGAGCTCGTTCCTCGGCCGCGAGCTCGGCGTGGAGGACGAGGCGATGGTCACCCGCCTCGAGGGAACGTTCGTCGGCTCCGGCTACAAGATGCGGTCGCTGGTCAAGGCGCTGGTCCACGAGCCCGCCTACCTCACCGCCAACAACCTCTCGTCGACCGCGCTGCGCGAAGGAGAAGGCAAGTGAAGACCCGTTCCCTCGTCCTCGGCCTGTTCCTCCTCGCCGGCTGCGCGCGCGACCCCGCCCCCGGCGAGCGCGAGGTCCCCTCGATCCCCGCCTCCGACCTCCCCGGTCACGGCACGCTCAACCAGGACGGCACCCCCAAGGAGGGCCCGCGCCTCCTGCCGGTGGAGGTGTACATCCAGTTCTACCTCGACGTGTTCGGCGGGCTCTCGCCGCTCGGCGCCGAGACCCTCGCGCGCGGCAAGGACGGCGCCCTCTTCGACACCTGGCGCGACTACCTCGCCTCGCTCGGCATGCCCGACTACGAGAAGGACATCGCGCGCGTCGGGCAGACCAACGCGATGATGCTCGCCTCGTTCGAGCGCGTGGGGGTCTCGCTGTGCGACCGCGCGATCGAGCGCGATCTGCGCGGCGCGACGCTCGACAAGCGCACCGTGTTCGCGTTCGAGCCCACCAAGGCGGCGCCGACCGAGGCCGAGTTCGCGGCGCGGTTCGACGTGCTCCACCGCACCTTCCTCGGCTACCCGGCCGCGCTCGCCGAGACGCCGCGCACCAAGCGCTTCTTCGACCTCTACAACGCGACCGTGGCGCGCCACACGGCCAAGGGCGCCGCGCCGAGCACGTTCACCCCGACGGAGGCCGGCTGGGCCGCCGTCTGTTACGGGCTGGTCCGCCACCCCGAGCTCCACACCTACTGACGGGCCGAGGAAACACCATGAACCAGCGAGAGACGACGGAGCGAAGGACGTTCCTCAAGGTGCTCGGCGGCCTCGGAGCGGCGGCGGTGACCGGCGCGCCGGTGCTGCGCGCGCTCGCCGAGGACAAGACGACGACCAGCGACGAGTTCTTCGTCCTGATCCACGCGCAGGGCGGCTGGGACGTGACCCTGTGGTCGGACCCACGAAACGAGGACAAGGGCCTCGTCGACCCGGCGACCGACAAGCTCGTGAACACCGAGGGCCTGCGCCGCTGGGTGGACGACGCCGAGGTCCGGCCGGGTGAGCGCACCTTCAAGAAGGTGCAGCCCGCGGGGTCGAAGCTCGTGTTCGGGCCGGGCATCGGCGACCTCGCCGACCTCTACGACCGCATCACGCTGTTCAACGGCGTCGCCGTCAACACGGTGAGCCACCCCGACGGCACCGCGTTCGCCGCCACCGGGCGGCACCTCGCGGGCGGTCGCGTCCCGGCGAGCAGCCTCGACTCGCTGCTGGCCAACGAGTTCGGCACCGGTCAGCTCCTGCCGGCCGTGAGCGTGCGGTTCCCCTCCGCGTTCCTCGGCCAGGACCTCGATCGCCGCGCGATGCCGCTGCTCGTCGACGGCATCGGCTCCATGGGGCGCTCGCTCGCGCGCTCCAACGCCAACACCACCGTCGCCGACCGCGACGCGGTGACCGCCCTGCTCACGCAGGAGGCGAAGGACCTCGCCGCCCGCGCCCACGACCCGGGCGCGATGAACGGGTTCGCGCTCCAGCTCTCCGCGCTCACCAAGATGCTCGGCGGGCCGGTGCAGCAGATCTTCGACACGACCAAGCTCAAGGCCGCCCAGCCGACCTTCGACTACACCGGGCGGTTCATGGGCGCGTTCGCGCCGAACTTCGCGTTCGCCGTCGAGGCCATGAAGGCGAACCTCGTGCGCTGCGTGTCGTTCGCGATGGGGAGCTTCGACACCCACACGAGCAACTACACCGACCACGGCCTCAAGCTGCAGGAGACGTTCGACCAGATCACCGAGCTCGTGCGCGTGCTCGACGCGACCCCACACCCCACCCGCACGGGGCACAAGCTGTCGGAGCACACCCACGTGATCGTGGTGAGCGAGTTCTGTCGCACGCCGCAGATCAACCTCACGGGCGGCCGCGACCACTACCCGAACGGGTCGGCGCTCGTGATCTCTCCGAAGTTCCGCGGCAACACGGTGCTCGGCTCGTCCGACCTCGAGCAGATGCTGCCGATCTCGTCGCGCACGTTCGGCGACGGGCTCCGCGCCGCGACACCAGCCGACGTGATCGCCACGGTGCTCGGCGCGTTCGGCATCGATCCCCGCAAGTACATGCGCGACGGAGAGGTCATCAAGGAGGTGCTGCGATGAAGGCCTGGTGGCTCTCGCTGGTCGCCCTGACGCTGGGCTGCGGCGGTGGGGCGGAAGAGGCGCCGACGACGCAGGTCGAGGCGATGGTCGTGCGAACGGTCGACTGGAACCCGGCCAAGGCCGACCTCGGCGCGGTGCAGGCCGTCGCCGACTCGGGCGACACCTCGTACCTGTTCGGCGGCAAGGGCGTGACGCTCATGACCGGCGGCGCGGCCCGCGCGCAGATCGCGGGGCCGAAGGCGTGGGTCGGCGCGGCGGCGATCGCCGGCGCCGACGGCACCGGCACCTGGGTGATCGGCGTGACCGACGCCGGCCGCGTGGTCCGCGTGCGCGCCTCGTCGAGCCTCGAAGACGTCGGCGAGCGCTGGGGCCTCGAGAAGGACGTGGTCAAGAGCGTCGTGGCGGTGGACGCCACCCACGTGGCGTTCGGCGTCGCGGGTGGCTTCGCGCTGTCCGACGGCAAGAAGGTGACCCGCTACGACGGCCCCAAGACGGGGCTCCTCCGAGGCGGGCACGGCAAGCTCGGGTTCGTCGACGGCGGCAAGGTCCGGGTGATCTCCCTGCCGGCCGTCACCGCGGTGGACTGGCCGCTGCCGAGCGCGATCGACGTCGCGATCGACGCGCGCGGGATCCTCGTGAGCTCGAGCGAGGGGCTGTTCGTCGAGCGCGACGGCAACCTCGTGCAGAAGCTCGACGGCTCGTTCGGGCCCCTGACGGTGGCTGGTGACACCACCTGGACCACCACGGGCGGCGAGCTCGTGACGAGCGCGCCGACCGGCTTCGCGAAGAGCGCGGGTGCCGGCGTCGAGGGTGGCGCGAAGTTCTTCGGCGCGCCGAACGGCGAGCTCTGGGTGGTGGGCACGCAGGTGCGTCGCGTGTCCTACGGGACGCAGTCGGCGGCACTCGCCGACTGGCAGTCCACGGTGCAACCGATCTTCGCGAAGGTGTGCTCCGCGTGCCATTCGCCCGGCGGCTCGGCCGGCCTCGACCTGAGCTCGTACGCGGCGTGGGCGCGCCTGCGCGTGCAGATCGAGAAGCAGGTGGTGACCGACAAGAGCATGCCGCCGAAGTCGACGCCGTTCTCCGACGCCGACCGCGCCACGGTCGCGGCGTGGATCACGCGCAACCGCTGACCAGACGCCCTACGCGCGCGTGACGTTCACAGCAAGAGACGGTGCACGACGAACCCGGCGCCCGCGCCGAGGGCGATGAGCGTCGTCGCGCCGACCTTGAACCGGACGAGGAGCACGGCGGCCACGAGGCCGAGCGCGATCGTCCACCGATCCACGAGGGCCGCGCGCGCGAGCTGCGCCGTGACGACTGCCATCAGGGCCAGCGACGCCACGTTCACGCCGTCGAGGAACGCGCTCGCGGCGGGCGACTTGCGGAGCCGTGGCACGAGCGGCCCGCTGAGGGCGACGAACACGAACGCGGGGAGGAAGATCCCGAGCGTGGCGACGAGCGCGCCACGCCAGCCCGCGAGCAGCCACCCGACGAACGTGGCCGTGGTGAACACCGGCCCGGGCGTGATCTGGCCGACGGCCACCGCGTCGAGCAGCTGCGCCTCGGTGAGCCAGTGGAGGCGCAGCACGAGATCGCTGCGCAGGAACGCGAGCAGGACGTAGCCGCTGCCGAACAGCACGGAGCCGATCTTGAGGAACACGAGGAAGATCGAGGACAGCGACGGCAGGAGCGCGCCCACCGCGAGGCCGGGCAGGACGGGCGCGAAGGCCGAGAGCCCCTCGCTGCGGCGCCCCGCGATCATGGTGAGCACGCCGGCCCCGAAGAGGACCGCGAGCTCGTGCACGCCGAGGGCGTAGGCGGCCACGGCCACCACGCCGAGCGCGCGCAGCCAGCCGGTCTTGGCCGCCTTGGGCGCGAGGCCCAAGATGGCCTGCACCACGATCCCGAGGATCACCGGCTTGACCCCGTACAGGAGCCAGCGGGCGGAGGGTACGGTGCCGTAGCGGACGTACACCCAGCCGAGCGCCGCGGTGATCAGCATCGCCGGCGCGATGAACGCCACGCCGGCCACGACGAGCCCTGCCCAGCGGCGACGCTCGAAGCCGATGTGGATGGCCATCTCGGTGGAGTTGGGCCCCGGGATCAGGTTGGTGGCGCCGAGGAGATCGAGGAAGCGCTCCTCGGTGAGCCACTTGCGGCGCACCACGACCTCCTCCTGCATGATCGCGACGTGCACGGCGGGGCCGCCGAACGCCGTCGCGCCGAGGCGCGCGAACAGCAGCGCGAGCTCGGTCAGAGAAGTGCGCGCGAGCTCGACCGTCACGACGACGTCATAGACTCGCTTCGTATTCGAGAGAAGTCGCGGCTATCCTGCGCGACTTGCGCGCCTCCGCCCTCGCCCTCGTCCTCGTCGCCACCGCTGGTCACGCCCACGCGGAGGAGGACCCGCCGGTCTTCGAGGGACACCCCGCGGTGACCCGCTACACGAAGGAGCTCGGCCTCGAGGTGACGCCCATGCGGCTCGACTCGGGGTGGGCGATCGGCGGTGGAGCCGCGGTCGCTGCGTTCTACTCGCGGTGGCTCTCGCCGATCGCCGGCGCCAGCCTCTCGCCGGGGTGGGCCGGCACGCGCGCGCACTGGGACACCCGCGCGGGCACGCGCCTGGTCTATCCGCGCCCGCTGTTCGGCGAGGTGTTCGGCTACGTGCTCCTCGGCACGAGCGTGCTGTTCACGGCCGTCGACGGGCAGGACGACACCTTCACGCGCGCGTTCATGCTGATGGGCGGGATCGGGCTGTTCGGCAACGTGGCCGACCACGTCCGGCTGCGGTTCGAGCTGCGCGATCACGTGCGGATCTACGGGACGTCGGACACCAAGCACATGCCCACCGCCTCGCTCGCGTTCGTGCTGACCTACCGCTGACTCGAGGCGTGTCGACGAATCGAGAGGCCTTCACTCCCACGGGTGGCGCGCCTCTAGCTTGCGGGCGCGCTCGACGAGCTGCGGATCGAGCGCGCCGTGCTGCGCGCCCTCGAGCGCCTGGGCGAAGGCCGCGGCGGACTCGAACCGATCTTCGCGGCCCTTGGCGAGCGCGACCGCGAGCACCACGTCGAGCTCTTCGGCCAGCGAGCCCACGACGCTCGGCCGCGGCGGCATGCCGTGCAGCACCTTGTAGAAGATCTGCGGCTCGGTATCGCCGGGGAACGCGGGCCGCCCGGTGAGCGCGCGGTAGACGATGACGCCGAGCGAGAACAGATCGGTGCGGTGGTCGACCGTGCCGCCGTCGATCTGCTCGGGCGCCATGTAGCCCGGCGTGCCGACGATGCGGTCGCGGGTGAGCGTGCCCTCGTCGTCGGTGACCTTGCTCACCCCGAAGTCGAGGATCTTCCACCGCTCGCCGCCGCTCTCGTCCTTGGCGAGGAACACGTTCCGGGGCTTGAGATCGCGGTGGACGATGCCGGCCACGCGCGCGGCCTCGAGCCCGAGGCCGACCTGGCGCACGAGGTCGATCACCTTGCGCAGAGACATCTTCCGGTGCTCGCGCAGCCAGTCGGAGAGGTCTTGCCCGCGCAGCCGCTCCATCGCGAGGTAGGGGATGGCGGCGTCCTCGTCGGAGACGGCGAGCACCTTCACCACGTTGGGCACCGACAGCGAGGCGGCGATGCGGGCCTCGCGGTGGAAGCGCTTCACGTGCTCGGGCTGCGCGAGCACGTGGTCGAGCAGCACCTTGACCGCCGCGAGCTCCTTGGTGCCCGTGTGCACGGCCTCGTAGACCTCGCCCATGGCGCCGCGGCCGATGACGTCGCCGAGGTGGAAGTTGCCGAACGTGCGGTTGGTGTAGCGGCCCTGACCGCCGCGGAGCGCCTCGACGAGGTCTTGCCGAGCTTCCTTCAGCAACGCCTCCCGCTGGGCCACCGAGGCGAGGGCCACGTCGTGCTGCTCGATCGCGTCGAGGATGGCGCGCCGGCTCTGGCGCATGATGACGTAGGTCGCGAGGTAGATCGCCTCGACCAGCGCGAAGGTGACCAGCTGCTCGAGCTTGCCCGAGCCGAAGGCGCGATAGAGCCCGCGGTCGGGCACGAGCCCGAAGATGATCGGGAGCGAGATCGCCGCCTGCAGCCCGGCGCAGAGGACGTAGACGGCGCGCACCCCCGCGGTGTGGCCGCCGGTGCTGAAGAAGCAGAGGCCGAACGGGATGATCGCGACCGCCGGAGACAGGGGCCCGAAGTAGAAGATCGCCGCGAACGCCGCCGACACGCAGCAGACCGCCGAGACCATCACCTTCTGGATGGTGAAGCCCTCGTCCTCGCGGATCTCCCGGGCGAGCCAGACCGAGCTCGCGACCACCAGGGCGAGCCCGCACCAGGTGACCACCTTGGCGGCGAAGTCGCCGCCCATGGGGACGAGCACGAGCCCCACCACCACGGCGAGCACGATCGCGATGCGCACGAAGGCGCGCGTGTTGCGGATCTCCTGGAAATGCAGGGTCTCCCGCGCCGTGACCACCGACGTCGAGCGCGAGCCCGCGGTGGCGCCCGTGGAGCCGGTCGAGCCCCCCGTGCGGCGGGTGTCGTCGACCGAGGCCCCCCCCGAGCCCTCCAGGGGCCGCGCCGGCCGGGCGTCGACCAGCGTGGGCGCTTCGTTGGAGGGCTCGTGCGACACGCTGCCCCGAGCATATCATCGCGCGATGACTTCCCTCGCCGACCTCGAGCGATCCGGTCGCTACCTCTCGACCCTCGACGGCCGGGTGTTCGTGAAGGAGCGCGGCGAGGGCGGGACGCCGCTGGTCGTCCTGCACGGGTTTCCGACCTCCTGCCACGACTTCGACGACGCGATCGCCGAGCTCGCCCGCGACCGGCGCGTGCTCACGTTCGACTTCCTGGGTTATGGGCTCTCGGACAAGCCTGGGCACTACTCCTATTCGCTGATGGCCCAGACCGACCTGGCCCTCGCGGTGCTGCGCGACGCGGGCATCACGCGGGCGCACGTCTGGGCGCACGACATGGGGACCAGCGTGGCGACCGAGCTCTGCGCGCGCCGCGAGCGCGGCCTGCTCGGCACGTTCGAGCTCGCGAGCCTGACGCTGATGAACGGCAGCGTGCACGTCGAGCTCGCCGACCTCACGTTCGGTCAGCACCTCCTGCGCTCGCCGCTCGGCGGCCTCTTCGCGCGGTTCACGAACGAGCGCACCTTCGGCCTGCAGATGCGCCGCATCTTCGGCAAGCCGGTGGCCGACGAGAAGGTCCACGAGATGTGGGAGCTCCTCGCGCGGGAAGGTGGGGCGCGCGTGATGCCGAAGCTGATCGGCTACGTGGGCGAGCGCTACGCGTTCTGGGACCGCTGGATCGGCGCGCTGCGGCGCCTCGACGTGCCGACCCTCGTCGCCTGGGGCGAGCTCGATCCGGTGGCGGTCATGCCCATCGCCCGCGCCCTCGCCGCCGAGATCCCCGGCGCGCGCTTGCAGACCTGGCCCGACCTCGGCCACTACCCGCAGGTCGAAGAGCCGGCCCGCGTCGCCGCCACCGTCGCGGCGTTCCTCAGCGCCACCCGGAGCGGAGGACCGGACGGGGAGGGAGCGACAAAGCCAGCCGGGCGTTGACCCCTTCCCTGCCCCCCGCGGATCGACGACAGTGGCCGCTCCGTGGCCGAGCCGCTCGACACCGTGGTCGTCATCGAGACGCCGGAGCACATCGTGTTCCGCCACCGCGTCGCAGGTCCGGCGCGCAGGGCGGTCGCCTACGGGATCGATCTGGTCGTCTGTTACGGCAGCCTCGTCGGGATCGCGATCGTCCTCTCGATCGTGGTGATCGGCGGCGCGTTCGGCGGCCAGGAAGCGCTCGCCAACGTCGGGATCGGCCTGTTCTTGCTGCTCCTGTTCTGCGCGCAGTGGGTCTACTTCGTGGCCTTCGAGACCTTCACCGGCCGCACGCCGGGCAAGAAGCTCATGGGCCTGCGCGTCGTCACCACCGAGGGTCGGCCCATCGGCTTCACCCACGCGGCGCTCCGCAACCTCCTGCGCGTGGCCGACTTCCTCCCCACGGCCTACCTGCTCGGGGGCTCGTTCCTGTTCCTGTCGAAGCGCTTCCAGCGGGTGGGCGATCTCGTCGGCGGCACGCTCGTGGTGGTCCCCGACAAGCCCACGGTGGCGACGGCGAACGTGCTGTGGCCGCCGCCGCACCCGACCGAGCTCGCCGCGATCCCCCAGAACATCGTGCTGGACGCCGACGAGCGCGCCGCGATCGAGCTCTTCGTGCGGCGGCGCGGGGCGCTGGGCCCGGCGCGGGAACACGAGCTCGCGGTGATGATCGCGCCCGGGCTCGCGGCCCGTCACGGCCTGCCCCTCACCATCGACCCCTCGCGCTTCCTCGCCATCCTCCACGACCGCGCCACGCACGCCGGCCGCAAGGAGGCCGTGGTCCGCGACAGCCTGCCGCCGCCCTCGAGCCGGGAGGCCGCGTGAACGCCGAGCCCCGCGCCACCGTCTCGGCGACCGCGCTCGCAGAGGCCGCGTTCACGGACAAGCGTCGCTTAGACTGGCAGGCGCTCGAGGCGCTCGTGCAGCGCGCGCAGACCCGCCGCATCCGCAAGCTCGACCCCGAGGAGGTCCGCCGCCTCGCGCCGCTCTACCGCGACACGTGCGCCGATCTCTCGCGCGCGCAGGCCTCGCACTACAGCGCGGCGCTCGTCGACTACCTGCAGGCGCTCTCGGCGAGCGCACACGGGGTGCTCTACTCGGCGCCGGCCAAGGGCCGCATCGCCCAGCGCGCCCGCGCGCACGCCCACGCGGTGTGGGTCGCGTTCCCGCGCGCGGTCCGTCGCCACTGGCGATCGATGGCGATCGCGTTCCTGCTCTTCTTCGTGCCGTTCTTCGGCGGGTTCGTGGGCGCCTGGGTCGACCCGACCTACGCGTTCAAGATCGCGCCCGAGCCGATGCTGCGGCAGCTCACCGAGAGCTACCGGCAGGGCTTCTCGACGGGCCGCGACGCGGGCCAGGACACGTTCATGGCCGGGTTCTACGTCTACAACAACGTAGGGATCGCGCTGCGCTGCTTCGCGCTCGGCGTGCTCGGGGGCCTCGGATCGGCCGTCTACCTGGTCTACAACGGCCTCGCGACCGGCGCGATCATGGGGTACGTGGCGTCGCAGGGCGCCGGCGACAACATCCTCACCTTCGTCGTGGGCCACAGCACGTTCGAGCTCGGCGCGATCGTGATCGCGGGAGGAGCCGGCCTCTCGCTCGGCTGGTCGATGGTGTCACCCGGTCGCGTCACGCGCATCGCCTCCCTGCAGGCGGTCGCCAAGGACCTCGTGGTCATCGTCTCCGGGGCCGCGTTCATGCTGCTCCTCGCGGCGATGATCGAGGGCTACTGGTCGGCGTCGGGCCTCTCGTCCACCCTCAAGCGCAGCATCGGCGGCGCGTTCTTCGTCACCATCCTCGCCTACCTGGCGCTCGTCGGGCGCGAAGCCGGAGCAGAGGAGGGGACGCGATGAACCTCGGGGCCGGGCGCGTCGTCTTCCGCCACCGCAGCACGATGGACGTGCTCGATCTGGCCGCGCGCTTCCTCGTGCAGGAGCGCCGCGCGTTCCTCCTGCTGTCGGCGGCCGTCCTCCTGCCGGCGTGGGCGCTCGTGATGCTCGTCGCCCACGGCGCGGGCAACTGGGAGGCGGCGCTGTTCCTCGCGGGCCTGTTCGCGGTCACCGCCGATCTGCCCTTCACGCTCCTCGCCTCCCGGCTCGTGTTCGACGCCGACGTACCGGTCGGCGCGACGATGCTCGACGCGGTACGCGCCCTGCCACGCCTCCTGCTCGGTCGGATCGTGCAGGGGCTCGTGGTCGGCGTCGGCCTCTCGCTGTGTGGCCTCCCCGGCATCTGGCTCGCCGTGCTGCTGCAGTTCTTGCCCGAGGTGATCGCGCTCGAGAAGACGCCGGTCTTCAAGAGCTTCACGCGCTGCAACCGCCTCCTCTCCGGGCAGTTCGGCGACGCCCTCGTCGCGTGGATCTGGTTGACCGGCCTGCAGATCGGCGCCGTGTTGCTGTTCGACTTCGCGGGCCGCACGATCTTGCGCGACGTCCTGCAGATCAACCCTCCGCGCCCGGTGTGGAAAGACGGCCACTCCAGCCTCGCCATCACGGGGATGTTCCTGTCGCTGCCGTATCTCTCCGTCGCGCGCCTGCTCACCTACCTCAACATCCGCACCCGGACCGAGGGCTGGGACATCCAGGCCCGCTTCGTCGCGATCGCGCAGCGACTCGCCCCGGGCGGTGCGCCGTGAACGCGCGCACGTGGGGCCTCGCGTTCGCGCTCGCGGCGGCGCCCGTCGGCGTCGCGCACGCGGGGCTGAACCCGGGCACCGCCGAGGGTCAGGTCGAGGCCGCGCGCAAGGCCGACGACGGCTTCTGTCAGAACCCGACCAAGCCGCTGCGCGACGCGGTCCAGCTCTGTGGGTACGCGAAGCAGGTCCCCGACTGCGGCGGCTTCGCGACCGCCTGCGCCGAGGCCCTCGCGCCGAAGAAGCCGCCGGACCTCGGCTGGCTCGAGAAGCTCGGCCGGTTCTTCGCCCGGTTCGGGCAGCTGTTCGAGGGGCTCGGCACCGTTGCGCACATCCTCGTGTGGGCGGTCGTCATCGCGCTGGTCGTGTTGATGGCGTATCCGCTGATCAAGTCCCTCCTGCGCATGCGGCGCCGCCCCGGCGACGACGCCGAGCGCAAGAAGGAGGAGGTCGAGGTCGCCGCGGCGCCGCTCGAGGAGCTGCTCGACAAGGGCGACGAGAGGGCGCTGCTGGCCCGCGCCGAGGCCGCGCTCGCGGCGGGCGACCTGACCGCGGCCCTCCACGCCTTCCTCGCGGCGACGCTGCGCGCCCTCGACCGCAAGGGCGCCCTCCAGATCGCCCGCGACCGCACCAACGGCGAGTACGTCCGCGCCTGCCAGGACGAGGCCGCCAAGATCACGCTCAAGGAGCTCGTGCGCGAGGTCGATCGCGTG
>JAEUKC010000030.1:0-6896 GCA_016794445.1 Myxococcales bacterium
GCCGGCAATACGCCAGGAAGCGGCGGTGGCGTTCGGGTCCACTTCGATGTTGGCTATGACTGTACGGATCAGACGCTCTGCGGAAACTGGGGTGGAGGCGGTCAGGCCGTGGTCTGGCCTTGGGATCCAGACGGTGACGCAAATCATCTCGAAGCGTGGCAATTCAGCTCTGGACGCATGGGCATCTTTCGCTACCTCGTGGTCTTCCCTAACGGTGGCCAGACAACACCCGGCTACATGATGGTCAGGGCCGGGATCAAAGGATTCAGTGCCACGCCAACATCAAATACCGTGACGCATGAACTTGGACACTCGCTGGGAATCCGGCACGGCGGGTTCGAAACGATCAACTGCGGACCAAGCTACCGCAGTATCATGAACTACGCGCTCCGAGACCTGTCGATATTTGGCTTTTCACATGGAACGAATCCTGAGGCGATCGACCCAGGACGGGTCAAGGAGGTCTCGGCTCTCAGCAGTGACTCCGCGTATCTGTCCGACACATCCATCATGACTCATGGCTTCCCGTCGGTCGCTGGTGCACCATTTGGCTCCGTCGACTGGAATCGAAGCGAGGCGCTCGAGACACCTGTTGGTCAGTACCTACGAGCTGGTGTGAGTCAGCCACTGATTGCGACCGGCTGTGCCGCTTCGGCTGAAGTGCGCAGCACGGTCGAGAAGCGCACGCCGGGCTCGCTCTCCCAGTACACTCCTGACCTCATTGTCTATCAGGGCAAGCAACTGGTGTTCTACGCGGATGCTGGGCAGATCAAGTACCGTGTGAATGCGCATAGCGGAGCGAACGGCAAAGGAGGTTGCGCGGACGGCACGGGGTCGTGGGGGGAGTGGGGCGCGACGGGATGCAACGCGTGGGGTGATGACGTGCACCCACCGCACCTCGTACCGCTGGCCTCGACCGCCACTGTTCGCGGAGTTCGAGTGGCCGAACTCAACGGCAAGCTCTACCTCGCCTACACCTATCAGGATACGCCAACCACATCTCGGGCTGTTGTTCACATGGCCAACGGCTGGGCCACGCCTGAGGAACTTGCGTGGCCGGGTGGCAGCGCCGCCGCAATGTCCGTTGCGGGTTCGCTGGTGCGAGACACTGAGGTCGAGCTGTCGCTGATGTATGTCGACTCAACACGCGACTTCGATGCGGACAGTTTTCCGGACTACCCTACCCGCCGAGTCCTTGGCTTGTTTGGTGCTGCGGCGCCCACAGGTAGCCCACCACCGGCGTTTGGGACCTACACGTGGTGGGTTCTAGACGAGACGGCCAGCACTTGGTCTTCACGTCCGCTGCGAACGACTGGCGGCCTCACACTCAACGCCAGGCGGGCGCCCGGCGTCACCGTCTGGCCTACGCGCGAGACAGCCACTCCCAACCCGGAGCTTGTTGGCTTTGCATGCGGGGTGTTTGGAGAGCCATTGACCAGTGTTGACGGCAGCGAAACGCGAGATGCCTTCCGGTTCTACTGCTACAATAGGTCAACTGACCGCTGGGATGACTTTACGAGCGGTCCCGGCACGGCGATGGTCGGACGACGAATCGGCGTCGCCTTTCACACCTTCCGCGAAGCGCCACCCGCGATTGGCGACCCCGCGCCGGTGCTCAACGGCGATCCAAGTCGCGGTCAGTTCTGGATATCGATCGTTCAGGGCCTCGATGCCTCGGGCGCTCATTGGTACAATCGCCACGTCATCACGAAGAGCTTCTCGGCAAGCCAGCCGCCGACTGCGCCGGGAGGAGCCCGACCGATGTCGTTTCCTGTGTCAGACTGGATATGGGATGCATGGTCACAGACTCTGAATGGAGCCGGCGTGCCGCTCTATGAAGATGGCAACATGTCGGCTCTCAAGGGGCTCTTTCTGAGTCAGAGGCCCACGAGTGACGTCAACACGACTTCGGGTCGACCCGAAGGAGCCGTCTGGGACAAGCTCTCCTTTTTGCCGTTCGTCGACGGCACATTTCACCACGACTTCAAGGACTGGAACGACTTTCGGATCATGGAGCGTGGAATCTGTCTAGGCCTGGGTGGCGCGCGGTGTGGGCCCCCCAATAGTTCGGGCTTCTGAAGGAGTCGCACATGAAGCACCCCTCCCTTGTTCTCAGCGTCGCAACTGTCGCACTGTTGAGTTTCGCGCTGCGCAGCGATGGCCGTGCGAGTTCCTCCGCATCATCATCCCAGCAGACTGTGCCCAAGGTCTTGTCGAAGGCTGACCTCAAGCACTTCCCGCTCGTGCCCGAGCACACGCGTCCGATGTCGGACTGCCTGGCCGAGCGCTATCAGCGGCTAGCCAAGGTCCGCACCCACCTAGCGACGATCGCGGCTGGTGACGAGTTGGAACGACAGTATGCCAGGGCCAAGGCCGAGCTTGTCTCGGGCAAGGCCCTCGAGGAGGCCAAATGCGCGCCATAGTCGCCGTACTGTTTGCACTCGCAGGCTGCGGCCGTGTAGCTGAGACCGGGCCGATTGACTCAGCCTCTGACAGCGTTGCGGACGTGGTTGACGATGGTGCCTTGAGCGATACCGAGCCTGTCGACACAGGCGTTCGCAAGGACGGATGCCCGACCGCTCTTCCAACACACGGGACGCCGTGCAGCACTCCGGACAAGGCGTGTCTGTTTGGCGACTTTTGCTTTGGGGGAGACTCGCACATTCCGAAACGGACCTGCGCGCTCGTTGACGGCAGCTACGTATGGACTGCCGGTGAGGGCGGCATCTGCAGTGCGTTTCGCGATGAACGCGGCTGTCCCTACGGCGGCATCAGCACGAACACGAAGTGCGATGTGGTCGGTCTGATATGCCGATATTGCCGACTTGAGATTCCGTTCAAGGCTGTCTGTCGGTCTGCCGGCGATGCGGGGAACTATCTGGAGGTGGACGGCAATGATTGCCCAAAGTAGTGGCTATGGTGTCTTCGGTGATTGGTCGTGAGGCTGGTGGAAGTGAGGCTCGGACATGGCAGTCCGAACGCCGTACGGAGGTCTTCGGCCAGCCGGATGTGCTTCTCCGTCGTCATGAGGGTGGGCGACCGGGGTACCGTCCGGCGAGTGCACACCTGACTGGTACTGCCGCGTACCCGCATTCCACCAGAACGGGAGCCCACGCGTCCACCCGCCCCGCGGATCTCGTTTCGAAAAATGATCCATGCGCTCGAACGCTGATCCACGCCTGGCGCGAGCTGCGCGACCCTCGCCTCGCCGCGCTCGTCGCGCGCGCCTCGGCGTTGACGACCCCCGCCGTCCTCGGAGGTGACAAGCCGCGCGAGCTGCACGAGCGCTGGCTCAGGGCTAGCGCTCAGAACGAGGAGCCGGGCTGCTCGAGGAACCGTAGCTCCGCCTCGGTGGAGCTCCGCCCGAGGATGGCGTTGCGGTGGGGAAACCGCCCGAACCGCTCGATGATCGCCCGGTGCTTCTCGCCGAAAGTCGCGCAGTTGGCCAGGTGCGCGCGCACCGCCTCGTCGGAGGCCGCGTCGCGGAGCCGGAGGAACCCGTCGATGCAACGTTGCTGGAGGGTCAGGTCCTCCGCGTGCATGAACGGCATCAGCAAGAACCCGACCTCCACGGCCGCCAGGATCTTGTCGTCGCCGGCGTCGAAGCTCTGCTCGGCGACGGCACACGCAAGCGGATCCTGCGCGAACGAGCGCGGCGTGCCGCGGAACACGTTGCGCGAGAACTGGTCGAGGAGGATGACGAGCCCGAGGCGACCGCGCGCAGAGTCGCGCCACTCCGCGAGCTGGCCCTGGCTCGCGCGCTCGAGGGCCGGACCGAAGCGCTCGCCGATCTCCCGATCGAAGTCTGCGTCCTTCTTCCACCACGAGGGCGCTCTTGCGAGCAGCGACTCCCCGGGCTCGCCCAGCCAGAATTGGATCACGTCCTCGGGGCCGATCGACGACTCGCTCATCGGCGGCAGCATAGCCTCAAGGTGAGCGCACCCAGGCGAATCCTTCCGAGAACGCCCCCGCTTCCTTCCACTCGGGGAACACGATCCACTCACCGCGGCGGTTCACGTGGCCGAAACGGCGTGCCCTCGACGCGACAGCGAGACCACCCGAGAAGGAGCCGAGGGACTCGAGTTCCGG
Organism: Myxococcales bacterium; assembly: GCA_016794445.1. Classification (GTDB taxonomy): domain Bacteria; phylum Myxococcota_A; class Polyangia; order Polyangiales; family JADJMO01; genus JADJMO01. Next base: position 4,090 of record JAEUKC010000030.1, read on the forward strand.
CGCGATGGCCCACTCCCCGCGCAGATCGATCGCGCCCCAGACGCCTTGCTGCTTCACGGCGGCCAGGCCCTCCGAAAAGGGCATGACCAGCTCGAAGCTCGGCGCGATGGCCCAGTCGCCCTCGCGGTTCACGAAGCCGAAGGCATCAGCACGCCGCGCAGGCGCCAGGCCCTCGTTCAGCTCCCAGCGCGTGTCGACCCAGCCCGTGTCGAGCGTGACCGACCGCCCGGCGTAACCGAACGACTCCTTGCCCACGCGCTCGCCCGCCGCGTCCACGAGGAAGTACTCGTCGCGGTCGCGGTCCTTCACGATGGCTCGGTCGTCGCGGAACGCGAAGCCTGCGGCGAAGCGGGGCTCGATCACCCAGCGTCCGCTGCGATCGAGGTAGCCGGTGGGGCGCGTCGTGTCGCCCAGCGGGATGGCGGCCGAGCGGCCGCTGGCGAAGGGCGAAGCGCCGGCGATGGGCACGTCGAACGGAGAGGCGCCCGTCTCGTCGATGCAGCGTGAGCGGAGCTCCGACCGGACGAAGACCCACGCGAGCCCCTCCGAGAACCCGAGCGTGTGATCGAACGTGGGCCCGACGTCGTTGCCGCGCCGGTCGACGAAGCGGTAGTGCGTGCCGGTGCCCGGGACGTTGCGTTCCGTGAGCGCGACGTTGCCTTCGAACGGGTAGGCCTTCTCGTACTGCGCCGGGATCACGATCTCGCCCTCGACGCTCACGTACCCGCAGCGGTGGTGGATGCCCTCGATGCGCGTCACCGGGATCAACCCGCCGCGACACTCGCCGAACCAGTTCCAGCCACCGAGCAGCACCACGCCCGCTGGGTCACGGACCGTTCCCCCATCCTCGCCCGTGCTCGCCACGCGCCCCTCGCAGACGTTGCCGAGGCCGGTGTGCGTCGGCGGGATGACGACGCGGCCCTCGGTGCTCACGAGGCCGTAGCGCTCGCGGTGTTCGAGCCGCAGCAGCGCCTCGGCGTTCGCTCCGAGCCACGCCTCAATCTCCGGTGAGACGTCGGCGATCAGCGTCGCGATGGCCGTCGCCGCCAGGCGCGACTTCTCGGCGACGCGACACGCGCCCTTCTTCAGGTCGAACACCTTGGCCCGATCGGCCTTCCACTGGCCATCTTCGATCCGGTTCTGGGCGAACCAGCGCACGCCGTCGGCGCGGGTCACCTTGCCCTCCACGCCGGAGGCCGAAAGCGCGTCCCACAGGGGCCCCGCCTCGAGCGCGTCGACCGCATCCAGGTCGTCACCGACGGCGAGCCCGACGACACTGCGGCTCGGACCTTCGCCGACGACGCGCAGGTAGCGACGCCCCGCCGCGGCGTCGCGCACGAAGCGCTCGAGCCGCGCACCGACCGTCTCCTCCGAGCCCGCGATCGGCGCGTTCTCCCAGTCTCTCGCCTTGCCGAAGCGGAGCTCTCCACTCCACAGCGTGAGCGCGGGGAACCGCGTGCCAATCACCACGCGCATCCAGTCCTCGAGACGAAACGCCATACCGGGCTCCTCGGCGTGCGAGCGTCCGACGGGGTGGGCCGTGGCTGCAACGGGTTTCGTTCGAAGGTCTGCGCGAGCGCGGCCCGGCCCACATCGCCCTTGCGACCCGGCCCCAGGGAGGAGAAGCACGAGGGTGCTCGAACTCGGCACCGTCGTCGCCCCGAGCCGGCGGCTCCTCGTTGTGGACCCTGGTCATCTCCGGCTCTGGAGTGGGCTCGGCGAGCCCGCGATGCCGGAGGGCTTCCTCTCACCCGAGGGGTACGCGATGGCCCGCACTGCCGTCGATCTCGAGCTGGTAGGCGAAGGGGCCGAGCAGATCGGGCAGGCGTTGGACCTCGAGTGGCACCGTCGCTTCCTCTTCGATCGACCGGCGAAGATGGTCCCCGATCTGCGCCAGCGTGTGGCCGAGCTGGCACGGGCGCGCGGGCTCTCCGTCTCGCTCCGAACGCTGCCGATGCGCGTGTCGCACCGGCGCCGGGTCGAGCTCGCGTTGACCCAGTGCCCGACGACGGCCCAGATGTCGTTCCACGGCGCGTGGGCCGGCGTGCTCGGACGCCTGCCTGAGCGCCCGCTGCGGGTGGTCGCCGAGCCCATGCCCGAAGGCCGGTGGTCCGGCCGCCTGTGCCGCGTCACCCTCGAGCTGCGCGAAGGCGTCGCTGCCTCCGTCGAGCGCTTCGGGTGCACGATCGTGGATCACGCGCGCCTCCTGTTCATCGACGCTGACGCAGCGGCCGCGTGGACGAGTGACACCTCGCTCGACGGCCGCGCCGACATCGTCTTCCACGGACGGGACGCCGCAGCGCTCGCCCACGCGATCGGCGCTTCGCCGCTCGACGACCACTCCTTCGGCTTTCGTGACCTCACCGAACACGACGCAGAGGCCACCCTCCTCTGGCTCGACCGATTCCTCCGCGAGCGCGGCGGGACGGTCGTGATCGATCATCGGCCGCACTCCCATCTCCACCAGCTGATGGCACAGGTACGTGCGAGCCCGAACGAGTGCGGCGTGGTCGAGCTCGCGGGTTCGCGGGCGTGTGGCTTCATGACCTCCTGGGGCGACGGCTTCTTCCCGCTCCACCGCGAGCTCTCGGAGAGCGGCGCGGTGCTGCGGGTCCACGTCGAGCTCGGCACGGAGCAGCAGATCGAGATCCTCGAGCGCATCACCCGCTGACCAGTACTGGCGCCAGTATTTTCGCCATTCGCCCCAAATTGCAGCCGATTTGCGATCGGGGGGTCTGCATCCGTCTCACCAGGCCTCGCACGCGGCCGGCGTGGCTCGGCGGACATGGGCGGTGAGAGCGCACGTT
>JAEUKC010000032.1:0-4578 GCA_016794445.1 Myxococcales bacterium
GCGCCGGTCGCCGCCGCGCCAGTCGCTGCGCCTGCGCCGGTCGCCGCGCCTGCGCCGGTCGCCGCCGCGCCGGTCGCCGCGCCTGCGCCGGTCGCCGCGGCCGCTGCGCCGGCGGTCGATCTCGAGAAGACCATGATGGAGGTCGTCTCGGCCAAGACCGGATACCCGGTCGAGATGCTGGGCGTCGACATGGATCTCGAGGCCGACCTCGGCGTCGACTCCATCAAGCGCGTCGAGATCCTCGCCGGTCTCCGCGAGCGCACCCCGCAGATGCCCGAGCTCGACATGGCCAAGCTCGGCGCGATGCGCACGCTGGCGCAGATCATCGCCTACGTGCGCGAGGTGATGCCCGCGCTCGCCGCTCCTGCGGTCGCCCCCAAGGTGAACGGCGCCCACGCTGCACCCAAGGCCGTCAACGGCGCGTCCGCATCGAACGGCAGCCATGGCAGCAATGGCAGCAACGTCGATCTCGAGAAGGTGATGCTCGAGGTGGTGGCCGCCAAGACCGGCTACCCGGTCGAGATGCTGGGCGCCGACATGGACCTCGAGTCCGACCTCGGCGTCGACTCCATCAAGCGCGTCGAGATCCTCGCCGCGATGCGCGAGCGCACCCCGAACCTCCCCGAGCTCGACATGGCCAAGCTCGGCGCGCTGCGCACCCTCGCGCAGATCGTCGGCCACATGCGCGAGGTGATGGGCGGCGCTGGCGCGGTCGCTCGATTATCCGCCAAGGCTGACGCCCCCGAGGCAACGGGCGTCGGTCGCTGGGTCACCGCGATCGCGGCGGCTCCTGCCCTCGGCTTCGCGCTCCCCGGGCTGCTCGGCTGCCGCCGCTGCGTGATCACCGACGACGAGGGCGGGATCGCTCCGCTCCTCGTCGCCGCGCTCGCGCGTCGCGGCGTCGCGGCGGAGGTCGTGCGCGAGGTCCCCGTGGACGCCGACGCCGTCGTGTTGCTGGACGCGCTCCGCCCCGGTGACGCGGACGTGGAGCGCTCGCTCGCGCTGCACTCGGCCGGCCTCCGCGCCGCGCGCACGCTCGCCAAGAACGTCGAGACCCGCGGCGCGTTCGTGACCGTGCAGGACACCGGGGGCGACTTCGGCCTCTCGGGTTCGCTGCGCGCGGCGCTCGGCGGCCTGCCGGGCCTCGTGAAGACGGCCGCGCAGGAGTGGCCCAAGGCCGGCTGTCGCGCGATCGACCTCGACCGCGGTGGCCGGCCGGCCGCCGAGCTCGCCGACGCGCTCGCCGACGAGCTCCTGGCCGGCGGCACCGAGCTCGAGGTGGGCCTCTGCGCCGACGGTCGACGCCAGACGGTCGTCTCGCAGCTCGTGCCCCTCGCCCACGCCGAGGCTTCTCTCCCCGCCGGCTCGGTGGTCGTCGTCTCGGGCGGCGCGCGCGGCGTCACCGCGGCCTGCGTGCTGGCGCTGGTCCGCGAGACCCGGTGCAAGGTCGTCGTGCTCGCGCGCACCCCGCTGATCGGCGAGCCCGCCGGTCTCGAGAGCGCCCGCACCGACGCCGAGCTCAAGAAGGCGCTGCTCGGTCAGGCGAGCGCGCGCGGCGAGAAGCTGACCCCGGCCGAGCTCTCGGCGCGGGTCGCCACGATCGTCGGCAACCGCGAGGTGCAGGGCACGCTCGCCGCCATCCGCGCGGCCGGCAGCGACGTGCGCTACGAGGCGCTCGACGTCACCGACTCCGCCGCGGTCGCGCGCGTGCTCGCCGACGTGCGCGCCGGCTTCGGCCCGATCGCGGGCGTCATCCACGGCGCCGGCGTCATCGCCGACAAGCTCATCTCCGAGAAGACCGACGCGCAGGCCGAGCGCGTGCTTTCCACCAAGATCCGCGGCCTCTACGCGCTGCTCTCGGCCACCGAGGGTGACGCGCTGCGCTTCTTCGTCTCGTTCTCGTCGGTCGCCGGGCGCGCGGGCAACCGCGGGCAGTGCGACTACGCGATGGCGAACGAGGTGCTCAACAAGGTCTCGTGCCTCGAGCAGTCGCGACGCCCGGGGTGCACCTTCAAGTCGATCGGCTGGGGGCCGTGGGAGTCGGGCATGGTGAGCCCGGCGCTCCGCGCGCACTTCGAGGCGGCGGGTGTGCCGCTCGTCACGCTCGCCGGCGGTCCGCGGGCCATGCTCGACGAGATCGCGAGCGGCGGACCGGTCGACGTGGTGATCGGCGCCGAGCCCCGCGCCGAGGCGCTCACCCGCGGCGCGCGGCCAGCGCGCGAGGGCAGCTACGACGTGATCGTCGACGCGCGGTCGTGTCCGTTCATCGACGACCATCGGGTCAAGGGCCAGGCGGTCGTGCCTGTGGTGATGGCCATCGAGTGGTTCGCGCGCGCGGCGCGGGCGCTCGGCCCCGACCTCGCCCTGGTCGCCATCGAGGACCTGCGTGTGCTGCGCGGCATCCGGCTCGCGGACTTCGAGGGCAAGGGCGACCGGTTCGTCGTGCGCTTGCACGAGGCGTCGCCGAACGAGCTCGCGGCCGAGGTGATCGGGGCCGGTGGCGCGCGCCACTACTCCGCCAAGGTGCGACTCGGCGCGCCGCCGACGCCCCGTGCGCCGCTCGCGCTGTCCGGGGCACGCACCCCGTGGGCCCACCCGGTCTACGGCGACGCGCTGTTCCACGGGCCTCGGTTCCAGGTGATCCAGGGTGTCCCCGTGCTGTGCGACGAGGGCATCGAGGGCGACCTCGTCGGCGCCGCGGGCGCTCGCTGGGCGGGCTCGTTCGTCACCGATCCGGTGCTGCTCGACGGTGGTCTGCAGCTCGTGGTCACGTTCGCCAAGCAGGCCACCGGCGGCGCGTCGCTGCCCACGGGCTTCCGCGCGCTGCGGTGGTTCGGGGCGCCGAAGGGCCCCGTGCACTGCGTCGTCCGCTCGCGCACCCTCTCCAAGGATCACACGGTCTCGGACCTCGTGTTCCTCGAGGGTACGCGGGTGGTCGCGGAGCTCGAAGCGGTGGACGTGCACGTCCTGCCCGGCACGCGCGAGCTCGCGGCGGCCCCGAGCGCCTGACCATGCGCACACCGATCGCGATCGTCGGGCAGTCGTGCCTGCTCCCTGGAGCCTCGACGCCCGCGGAGCTCGCCGCGCTGCTCGAGGCGGGGCGGGTCGTGGTCGGTCCCTCGCCGGCGGGTCGGTTCCGCCTCGGTCGCACCCACGCGATGACCGACGACCCGACCCACTCGAGCGACCGCGCCTGGTCCGACCTCGGGGGCTACGTCGACCCGTCGTTCGTCCTCGATCCGCGTGGCCTCGCGCTGCCGGAGAGCGAGCTCGCCGGTCTCGACCTGCTGTTCCACTGGGTGCTGCACTGCGGTCGCGAGGCCGCGGCGTGCGCGCGCATCGATCCGCGGCGCACCGGCGCGATCTTCGGCAACCTCTCGTTCCCGACCGGCAAGATGGCGGAGCGCGCCGAGTCGGTGTGGTTCGCCGGCACCCCGTTCGCGCGCCCGCCGGTGGATCCGCGCAACCGCTTCATGTCGGGCCTGCCCGCGCACCTGCTCGCGCGCGCGCTCGGGCTCGGCGGCGAGGTGTTCACGCTGGACGCCGCGTGCGCGTCGTCGCTCTACGCCATCGCGCTCGCGTGCGAGGCGCTCGAGAGCGGCCGCAGCGACGCGATGCTGGCCGGCGCGGTGTGCCGGGCGGACGATCTCTTCATCCACGTGGGCTTCTGTGCGCTCGGCGCGATGAGCCGCTCGGGCGCGAGCCGGCCGTTCCACGCCGAGGCGGACGGTCTCGTGCCCGCCGAGGGCGCGGCGCTGTTCCTGCTCAAGCGCCTCGACGACGCGGAGCGGGACGGCGACCGCGTGCTCGGCGTGATCCGCGCGGTGGGGCTCGCCAACGACGGGCGCGGCCGCGGCCTCGTCGCGCCCTCGAGCGAGGGGCAGATCCGCGCGATGCGCGCCGCCTACGCCGCGGCTGGCCTCTCGCCGCGCGACGTCGCCTACGTCGAGTGCCACGCCACCGGCACGCAGGTCGGCGACGCCGCCGAGATCGCGAGCCTCGAGGAGGTCTTCGGCGCCGGCCCCACGCTCCCCATCGGCTCGCTCAAGGCCAACATGGGGCACCCGCTCAGCGTGGCGGGCGCGGCGGGCCTCATGAAGCTCCTGCACTCGCTCGAGCGCGGGGTGTTCCTGCCGACGCCGGGAGGAGGGCCCGAGAACCGCGCGCTCGGCAACGGCCATTTTCGGGTCGTCCGCGGCGTCGAGCCCTGGGTCGGACCGCGGCGCGCGGCGCTCAGCGCGTTCGGCTTCGGCGGCAACGACGCGCACCTGATCGTGGAGGCACCCGGGCTGACCAAGGCGCGGACCGTCGAGCACGCCGCGCGGTCGGTGACGGCGCTGCGCCCGCGCGTGGCCGTGGTCGCGCTCGCTGCGCGCGTCGGCGACGGCGCCAGCACCGAGGCGTTCCAGCGCACGATCGTCGAGGGTACGCCGTGCTCGCCGCGGGCGACGCGCGTCGAGGTGCCGCTCGAGGGGCTGCGCACGCCGCCCAGAGATCTCGAGGTCGCGCTCGCCCAGCAGACGATGCTGCTGACGGTCGCGAGCGAGGTGGCCCGCGCGACGCGGCTCGAGGGCCCCC
>JAEUKC010000090.1:0-15624 GCA_016794445.1 Myxococcales bacterium
CCCTCGCGAGGCGTGTAGGCTGCTGCGCCAGCGATGAACGTCTACCAGTTCGCCCGCGCGCAGTTCGCCGACGGCACCGTTCGCATGGCCCCCGCGACGGAGCACGCCGCGTGGAAGGAAGTGCCGTCCCCGGTCGTCGAGCTGTCGATCCCGCCCGTCGCCTCGCCAGCACTCATCGGCGCTCTCCTCGAGGCCCATCGCCCGTCGCGGCTCACGTTCTACGGAAGCTTCCCGAACGCCCCCACCCACGGCGCGTCGACGCTCGAGGCGATCCTGGACAACCCCGCCACCGAGGACCTGCGGTCCCTGTCCCTGTTCGCCTTCGCGATCGGCGACGAGGGCGCCGCCCGCCTCGCCGCGTGCCCGCGGCTCACCGGCCTGGAGCGCCTGTCGCTGCGCCGCGGGAAGATCGGCGCGCGCGGGCTCGCAGCGCTCACCACGCGATGCGCCATGGTGTCTGCATCCATGCCGGTGCTGAGCCGGAGGCGGGTGACGTGAACCAGCTCGACGACCTTCCCCTCGTTCGAAAGGTGGCGCGGGTCATCGAGCCAGTCCGATTCGACCAGGTCTACGCAGTGCTCTTCGACCAGAAGTTCCAGAGACGCTCGGAACGTCGCCACGTGACGTGATGGGCACACCTCGTGCCCGCACCGAAGCGAAACACGCCTCGCGGACAGCAGTAGTAGGCCGCAACACAAACGAGGGTTCCGAACGTGGCAGCAAAGAAGGGATCGACGAGCGCGCTCGAGGGTCCGGCACTCGTCCAGGCCGTCATGAAGACGATCGCCGCCGATCCGAAGTCGACGTTCTGGCCCAAGAAGACGCAGAGAAAGCCCAAGCCACTCCCGGCGCCGCGGATCGCCGAGCTCGAGCTCGCGGGACGTGCGTTGCCCCCCAGCATGAAGACGTGGCTCTCGCTCGGTAGCGACCTCGAGGGCGTCGACTTCGCGACCGACGAGGCATGGCAGGTCGCCACGTTGCAGGAACACGCCGCGCAGCGCTTCGGAGACCTCGCGGCGCACCTGGTCGGTCTCGCCGGGCCGAAGTTCGAGGCCCCCTGTCTCGTGTTGCGGGAGGAGGCGGGCAACAAGCTCGAGGTGCTCTATCTCGGCGCGCAGGATGCGGGCGGAGAGTTCCCGGTCCTCCAGGCCTATCTCGAGAACCCGGGCTATTCCCGCCTCGCGTTGTGGCATCCCGGCTTCGACGTCTTCCTCGCGTCCCAGGTGCGGGCCGACCGCGCCGCGGCGTTCGGCGTGCCGGGCGGCGGCGAGTGCGTCGAGGTCGACGACCCTCGCTGGGGTCGACGCATGAAGGCGCACATGAAGGCCCTGGGACTCACGAAGGCGACGATCAAGCTGGGTCGGTGATGGCGTCGTCGAGCGCGCCTCACCGATACGGCGTGGCCCCGCCACCGACGAGCCGCACCCCATGTCCCCTCCGCGCGACGTACTGCTCCAGCGCCGGGATCGCGCCCTTCGTGTACCACTCCGTGTACCCGCACTTCGAGCACACCCAGGCCTCGAAATGCCCGATCTCCGCGCGGTAGCTGTTGTCCTCCTGCAGCCCGAGGTCGCGAGAGGGAACCGACAGCGTCGTCACGCTCATCGGGTTCACCCCGTTGATGGAGTCGTGCGCCGCCTGCGCGACCTTCTCGATCACGAACAGGCGACGGCACTGGCACTTCGGACAGGTCTCGGTGGCCTTCATGGTCGACACTGTCGATCGAGGCGCGCCCCGCCGTCGAGGACGAACGGCAGACGAGCGCCGACCGCGTTAGCCTGCCACCCATGCACTGGGACGCCTGGATCTGCGGCGAGCTCTCCTTTCCCAGCGGTGCGCTCGAGAAGTGGAAGAAGGCGCGCGTCGATCGCACTGCGTGGGCCGCCTTCCCCCCGTGGCTCCACCCCACGGCTGCCGCCGACGCGCGCGTCAGCACCCTCCTCGCCAACGTGAAGTACTGGGTCGAGCCCCTCGCCAGGTACGTCCACGCCGCCGACACCGTGGCCGTCCTCACCACCTCCTCGTCCGCAGCGTTCCGCGCGTACCTCACCGGTGGATGGTTCGCGCACTTCGCCGGCGTCCTCGCCGCCCTGGCCGTCAGCGCGGCCGAGTTCCAGGCCACCGGCGAGGTCGCGTTCGTCGACGTTCGCACCGCGAAGGGCTGGTTGCTCGTGCTCGCCCGCGGCCGAGCGCCGGTGTTCGAGACCATCGATCTCACCACCCCGAGCGAGGCGCTGCGCCTTCTCGCCGAGGACGCGCGCGGCTTCCTCGAGGGGACCGCGCAGGTCGTGTTGCCCCCGATGCACGAGCCGCACCCCGCGCGCGGCGCTGCCGATCTGCAGGACGCGGTCGGGGGCCGCGAGGTCCAGCTCTTCACGTACCCCGACCCGTTCCGCGCCGATCACCTCGCCGCGAAGGCCGTCTACGACGCCGACGAGACCTTCGCTCGCCCCCTGGCGCTCGAGGGTACGACCGCCGAGGTGGAGAGGGCGCGGTCCTCCTGCGCGGTGTTCGACCTCTCGCAGGGCACCCCGATTCGCGTGTCGTACAACGACCCGGTGGACTTCGTGCGCAGCCTCGCGCCCGCGTGGGACGGTCGCACCGAGGGCGAGATCGACCTGGTCGATCCCGAGACCGGGACTTTCGCCGATCGCGCCCACGTGAGCCTCGCGTTCGAGGGCCGCGCGGTGCAGCTCCTCGGCTCCGCCATCGACCGCGCGTGTCTGCACGACTGGCTCCGCGCGCGCGCCGCCGAGCGCTCCGGCGCGCGCCCCACGCTCGCGATGCCCGTCCTCTTTCCAGCGCCGGGGCTGGTCTTCGTCGGCCCCGGATCCCAGGCCGTCGCCGCCGAGATCCTTGGCGCACCCGGACAGCCCGGTCTGCGGCACGGACTGCCCGCGACGTGGGCCTGGCTCACGGGCGACCTCGCGGAGATCGGCCGCGCGTGCCGCTCACTGTTTGCTGGCGTCCGCGCCGAGAACCTCCTCGACGCCGGTGCACCGCCGCGCCCCACGTGGGCCGTCGCGCACCGACCGCCCTACGCGACGCACGAGCGACGCGAGGTGCCCGTACGCGCCGCCGCGCCCGTGAAGAAGGGACAGGTCAAGAAGCCGTAGGACCGTCGCGCGCTCCGCGCCGAACCCGGCTAGTCTCCGCGCCGCCATGAGCCTCGCCACCGACGCCAAGGACACGCTCCCCCAGCTCGCGAGCGCCGATCCGACCGCGCGCAGCGCCGGCTACGCCATGGTCACCACGCTGTTCGTCAACGGCAACGGCCGCGACCTCGCCATCGCCGAGATCGTCCTCCCCGCCCTCTTCGCCGCCCTCGAGCACGACCCCCACGCGCTCGCCCCCATCGCCACCGCGGCCCACGGTCTCTTCGGCGCCCGCGCGTACCCCGAGGCGCTGCGCTGCATCGACGTGCTCCTCGCCGACACCGGCGCCGGCGACGCGCTCTCGCGCAAGGGCCCTCCGTGGGAGGATCGCGCCGAGCCGTTCACCCGCGAGCGCGAGCGCGCGCTGTTCCGCCTGTTCCGCTACGAGTGCCTGCTCGCGGCCGGTCGGCTCGAGGACGCGGCCGCCACGCTGCCCGAAGCGCTCGCCGGCGCCGCCGTCCTCCCGACGCCCTTCAAGCTCTCCCCCTCCATCTACGAGTGGGGCACCCCCGACGATTTCGTCCTGCGCGCGCGCATCCGCGCGAGCCGCGCGCTCCGCCTCTGGGCCGCGGGCCGCGACGCCGCCGCCTTCCGCAAGGTCCCGAAGAAGCTGCACCCCAAGCCTGTCGAGGCCAAGCGCATCCGCGGCCTCGCCCGCGCGCTGACCGAGTCCTACCTGCCCGAGCTCGACGCGTCGCTGTCGCGCTTCGCTCCGTACAAGCCGGGCATCGTCCCCGACCTCACCGTCGCCGACCAACGCGCGTTGCAGGACTTCCGCGCCGAGGGCTACGCCGAGGCCGGCATGATCGCGCGCGACGAGGGCGACTCCACCCGCGCCGCTCGCCTGCTCGCGACCGCGCACTGGATCCTGGCCATCCACCACCACGGCCTCGGCGCCGGCGTGGAGCCCGACCACCGCGAGGCGATCCTTGCCCTCGCCCCGACCCCCGCCCTCGTCCCCGCGACCCGCCCCGAGCCGTAGCCGCGACCCCGTCGGGACCGGGAGGCGTCTCGCCGATTCCACACGAAGGTCAACGATTCTTTGACCTTCGTGCGACAGGCTCGAGGCGCGGCCGAACGTCACCCGCGACCACAGCGAGACGACGAAAGCGCGTCTCTCCAGCCGCCTCACACCAAGGTCAAAGATTCTTTGACCTTCGTGCAGAATCCTGAGACCCCCACCACCCCCGACAGCCCCCCGACCTCACTCGTCGGGCTTGCCGAGCACCCGCTTGACCCCGACGAAGAACCCGACGTGCACGGCGATCGTCACGACGATCAGCACGATCCACAGCGGATGGTCGAGCAGGAGGCGCACGCAGGAGACCTTGCTCCCGCCGTGCCCGCGCGTCACGGGTCACGCTCCGTTCAGACCAGGTCAGGCGGTGGCAGCGGCCCGGGAGAGATCCACGAACACAGGCAGCGGCTCGCCGCCGGATCCACGCACGAGCAGCTGCCGCCGCTCGTGAAGCGCGCGCATTCCACCAGGCCACAAGGCTCACTGCCGCTCTTGTCGACCAGCCAGGTGAACGGCTTCCAGCGAATGCACTCGACCGGCCCCGGTCGGTAGGCGACCGTGCACATGCTGCCAGGCGGGCACCACACCGCCGCAGTCGGCGGATTGCTGCGGGGGCACGTCCCGTGCGGCCCTTCGGTGACCTTCGGGACGATCTCGTAGTCGTCCGGGCCCGGCGGGTGCCGCTCGCAGCCGCGAAAGCCGACCGCCGAAGCAATCGCCACCCAGCGCGCGAACGCGACGGCCCTCAATTCAAGTGGATCATCCGGCCGACGATCTTGTGCACGCCGGCCGCGCGCGCCGTGATGTCGCGTGCGATCGTCTCGACGAACCCGACCGCGCGCACCGCGATCTCCGCCGCCCCGGCCACGAGCGACACCGCGTGCGCCGCCTCGACCTTCACCCGGTCCGCCTCGATCACGTACTCCTCGGCGCGATCGACGCCCGGCGTGGGCCGCGTGCGCAGCGCACCGAGCACGACCCAGCCGGCCGGCGACTCCTGCACGATCACCACCTCGCTCCGCGCGGCCGCCCCGCGCAGCACCACCGGGTCGACGCTCGCGTGTGCCTGGACGTCGATCTCCTCGCCGTCGGCGAACCGCGCGCGCCCGCGGTCCTCGAACGACAGCAGCGTGGCCGCCTGCAGCGCCGGACGCCGGACAGGCATCGGCAGCACCGCCGCGAGCTTGGCCTTGGGCTTCTCGACGGGCGCGGGCTTGGCCTTCGGCGAACGAGCGGCGGGCTTCGGGGTGCGCTTGCGGGCGGGGGACGGCATGGACGAAGGGTAGCGCACCAACCCCCCTCGGGAAGGGGCCGCGGCGTTACGAAACTTGCGCCACAGCAAGGGCCGGCATGCCAGTACTGGCGCCAGTATTTTCACCGTTCGTGCTGAATCATGCCCGATCCGCGATCGAGGGTCTGCATCGGCCCCCGGTCAGGGGCTGCCCTGGGTCCGCGCGTCCAGCGCCACCCACCACGGTCGTCGCGCACGAATGTAAAACCGGCGTTTTACATTCGTGCAAAAACAAAATCGCGCTCCCCGCCGCCGCGGCCCCTTGACCCTCCCGCGACGGGAGGGTGCATGAACAGGGCGCGATGGCATTCAAGGTCGGCGAGGTCAGCAGGCTCACGCGTCTCAGCGTGCGAGCGCTGCATCACTACGATTCGATCGGTCTCGTGAAGCCCAGCGGAAGGAGCGCCTCCGGCTACCGGCTCTACACCGAGCGAGACCTCGAACGACTCCAGGAAGTGTCGTTCTACCGCGCGCTCGAGCTCCCGCTCGAGGACATCGTGAGGGCGCTCGCCGATCCGGCCTCCGACCGGCGGCGCGTGCTCCTCGCCCAGCGTGCCCTCCTCGAGCAGAGGCTCGAGAAGACGCGCGCCGTGCTCGCACTCCTGGACGACACGCTGCGCGCGCTCGATGGAGAACGGACCATGACGACAGAAGAGATGTTCGGCGCGTTCGACCCGACCGAACACGAGGAGGAGGCCGAGGCCCGCTGGGGCGACACCGAGGCCTACCGCATCAGCAAGGAGCGCACGAAGCGCTACGGCGCGGACTGGGCCGCGATGAAGGCCGAGGCCGCCACCATCCTCGACGACTTCGCGACCCTCGCCGCGGAGGAGGTGCCCGCGACCGACGACCGCGCGGCCGACCTCGCCGAGCGCTACCGGCTGCACCTCGATCGGTGGTTCTACCCGACCAGCCGCGAGCACCACGCGGCGCTCGGGCGCATGTACGTCGACGACCCTCGCTTCGCCGCGAACTACGAGCAGCGCCGCGCGGGCCTCGCGGTCTACGTGTGCGACGCGATCCTGACCAACGCTCTCCGCTAGCGCACGATCTCCCCGAACGAGCCCCAGAACGCGGCGTCCGCCTTCGGCTCGAGCGCCGCGCGAAACCCCGGCGCCTGCATCCGCACGTACCGCGGGTCCCTGGCGAACGCCGCCCGCACCGCGGCGAGGGCCGCCGCGCTCTCGCCGAGCTCGAGGTACAGCGCCGCGCACTGCAGGTGATCGAACGCGCCCCCGAACTCCGCGTTCGCCGCGTGGTCCGCGATCGCACCCCTCTTGTCGCCCGCCATGCTCCGCGCCGTCGCCGCCATCCGGAGCGCGCGCACGTCGCGCGGATCGGCGGCGCCCGCGCGCTCCCACGCCGCCGCGGCCTCGAGCGGCTTGCCGAGCGACCGCAGCGACACCGCGAGCTCGAACCACGGCCGCGGATCCGCGGGGTCCGCCGTCGTCGCGCGCTGGAACGCCGCGAGCGCCGCGTCGTGCTGCCCGAGCTTGCGGTGTGCGAGCCCGCGATAGAGGTCGGGCTCGGCCGCGAACGCGAGCTTCGTCTCCCGCGCGGGCAGCCACGCGACGACCGCGAGCCCGAGCGCCGCCACGAGCAACCCCGCCCGCGCGCGCGGCGCGGCCCGCACGAGCTCGCGCGCGGCGACCACCGCGAACAGCGCGAGGAAGGGCAGGGCGGGCACCCGGTAGCGCGCGCTCACGAAGAACATCGACACCACGAGCGCCTGCGCGGCGACGAACGCGAGCGGCAGGAGCAACCGGCGCTCCCGCAGCGAGACCCCCATCCCCACGAGCGCCGCCGGCATCAACCACCCGTCGGGCAGGAGCCAGGGCCGTGGACCGACCAGCGCCGCGAGCACCTTCGACCCCGACCGCACCGCGTACACGTCCGTGTCGCGCGGGATCTCGGCGGCGTGGAAGAACAGCCAGAGCTTGCGCAGGTAGAGCCCGAGCGCCTGCGCGGGGTGCGCCTTCCAGAACGCGAGCCCCTGGTCGAGGAACCACGACGAGGCGGCGGGCCGTCCTCTCAGGTGCGCCTCGCGGAGCGGCCGGTCGATCAGCTCGCCCCAGTGCACCCCGGGCCGGATGGATAGTGTCTCGATGTATCGCTCGTTGTTGCCGAGGAAGAAGTTGAGCCCGCCGTTGGTCGACACCAGCACGAGCTCGCCGGCGAACGACGCGTTCCGGTAGGTCACCGGCAGGATGGGCAGGACCACGCCGGCGCCGAACGCGAGCGCCGCCCGCCGATCTTTCGCGCCGATCAGCAGGCCCAGCCCGACGACCAGCGCGAACGGCAGGATCACCGCCGCGAACACGGCGGACACTCCGAGCGCGAGCCCCGCCCCCGTGGCGTGCTTCGGGCTGCCGTCGGCATCGAGCAGCAGGAGCACCGCGAGCAGATCGAACACGCCGGCCCACGTGGCCGCGAGCAGCTCGCCGCTCGAGAACACCAGCATCCCATGGCCCGCGACGAGCGCCGCGGTCACCAGCGCGACCCGCACGTCGAACAGGCGGCGCGCGATCGCGAAGATCAGCGCGACCGCCGCCGTGCTCGCCAGGACCTGCACGAGCCGCGGCAAGAGCAGCCCGTCCGAGAGCCGCAGCGTGAGGCCCAGGAAATACAGCATCCCCGGCGGCTGCCAGAACGGCGCCTGCTCGAACGGTTTGTCCGCCGCGAGCAGCCGCGCGTCCTCGACGTACCGGTCCTCGTCGAGCACCGGGTGCTCGAACAAGACGTCGCCGCGCAGCGCGAGCACGTGGCCGAGGCGCAGGACGAACGCCGCCGCGAGGATCACGAACAGCGCGACGCGCTCCCGACGGGTCACCGCGCCGAGGATAGAGGACTCCCGCGCCGAGCACATGGTCTAGGATCGCGGTCGATGGAGGAAGGCGGCCGGCGACGGGAGGACGCGCTCGTGGGCGTCGCGCTCGTTGCCGTCGCGCTCGTGTGCCTCGCCTTCCGCTACCTGCCGATGGTCGACCTGCCGCAGCACCACGCGATGGTGTCGATCCTGCGCCACCACGGCGACCCGGCGTGGGACTTCGCCCACCGGTACACCTTCGACTTCGTCGGGCGCCCGTACGCCACGGTGTACTGGTTGGCCGCCGCGCTCGCCCTCGTCTTCCCGCTGCGGATAGCCATGGGGCTCGTCGTCGCGCTCGCCACGGTGGCGCCGTTCCTCGGCCTGTGGGCGCTGCTGCGCGCCCTCGATCGCCCGCGCGCGCCGCTCCTGCTGGCGCTGCCCTTCGCGTTCGGGAGCCTCTGGCACTGGGGTTTTCTCAACTTCCTCTCGGGCACCGGCCCCTTCCTCGGGGGCCTCGCGCTCACGGTGCACGCGGCCCGCGGCGAGGGGCGAAGGGGCCCGCTCCTGCTCGGACTCCTCGGCCCTCTCCTGCTGCTCACGCACTTCCACGGGCTCGTCATGCTGCTGCTCGTCGCGCCCCTCTTCGCCCTCGCGTTCGGGCCGGACGATCGCCGCCGCGCGCTCCTGCGGGGCGTCGCGCCGCTCGCGCCCGCGGCGGTCCTCGCGGCCACCTTCGTGCTCCTCACCTGGCGACAGGCCGAGGGCGCGTGGGCGCAGATGAACCCGCCGATCGGCGAGCGCGTCGCGCGCTTCGTCGAGTTCCTCGCGGCGGGGGTGCTCGATCCGTGGCCGACGGTGTTCGTCGGCGGCTTCTTCGCCCTCGCGGCCGTCGCGATGCTCGTGGGCGTGTCCGACCTCTCCCGCCGGCACCGCGCGGCGCTCGTCCTCGCCCTCGCGCTGCAGGTCGCGTTCTACCTCGCGCTCCCCCTCAACACGAACACCGCCACGTTCGTTTCGGCGCGGCACGCCTTGCTGATCGCGCTCTTCGTGGTGCCGCTGATCCCCGAAGTGCCGCGGGTCGCCCTCCTCGTGCCGGCGGCGTTCGCGTCCCTCGGCCTCGTCGTCGCGATCCAGCACCTCGCCGCCTTCGACCGCGAGGCCCGCGAGCTCGACGCCGCGATCGCCCCGCTCCCCGCAAACCAGCGCCTCCTCCCGCTGGTCTTCGCCCCGCGCAGCCCGACCACGCACCCGGTCACGTTCCCGTACCTGCACTTCGGCGCCTACGCGCAGGCGAGCCACGGCGGCGAGCTCTCGCGCACCTTCGCGACGGTCTGGAACGTCCCGATCCGCTACCGCGCGGACTACGCGCGCTACCCCATCCGCGAGTCGCTCGAGTGGACCCCCCACCTCGTCTCGCCCGAGGATCTCCGGCACTTCGACTACGTGCTGGTCCGCGGCGCGCCGCGGTGGCCCGCGACCCTGCGCCTCTCGGGCCTCGAGGTCGTCGCGCGGAGCGGTGCCTTCGTGCTGCTCCGCAACCCGGGCGCGCTCCCCGCCGAGCTCCCGCCGCGATGAGGGCCTCGCTCGCGATCCTCGTGGTGGGCTTCACCCTCTCGGCCGCGCAGCCCACCACGTGCGCGCGGGGCGACCTCCGCCTCGACGCGCTCCGCTCGCTCGTCGACGAGCGCCGCTCGTTCCTCGGCGACCCCGGGCCGAGCATCGTCGCCGCCGGCCGCCTGCGCGCGGACCCTCGCGCCGCGATCTACCCGCGCGATCTCTCGATCGGCTCGGCGTTCATCTACCCGCCGATCGCGGCGCGCCCCTACGAGCCGCTCGCCGGCCTGCACCCGTCGCTCGCCCGCGCGGCCCTCTCGCGGGTGAGCCGCGCCCTCTTCGTCGTCGTGGTGGGCCTGCTCGCCGCGCTGCTCGTCGTGCGCCGGAAGCCCCGACCGCTCGAGCTCGTCGCGGCGGTGCTCGGCGCGCTCGCGTTCTTCCCGCTCGTGCACGCCGTCCAGCTCAACCAGGCCACCCTGGCGGTGACCGCGCTGATCGGCGCCGCGTTCCTCGCCCTCGTGCTGGAGCGGCCGGCGCTCGCCGGGGTCGCCGTCGGGCTCGCGTGCGCGGTCAAGCCGCACCTCGCGCTCGTGCTGCCGCTGCTCGCGTTCCACGCCCGTCGCACGGTCGTGGCCGCGCTCGTCACCGGCGCCGCGCTCCTCGCGCTCTCGCTCGCTTACGCCGGCGTCGCGAACCACGTCGCCTACGCCACCTCGGTGCTCCCGACGCTGTCGCGCGGCTATGCCTACTTCGCCAACCAGTCGGCGAACGGCCTCTACCAGCGCCTGTTCATCGACTCCGACATCGGCGTGTTCGTGCTGCCACCGGCCTACCTGCCAGTGCAGGCGCTCACCCTCGCCACGGCCGTCGCGGGCTACGGGGCGGCCGCGTTCGTGATCCACCGCGCCCGCGCGCGCGCCGATCTCGCGCCGCTCGTGTTCGCCCTCGCGTGGCTCGTCTGCACGTTGATCTCGCCGATCGGCTGGCAGCACCACTTCGCGCCGGCGCTGTTCGTGTTCGCGCTCCTCCTCCGCGACCGGATCGTGTCGACGCCGCTCGCCGCGCTCGCCTTCGTCCTCCTCGGGGCGTACTTCGAGGTGCGGCAGCTCCGCGACCCGCTCGCCCTCGTCGGCGCGTCGTACGTGTTCTTCGGCGCGCTCTTGCTCGTGGCGCTGCTGGGGCGGGCGCTGTTCACGGCTTGCGCCGGTACACCAGGAACCGCCCGATCTGGTTCGTGAGCGCGTAGTCGCGCCGGACGCGATCGTCGAGCGCGGTGAAGCGCTGCAGCGAGCGGTACGAGTCGAGCGGGTCGAACGCGTTCCCGTCGTTGCGGCCCACGAGCACGAACAGCGGCGGGTCGCGGTCGAGCCGCGCGAGGAGCTCCGCGCGTCGCGCCTCGAGGCCGGGGATCATCCGCGAGAGCGGCGCCTCGGTGTAGAGCAGCTTGTGGAACGGGTAGCGCGTGGTCGGGTGCCGGTCGGCGAGCGCGTAGATCCCCGGCGAGAGGCCCCACACGAACACGCCGGCCTCCTTCGGCGCCTCCTTCGCGAGGTAACGCGCGGCCTCCTCCTCCATCAGGTTCGAGTAGCTCCCTTGCTGGATCGTGAGCAGGTACCGCGGCCGATCGGTCCGCCCGAGCGTGTAGGAGAGCCCGGGCCCATAGGCCTCCGCGTAGCTCGACAGCGTGCGCGCCCCGAGCGCGAGCAGGACGAGCCCGGTGAGGGCGCCGACGACGCGCACCCGCCCCGAGCGCCGGATCGCGCGCGTGGCCACGGCGACGCCGTAGCCACCCGCGAGCGCGAGCGCCGGCACCGTCAGCAAGAAGTGATACCCCGCGAGCTGCCGCTGCAACACGACCGCCGCGCACGTCACCGCGACGAAGGTCGCGAGCCACCACCCGGCGCTCGCGCGCCGCCGCAAGAGGGCGAACAGCCCGAACGCCGCCGCCGCGAGCAGGAGCGGCGTGGTGTCCAGCATCTCGCGGGAGAAGCCGTCGAGCACCGCGTCCCACGGCGGTGCGATGAACACGGCGTTGTGCCGGTGGTAGACGAACACCCCGTCCACGAACGCGCGGAACGCGCCGTGCGCGGAGAACCACGCGACGGCGAGCGCCCACGGCGTGACGACACCGAGCCCGAGGAGGAGCGTGCGCACCGCCGCCTCTCGCCGCGGATGGCGCGCCGCGAACAGGACCACCCACGCGCCCGCGATCGCCATCGAGGGGATCTTGAAGAGCCCACACACCCCCACCAGGACGCCGGCCCCGAACGCCGCGCGCGCCCCCGGACGCAGCGCCCACGAGAGCGAGGCCAGCATCGGCAATACGAGCAGCTCCTCGGCCTGCGCGCGCGACCAGAAGCCGCCGAAGCCCGGCGCCGAGAGGCCGACGAGCAGCAACCCCCCCGTCGCCACCCCGGCCGCGGCGCCGAACAGCGAGCGCGCGACGCGGAACGCCACCACGCTCGTCGCCGCGAGCCAGAGCCCCTCCGTCCACCAGATCGCCCGTCCGAAGTCGCCCGGGATCGCCGCGGGGAGGGCCCACCAGTAGAGGAAGAGCGGTGGCTTGCTGTCGAAGAGGTCGCGGTAGGGCAGCCAGCCACGCGGCACCCACCGCGTGAAGCACGCGAACAACCCCTGGTCGACGCCGAGCGGCTCGCCGAGCCGGATCACGAAGACGAAGAGCGCCGCCGCCACCACCAGCGACGCCACCACAGCGAGCACGCGCCGTCGCACCCACGCAGTATCGCCCGATCCCGTCGGGACCGTCTCGAGGTTGCGGCAAGACAAACAAGTGAAAATTGCGAACCGCGGCGTTCAGAAACAGAACTTCGGTTCAAGTTCCGAACGTTCGAACTTTGAACGCGGCGCGGGCGGCATCGTGATTTCGGCCGGTTGCGGTTGGCACCGTGGCTGCAGTGGTGGGTGGCGGGAGGCCACTACCAAGATGCTCAAGACCCTTCGCAACGCTGTCGTCCTCGGTGCCGTCGGTCTGTTGATGGCGTGTTCGGTCGGGTGCGGTGGGTCGAGCGACACCTCGCGGCCTGCCGTGACGGAGCTGCGCGAGGGCCTGAACATCCTCAAGACCGAGGGCGCGATCGTGGGCGCCTTCCGCAAGGGCGACCGCGCGATCTACTTCGAGACCCGTGCGGGTGAGAAGACGCTCGACGTCTACCGCAACCTCGATCCCTCGCTGCCCGAGCACGAGATGGACCTGCGCGTGATGGACGACAGCGGTCGCACGTTCTACGTGCAGCAGGGCGGCGACACGCTCCCCGAGGCCTGGGAGAAGGACATCGCGGCCGAGGCCTCCCGCCCCCGCGTCGATCCGATCCGCCGCGCCGACGACTTCGGCCTGATGAAGGAGGCGGCGATCGCCATGGAGAACGCCGACCTCCCGGTCGCCGTGAAGGCGCACAAGGTGAGCTTCGCGGCCACCAAGCTCGGCGTTCGCGACGACATGCTGCGCCCTGCTGTCGAGAAGGCGGTCAAGGAGGTCGGCTACGCCCCGGCCAACAACTCCATCGAGCTCCACGGCAAGTGGATCATCTGGGGCGTCGCCGAGCACACGGCGACCTGGAGCAACGTCAACGGCGTCATCCGGGACAACTGCCAGCACGGCAACTGCGCCTCGAGCATGAGCCACTGGTGCACCGCGACCGGCACCGGCGGCGCCCAGTACACCGAGAGCTCCACCTCCAACAGCGGCAGCTTCGCCAACAGCGGCAACTGCACCACCAACTACAACTGGAACTCGACCGGCGGCGGCCACAACTGCCACGACGACAGCGTGCGCGCGATCTGGGGTGTGAAGTATGGCCCCCAGGGCACGTCGACGAGCGGCGTCTGCAACAACAGCGCTTCCCACTGGTACGGCCCGAGCTGCACGACCACGAGCTGGTGAGCCCGCGACGTGGGTGCGCCCTGCACCTACCAGAGGCCCGACGGAGCACACTGCTTCGCCGGGCCTCGCTGTTCTTGCCGCGTCGCAGCAAAGTATGGAATCTGAACCGAGTTCGAACTCTGAACGTACTGTTCCTGAACTCGAGCCCCCGAAATCCGCGAAATCAGCCCGATATTGTCTTGGCCCAATCTCTGCTCTCTCTAGGAAACGGAGGGCATGAAGATGATGAAGCAACTCGGCCGCGCGATGTTCCTGGGAGCCGTTGGTGTCGTGATGGCGTGCTCCGTGGGCTGCGGCGGTTCCAGTGACCCGGAGCGTCCCGCGGTCAAGGAGCTCAAGGAGGGCCTCAACATCCTCAAGACGGACAACGCCATCGTCGGTGCCTTCCGCAAGGGCGACCACGCCATCTACTTCGAGACCCGCGCCGGCGCGAAGACCCTCGACGTCTACCGCAACCTCGATCCCTCCCTGCCCGAGCAGGAGATGGACATGCGCGTCATGGACGAGAACGGTCGGACCTTCTACATCCAGAAGGGCGGCGACACGCTCCCCGAGGCCTGGGACAAGGAGCTCGTCGCCGAGGAGAGCCGTCCGCGTGTCGACCCGATCGTGCGCGCCGAGCACTTCGAGATGCTGAAGGAAGCCACCGCCGCCATGGAAGTGGCCGACCTCCCCGTGGTGCTCAAGGCGCACAAGGCGACCGTGGTCGGCACCAAGCTGGCCATCCGCGACGACATGCTCCGCCCCGCGGTCGAGAAGGCCGTCAAGGAGGTGGGCTACGCCCCCGCCAACAACAGCATCGAGATCCACGGCAAGTGGATCATCTGGCTCGTCGCCGAGCACACCGCGACCTGGAGCCAGGTGAACGGGGTGACCGTCAACTCCTGCAACCATGGCAACTGTGCGTCGTCGATGAGCCACTGGTGCACGACCTCGGGGGCCGGTGGCGTCCGTTACTACGAGACTTCGGGCTCCAACAGCGGCAGCTTCGCCAACAGCAGCAACTGCACCACCAACTACAACTGGAACTCGACCGGCGGTGGCCACAACTGCCACGACGACAGCGTCCGCGCCGTCTGGGGCGTGAAGTACGGGTCGCAGGGCGCGAGCAACGCCGGCGTCTGCAACAACGGCGCCTCGCACTGGTACGGCCCGGGCTGCAACGAGACCAGCTGGTAGTACACTCGACGCGGTGACGATCCTCCGCGAAGGGACCCACGGGACGCGATGGCGCGCCGTGGGTCTCGGCGCTTTTGTGCTCCTCGGATGCGCCGCCGAGCCACTCGCGACCCGCGAGAGCGGCATCGTCGGCGGGACGCCCGCCTCCGACGAGGCGGTCGTGGCGATCCGCTACGTCGACGGCGAGCTCCGCTGCAGCGGCACGGTCATCGCGCCGCGGGTGGTGCTCACCGCCGGTCACTGCGGGATCCACGCGGGCAACTACTACGGCTTCGAGGTGTTCTTCGGCCCCGACACGAGGGGCCCCGGCAAGCGGCTCGCGGTGGTCGACGCCGTGCGCCACCCCGCGTTCGACGGGCCCTCGTTCGGCAACGACCTCGCGCTCCTGTTCCTCGCGGCCGAAGCTCCCGCGACGCCGAAGCCGCTGCGCACGGGGCCGCTCACGCCGTCGGACGTGGCGGCGGACGTCCGAATCGTCGGGTACGGGCGCACCAAGGCCGATCTCGACGACGCCGGCGTCCGTCGGCAGGGCTTCGCCCGGATCACCGAGGTCACGAGCAGCGAAGCCGTGCTCGGCGGCGCGAGCCAGCAGTGCTCCTACGACTCGGGCGGCCCGACCTTCACGACCGAAGGTGGCATCGAGGTGCTGACCGGCGTGACCAGTCGCGGCGACTCCGCGTGTGTGGAGTACGCGCGCGTGGTGCGGGTCGACGCCTA
>JAEUKC010000091.1:0-5086 GCA_016794445.1 Myxococcales bacterium
ACGGATACCATTCGTGTGGTGCATGTTGCCAAGCTCCAGTCAGGAAACGCTGGCTCGACAATGCCTGACAGCGGGTTCGCCAATCGTGCGTGTCGAGGCTCCTCCTGGATTGCCGACAGTGCATGGAAGAAGACGTCTAAGTCAGGGGCTGCCACCGCTCACGAGATCGGACACACGCTGGCGGACACCACTGCACCTGGCGGACACTACCTCGCGCCAACTCCCGTCCAACGCTATCATGCCGCAAGCAACCTGATGGCCGAGGCATCCATTGGCAAGGTCGGGAACGGAACGGTTGGATCTTCGCAGAGGCTCTGGGACGCAAGCGATGGCAGCGGCATGAATCAGTGGTCCGCGATTCGCGGGAGCCACTACACTCGGGGCTAGCCCTTGGCACGATCTTCCCTCGTTGTCGCCTCTGCACTCTTGGTTGGGTATCTCTTGCCTGGGGTGGGCTGGGCTCAATGGGGCTCAGGTGTCGCGGCCGCATGCAGCTGTGGTCCCGAGCCCGAGTTGTCTACCGCTCGGGCTGACGCGGCCGCCATCTTCGTTGGGAAAGTGGCGGCGGTTGCAGGTGGACAGCGCCCCGACGTGACCTTCGTTGTGGAACGTGTCTACAAAGGTGCGCTGCCGACGAAGGTTGTTGCGCGTTCCGCGTCGCCGTGTGGCTTCGAGTCAGAGATGATGGTGCTGGGCTCTCGGTGGCTACTTTACGCAGTACGCACCACGCCACTGACGATCTACAACTGCTCGCGGACGGCCAAGGCTGACAGTGCCTCAGCGCAAGTGGATATCAAGGCCATGGGCCTAGGTGTTCCTCCACTTGCCTCCGCCAGCGCCACTGCAACGGCATTGACCAGCGCGCCGTCAAGTACTTCCAGTGCGTCTGGAGTGGCAAGCGCTACATCTCCAGCGTCCGACACGGCTGCCCCAAGGCCGCTGCCACAGGTCGGTCCTAAGGCAACGAGCTGCGGTGGATGTGCTGCTGCTCGAAGCGATCCCGAGTTCGCCCTTGGATTTCTACTGTGCGCGGGGGCTGTTCTGCGACGGGTCTCACGAACTCGGTCGGTCTGAAGAGCGTATCGGCTCTTCGCATTCCTGCGAACGCCTCACCTCCCTGGCCAGGCGGCGACGCGGCTCGCCCGTCCCCTTCTCATCGGCGGTTGCTTTCCCCCTTCGGAGGCAACCCCGATGGGATTCCGAAACAAGCACCTGTCGTTCTCGCGCCTGGCGCGCTTCGAGCAGTGCCCGGCGGCGTTCAAGTACCAGTACATCGATGGCGTCCACACGGAGCTCACGGCCGTGCCCTTGCTGTTCGGCAAGGTGGTGCACGCGACCCTGGAGCGCGTGTTCCAGGACGTCATCGCCGAGGAGATCAGCGGGCCGATCGACGAGGCCCGCGCGAAGCAGATCTTCGCCGACGCCTGGGCCGAGAGCGGGCTCGTGGGCGCCGAGGTCTACCGCGAGGGCCTCGAGATCGTGCGCAACTTCGTGCGCTCGGAGGGCGTGGTCGACCATCGCGACGTGCTCGCTGTGGAGAAGGACTTCCGGCTGCCGCTGGGGCGCTTCTCGGTCATCGGGTGCATCGACCGGGTCAACCGCGTCGATGACGAGACCATCGAGGTGGTCGACTACAAGACCAACCGGGCGATCTTCACGCGCGAGGAGGTGGACGACAGCCTCCAGCTCTCGCTCTACGAGGTTGCCGCGCGCCGCATCTGGCCGTGGGCCAAGAAGGTGCGGCTCTCGTTCGCGATGCTGCGGCACGGGCTGCGGATGACCACGAGCCGCACGCCCGAGCAGCTCGAGGCGGCGCTCTCGTACGCGGAGACCCTCGGCAAGATGACCGAGGAGAGCAAGGTGTTCCCGGCCCGGCTCTCGACCAACTGCGCCTACTGGAGGGTAGGCAGTCCAAGCCCGTCCCGGCGAGGAGCGTTCGGCTTTACATAACCGAACATTATGCGATCCCGCTCTCCGGTAGGCTCGAGACGCGGAACCGTCTCTGGTGGCAGAAGACGGGCGAGCAGCGCGATGACCTCGCTCCGCGTCTTTGGGTCTAGCACCCGATCCTTCATCAGATGCGGCAGCCTGAAGTCCAGCTGCAGGTTTGCGGGTCGCTCGCGGGGCGGTGTCGTCCTTGGCATCGGCATTCTCCACGTGCACGGTGCCAGAAGCATCGCTCGCGTCGACGCGGCGGAGCTCACCGATGATCGAGCACACCTCGCGGAGGGCTTGGACGGATGCGCGACGCCCACCAAGCGTCAGGCGCGAGCAGTAGGCACGATCGAACATCCAGGCCGGGACGACGACGGCGGCCGCGGCATCCGGCAAGGTGCAGACGAAGACCTCCCCTCCGCTGCGCTTCTCGCGGTAGTGAACGTCGATCGTGCTGCCGAACGCGGGATGCCACGGATAGTGGACCTCCGCGCCAAATGCGACATGGGCAGAATGCGCTTCGAGTGGCCGTGGGTCGGAAGGCCTGGTTGTTCTTCGGCTCCGACGATCACGCTACCGCCGCCGGCAACCTCTTCTCGCTGATCGCGTCGTGCAAGCTCCACGGCCTCGACCCCGAGACCTACCTCGCCGACGTCATTCGCGTCTTTCCGTACTGGCCCGCCGCTCGTCGGCTCGAGCTTGCGCCCAAGTTCTGGGCGAAGACTCGCGCTCGGCTCGATGCCCGGGAGCTCGAGCTGCCCATCGGGCACATCTCCGTGCCGGCGCCGGCGGTGGAACAGCAGGGCGCGTCGGGCTGATTGCAGCGACTCGGGCACGAACTCCAAGATGCGGCTCCCACTGGCTGCCGTCGAGAACGCCGGTTCATGCAGCGGCTACGACAAGACCACCAAGACGGAGACGACTCGGAGGCTTGCGATCGAGCCCACGCTGATGCCTCTCCTGCTCGCCATGCACGAGCAGGCCGGCAAGCCGAAGAGCGGGCGCGTGCTCGCCGACCTCCCGCCCTGGTACGACCTTGCCAAGGGGCTTCGCGCCTACCTCGCGCTCGCGGGCGTTGACCGGCCCGAGCTGCTGGCGCGGGGGCCCACGCGACGGTGGATCACCTTTCACGATCTGCGGGCCACGGGGATCACATGGATGGCTGTGCGTGGGGACGACCCGCTCAAGATCCGGCAGCGCGCTGGGCACCAGCACATCGCCACCACCGAGAAGTACATCCGGCTCGCCGACGTGCGGGTGGGGTTCGGCACGCCATTTCCCGCGCTCGATCTCTAGCGCGCAGAACGAGGCTCGCGAAGAACCGCAGATGCCGGTTCGCTTCCATCAATTCAGCGTGGGACGACCGTCAGGGTGACCCCACTGGCCCAGTAGAGCCAAGCGCCCGCAGGCAAGTAGTCAATGATGGGATCCTCGCCGCTCGACGTGGCCAACACACGCTCGGCAGCTCCGCTTGGCTGGACAGCGACCAGACTCCTCACGTCGCGAAGGAAGTACACGAGACCATCGTTCACCCGCACGCGAGTGGCAGGTCCCTCGGCGATGCGCACGGTACTGCCCGTCCCGAGGCTCGTCCGAAAGACACCGCCTCTGCTCCCGTCGTGCGCTTGCTGCGAAGTCCAGACGAAGGTGTCGACATCAAGCGCCGCCATCGACTCGACTCGACCTGGGAGCGCGTGTCGCACGGGCGAGCCTCCAGCCTTGGGCACGACATACACCCAGTTGAGGCCCACGAGCAGGTAGCTCTCGGTCGATAGCACGACCTGCTCCGCGGCTCGCTCAGCTGAGGCGGGGTCCACATGTTCGTTGAGGCGCACCCACTTCGTCTGAGCTGTCCCCGATCGAGGCCCGCGGTAGAGCCACAGCTCGTAGTTGGGGCTCAGATATTCGACCCGAACATGATAGAGGTAGAGGGGGTCGACTGCCCAACCGTGGGTATTCACCACAGGAGCGACGGGCGCTGCCACCGACTGGCCTCCAGCAAAGAGCTCACGACCTGACGACGTAAACGGACACGCTGGCGCTGGGCCTTCGGTTGTCATGCTGGCTCCGCTCAGTCGCACGAGTTGCCCATCGGCACGAACCAGAGGCCCTGCGTCGCCATCAGCGAAGCAGGCGACACGCAACGGCAATCGCACCGCACCATCCGCGACGCTACCACCACACGCGCCGCCGACAACGGCGCAGAGGAAGGCGAGAAGAGCAAGGCGCCTCATGACGCCCGCCTGCGAGACCGAACCACGAACACGGCCAGACCGAGCGCCAGCGTCAGCAGCGGCTGCGTCTTTCCCGAAGGCCGTCCCCCGATTGCGCAGTTGCCGGCGCCGCAGCCGCCAGAACCTGGCGAGATCTCGATGAACTGCGCCTCATTCGGCCGCCCAACAACGGACGTGACGATGCATTCGCTACCACCAGCGAGGCACTGGCGAGCGCGATAGTACACGACGCCTGCCCCCCTTATGGCCGCCCAGTTCGCCACAGTGAGCGCACGCAGTGTGAAACCTGGCGGCGCGTTGTTCGTGTCGGACGTGCTCCGAAGTGGGATCTGCTGCGAGGTCAACAGGGATGCGAACGATGGCGAGGTCGAGAACTCGAGCGTGACGAAGTTCTGCGATCCAACACCGGGAAGTTGCCGTTCGTACGCATCACCCGTTGGCGCAAACACTTGGATTTGCGGCGACGGATCATCCGCCGACACCCGCAAGGGAAGATCGACCGACATCGTCCGTTGAATGACAGATAGGGCCGAGGAGGGAGGGCAGCCGTCGCAACTAATCTGATCTGGAACAAGAACCGATCCCGGAGGGGTGTGCGCTTTGGCGAAGACATTCTTGCGCGCGAATGCCAGCGCAGCGTGCTTGGCGTAGCGAGGAAGTAGACCAGGGCGTGAGCGAATCGAGGTAAGAAGCATCCTGAGGAAGTCGCGCTCGTCCGAGAATCGTCCAACTAGCGCTGCCTCGCTCTCATAGACCATCAGGGCCGGGAGTTCCTTCACTCGACCACCGCCGACCAATCGTTGGGTCCACTGAAGAAGCGCGCCCGAGACAATTGAGCCTCGGCGATGTGGGCTGTATGGCGTGATGCCAAACGTCGTCGAATCCTTGTCCGTCGGCGGTTTCCAGTAGCTTGTCGC
>JAEUKC010000239.1:0-15016 GCA_016794445.1 Myxococcales bacterium
CGGGGCCGCCACCAACACCGGTGGACGCCTGCGCCGCCTGCGGCCGCTGCTCGCGCGCGAGCGGTTCATCGTGACCTACGGCGACGGCGTCAGCGACATCGACCTCGGGGCGCTGCTCCGCTTCCACGAGTCCCAGGGCAAGCTCGCCACGGTCACCGCGGTGCGGCCGCCCGCGCGCTACGGGGGCCTGTTCTTCGACGGAAACCTCGTGTCTCGGTTCACCGAGAAGCCGCAGGCGGGCGAGGGCTGGATCAACGGCGGCTACATCGTGATGGAGCCGGGCGCGCTCGAGCTGCTCGCGGGCGACGAGACGAGCCTCGAGGCCGACCTGCTCGAGGAGCTGGCCAAGCGCGGCGAGCTCGCCGCGTTCCGGCACGAGGGCTTCTGGCACTGCATGGACACCCTCCGCGACAAGCGCTTCCTCGACACGATGTGGACCGCGGGGCGCGCGCCGTGGCGCGTGTGGGAGGCGGCGTGATCGCATGACCGCCGTCGCGCTCCACCTCCCCGCGGCGCGGGCCGCCTGCCGCGGCTGTGGCCACTCGACGGTGCCCGTCCTCGACCTCGGGTCGATGCCGATCGCCAACGAGCTCGCCCCGACCGCGGTCGCGGCGCGCACCCAGGAGCGATTCCCCCTCGGGCTGCACCTGTGCCCTTCGTGCGGCCTCCTCCGCGTGGGGCACGACGTGGCGCCCGAGCGGCTCTTCCGCGACTATCGCTACTTCTCCTCGTTCGCCGACACGATGGTCTCGCACGCGGCCGCCCTCGTCGATCGCACGTGCGCGGCGCTCGACCTCGGCCCCGACGATCTCGTCCTCGAGATCGCCAGCAACGACGGCTACCTGCTGCAGCACTACGCGCGGCGGGGGATCCTCGTGCTCGGCGTGGACCCGGCCGAGGAGGCCGCGCGCGTGGCCGAGCGCGAGCGCGGCGTCCCGACCGTGTGCGCGTTCTTCGACCGGGCGCTCGCCCGCGCCATGGCGCGCCACGGCACCCGGCCGCGCGTGATCCACGCCCACAACGTGGTGGGGCACATCCCGGACCCGCTCGATCTGCTGCGCGGCATCGCCGAGCTCCTGCGCGACGACGGCGTGGCGCTCGTCGAGATCCCCGACGCGGGGCTGCTCCTCGAGAGCGCCGCGTTCGACACGATCTACCACGAGCACTACTCGTACTTCACGGTCACCGGGCTCGTGGGGCTGTGCCGCCGCGCGGGCCTCACGGTGCTCGACGTCGAGCGCACGGCGGTCCACGGCGGCTCGCTCCTCGTCACCGCCGCCCGCTCCGGCACGTCGCTCCCCATCCGTCCGCGCGTCGCCGCCGAGCTCCGCGGCGACGTGGAGCGGGAGACCACGAGCCCCCGTCGCTGGGCCCGCCTCGCCGCGACGGTCGAGGCGCGGCGCCAGGCCCTCCGCGCGAAGCTCGCCGAGCTCCCGCGACCGATCTGGGCCTACGGCGCGTCGGCCAAGGGCTGTGTGCTGCTGAACTGGGCGGGGCTCGGGCCGACCGAGATCCCGTGCGTCGTCGATCGCAGCCCGCACAAGCAAGGCCGCTTCGTCCCCGGCGTGGGCGCCGAGATCGTTCCCCCCGAGGCCATCGACGGCGGTGCTCGTCCCCTCCCTGCGACGCTCCTCCTCACGGTCTGGAACTTGCGAGCAGAGGTCCTCCAGCAACAGCGCGCCTTCCTCGAGAGGGGTGGCCGCTTCGTCACCGCAGTCCCTTCGGTGGAGGTCTTCCCGTGATCTTCGACGACACGAGCATCCCTGGCGTCGTCCGCATCCACGGCGCCCGTCACGTCGACCGTCGCGGCTCGTTCGAGCGGCTGTTCTGCGCCGAGTCGTTCGCCGCCGCCGGGCTCGAGCAGAGCTTCCTGCAGACCAGCCTCTCGCGCTCGCGCCGCGTGGGCACGCTGCGAGGCATGCACCTGCAGGCCGCGCCGCGCGAGGAGGTGAAGATCGTCCACTGCCTCGTCGGCCGCATCTACGACGTCGTCGCCGATCTGCGACCGTGGTCGCCGACCTACCTGCGCTGGGAGGCCCACGTCCTCGGCCCGGGGGACGGCGCCCTCTACGTGCCGCGCGGCGTCGCCCACGGGTTCCAGACGCTCACCGCTGGCGCCGAGGTCCTCTACGAGATCTCCGAGCCGTTCGCCCCCGAGCTGTCGATCGGCGTCCGCTACGACGACCCCGCACTGTCGATCGCTTGGCCGCTCCCGCCCGTGAACGTGTCCGATCGGGACCTGGCCTTCCCCTTGCTTGGTCTGCGAGCAGAGGCCCGAGCATCATGACCTGCGTCGTCATCTCCCAGCCGATGTTCCTGCCCTGGGTGGGCATGCTGGAGCAGATTCGGCTGTGCGATGTGTACGTCCACTACGACGACGTCGCGTTCTCGAAGGGCAGCTTCGTCAACCGGGTGCAAGTCAAGACGGTGACGGGCACCAGCTGGTTGACGCTCCCCGTTCGCGTCGAGCTCGGGCAAGCCATCCGCGACGTGCAGCTCTCGGAGCGCACCTTCGCCCGCAAGCACCTCCTCACCCTCCGCCAGGCCTACGCCAAGGCGCCGTACCTCGACGCGATGATGGCCGTCGCCGAGGCCACCTACGCCGTCGACTCGCCGTGGCTCCTCGACTGGACGATCGCGGGCCTCGACGCGCTGCTCTCGGCCTTCGCGCTGCGCCCCCCGCGGGTGGTGTTCTCCTCCGAGCTCGGCATCCCGGGCGCCAACTCCAACCGCGTGCTCGACATCGTCATGCACCTCTCCGGCACGACCTACGTCACCGGCCGCGGTGCGCTCGACTACCTCGACCACGGCAAGTTCGAGCAGGCGGGGGTCGACGTCCGCTACGTCCGCTACGCCACCCACCCCTGGCCGCAGTTGCACGGCCCCTTCACCCCGTTCGTCACCGCGCTCGACCTGCTCGCCAACGTCGGGCCCGCCGGACGCTCCTGCATCGTGTCCGAGACCATCCCCTGGAAGGAGCTCGCCGCGTGAACCCCGAAGCCAGCCACGTCCACCCCGACCACGTCGCAGAAGTCCGCGACAACATCCGTCGGCTCCGCGAGGACCGGGACCTGCACGCGCTCTCGCGCATGTGGGCCCGCGCCGTCGCGCCGTACAAGTACGCCTACAACTTCAGCTGGATGGGGCGCCCGATCGTCCAGGTCCCGCAGGACGTGATGGCGCTCCAGGAGCTCATCTTCCGAATCGAACCGCGGGTCATCGTCGAGACGGGCATCGCCCACGGTGGCTCGCTCGTGTTCCACGCCTCGATGCTCTCGCTGCTCGGCGGCGACCGGCTCGCGATCGGCGTCGACCGCGAGATCCGCCCGCACAACCGCGCGGCGCTCGAGGCCCACCCCATGCGGGAGCGCTTCGCCCTGGTCGAGGGCTCCTCGACCGACCCGGCGATCGTGCGGCAGGTCTACGACCTGGTCGACGGGCGCGGCCCGGTGCTGGTGGTGCTCGATTCGGACCACACCCACGAGCACGTGCTCGCCGAGCTCCGCGCCTACGCGCCGCTGGTGGGCGCCGGCAGCTACCTCGTCGTGCTCGACACGCTGGTCTCGGACCTGCCCGAGGAGCTGTACGTCGGCAAGCGGTGGAGCCGCACGAGCAATCCGCGGAGCGCGGTGACCGAGTTCCTCCGCGAGTGCCCGCGGTTCTCGATCGACGAGGACGTGGACGCGAAGCTCCTGATCAGCGTGGGCCCGGGAGGGTATCTCCGCGCGACGGAGGACCCGTGAGCCCCCGGGTGCCCGTGGCCGGGCCCTCGATCGGCTCCCTCGAGGAGGAGCTCGTCCTCGAGGCCGTCCGCCACGGCTGGTACGAGAACGCCGGGCTGTACCCCGATCGCTTCGAGCGCGCGTTCGCCGAGCGTCACGGCGTGCGCCACGCCTTCTCGCTGCCGTCGTGCACGGCCGGCCTGCACCTCGCGCTCGCGGCGCTCGACCTCGGTCCGGGCGACGAGGTGATCGTCCCCGAGCTCACCTGGATCGCCACCGCGGCGCCGGTCGTCTACGTGGGTGCGACGCCCGTGTTCGCCGACGTCGACGAGGCCGACTGGTGCATCGACCCGGCGGCGGTCGAGGCCTGCATCTCGTCCCGCACGCGGGCCATCATCGCGGTCGATCTCTACGGCGCCGTCTGCGACATGAAGGCGCTGCGGGGCCTCTCCGAGCGGCACGGCCTCGCGTTGATCGAGGACGCCGCCGAGGCGGTCGGCTCGCGCCGCGACGGCCGCATGGCGGGCTCGCTCGGCGACGTCGGCGTGTTCTCGTTCCACGGCAGCAAGACGATGACGACCGGCGAAGGCGGCATGCTGGTCACCGATCGCGACGACATCGCCTACCGCGTGCGCGTGCTGCGCGATCACGGCCGCGACCCGGGCGATCGCTGGTTCTGGAACCGCGAGGTGGGCTTCAAGTACCGCATGGGCGCGCTGCCCGCCGCGCTCGGGCTCGCCCAGCTGCAGCGGCTCGACGAGCTCGTCGAGCAGAAGCGCCGCATTTTCTCTTGGTACGCCGAGGCCCTCGCCGACGTGCCCGGTGTCTCGCTGAACGTCGAGCGCCCCACGGTCCACCAGTCCTACTGGATGACCACGCTGCTCCTCGACCGTCGGCACCGGCTGCGCAAGGAGGCGCTCTACGCGGGCCTCTCCGCGCTCGGCATCGACGTCCGCCCGTTCTTCCACCCCCTCTCGGAGCTGCCGGCGTTCGCGCACCTCTCCGAGGCCCGGGCCGCGCACCGTCGCAACCACGTCGCCTACGACGTGTCGTCGCGCGGCATCAACCTGCCTTCGGCGCTCAGCCTCACCCGCGCGGACATCGAGCGCGTCGCGCGCGCGGTGAAGCTGGTCCTCGGCGTCGCGGCGGAGCGTGCCGCGTGATCGAGGAGCTCGTCGAGGCCATCGGCCAGAAGAACCCGCGGCAGCGTCGGCCGGTGGAGGCGGCGCTCTCGACCCTCCACGACGAGGAGCGGCGCGACCTCACGGCGTGGGTGCGTCACGCGGTGTCCCGCGGCAACAGCGCGACGTCGCTGGCCGCGGCGTACGACCTCGTCGTGCGCGACACGCTGCGCGAGCAGGTCTATTTCCGCCGGCACGGGCGGTATCGGCACGCCTCGTTCGCAGACGTCGCGTCCGACGTCTACTTCTCGCCGGCATACATGCAGCAGTACATGGAGGGCCTCGCGCTCACCGGGTTCTTCTGGGAGAACCACGTGGTCCTTCGCCGGTTCCTCCTGCACGCGCTCGCCCGCTTGCCGCGCGTCCGGCGCTACCTCGAGGTCGGGCCCGGGCATGGCTTGCACCTCGCCGCTGCCGCCCGGCTCGGGTGCGCAGAGAGCTTCGAGGCCATCGACCTCTCGCCGACGAGCGTGGCGCTCTGCAACGATCTCCTCACCTCCGGCGCGCTCGGCGCGCTGCCCGCCGTCCACGTACGCGAGGCCGACTTCCTGGGCGCCGAGGTGGACGGGCCGTTCGGCATCGTCGTGATGGGCGAGGTGCTCGAGCACGTCGAGAGGCCAGACCTGTTCCTGGTCCGCGCCCGCGAGCTCCTCTCCGACGGTGGGCACCTCCTGTGCACCACGTGCATCGACGCGCCGGCCATCGACCACATCCGACACTTCCGCTCGGTCGAGGAGGTGGAGGCGCTGCTCTTCGACGCCGGGCTCGACGTGATCGAGCGCTGCGTCCTGCCGCACCCCGGCCTGTCGCTCGCCGAGGCGGCCGAGCAACGCCTCGCCGTCAACGTGGGCTTCGTCGCCCGTACGCGACCTCGCGCCTGACACTTGCAGAGGAGCTCGTCATGGAGACCTTCGAACGCATTCGCGCCCTGGCCGCCGACGTCTTCGGCGTGCCGCCCTCGACCCTCGGTCCTGCCTCCTCACCCGACGACGTGCCGGGGTGGGACTCGCTGCAGCACCTCACGCTGGTCGCGATCATCGAGCAGGAGCTCGACGTGCGCCTCCGCGACGCCGACGCCGCCGACGCCCAGACCCTCGGTGAGCTGACCCAGGCCGTCGTGCGCGCGCGCGCCGAGGCCGCGTGATCGGCAAGAACCTGCGGCACGCGCTCTCGATCTGGGTCACCAAGGCCCGGGTCGCGGCGCGGTTCGACGTGCTCCTCGAGCCCGCCGTCGTGATCAAGCACCCCGAGCGCCTGTCGTTCGGCAAGAAGTGCACGCTGCAGGCCGGGAGCTACGTCTACGGCTCACGCAGCGGCGCCGACGTGTCGTTCGGCGACTGGGTCGTGATCGCCGCCGGCGCCATGGTGCTCGGCGAGGGCGGCGTGCGGGTCGGCGACGGTACGCACCTCGGTCCGCACGTCGTCGTGACCAGCCAATACGGTGACGGTCGCGGCGAGCGGGTGACGGACGCGCCCACCGTGCTCACGCGCCCGATCGTGATCGGTCGCGGGTGCTGGATCGGCAGCGGCGCCGTCATCATGCCGGGGGTGGTCCTCGGCGATCGTTGCACGGTGGCGCCTGGCTCGGTCGTCTACGGTCGGTTCCCCGACGACACCACGCTCTCCGGCAACCCGGCGCGCCCGCTCCGCCGCGTCACGAGGGCCGCCACGGCCTCGGCCGACGTCACCGCGGAGTCCCAGGGCGCGACCACGCGGTTGCGCCCCGCGTGCTTGGCCCGGTAGAGCGCGGCGTCGGCGTCGGCGAGCAGCGCCTCCCGCTCGCGCGTCCCCACGTGTCGGAGCGAGGTCACGCCGACGCTCGCGGTGACCTCGAGGGGCCCGACCCGGGTCGGGAACGGCGCGCGCGCGATGGCGAGACGCAGCCGCTCCGCCGCGAGCCGCGCGTGGGCCTTCGACTCCACGGGCAGGATGGCGAGGAGCTCCTCGCCACCGATGCGACCGAGGATGTCGCCGGCCCGCAGCGTCGACGAGAGCCGCTTCCCGAGCTCGCGGAGCACGTCGTCTCCGACCAGGTGCCCATGGGTGTCGTTGACGGTCTTGAAGTGGTCCACGTCGAACAGGAGCACGCCGACGTCGCTGCCCGAGCGCTCGGCGCGGGCGGTCTCGGTGTCGAGGAGATCGAGGGCCGCGCCGCGGTTCCAGAGCCGGGTGAGGGCGTCACGCGTGGCCTGTTCCCGCAGCGACTCGCGGGCGGCGTGGAGGTCGTGCACGAGCCGCACGACCCGTGCGCCGGTACGCAGGCGTGCGCGCAAGACGCCCGCGTCAGCGCCCTTGGTCACGAAGTCGTCGGCGCCAGCATCGAGGCCCTCGGCGATCCGCCGCGGGTCGTCGTGGGCCGTGAGCAGGACGAGGTAGACGTAGCGCTCCCCACACGCGCCGGCGCGCACCTGACGGCAGACGTCCGGGCCCGAGAGCCCAGGCATCTCCCAGTCGAGCACCGCGATGTTCGGACCGTCGGGCGCCACCAGCGCCGCGAGCGCCTCTTCGCCGTCGCTCACCACCACCACCTCGTGACCCGCCGTGCGGACGAGGAGGGAGAGCACGCGGCGCGCAGCCGCGCTGTCTTCGGCGATCAGCACGCGCGGGGCGGGCGTGTCGGAAGTCGACATACCGACCAGAACGGTCCAGGTCATCGAGCCTTGAGCGCCATGGTGGGCGCAGTGCTTGCAACGTTCCTCTCCGTGTCCGCCCTCACGTTCGATCTGCAACCTCTGCGCGCAGCGCTCGGCAACGAATCGTTGGTCGCCGACGTGGTCGCGATCTACCTCGAATCCGAGGAGGAGCTCTCCGAGAGGATGCGGGTTGCCGCCGCTCGCGAGGACTGGCCAGAGGTCGCTCGCGCTGCCCACGCACTCCGAGGAGCCGTCCTCGCCATCGCCGCCCACGACGTCGCCCCGACGCTCCACGAGCTCGAGGTGTCGGCGCGGAACGGCGCCGCGATGGAGCCCCTCTGTGACGCTCTCCACGCTCTCGGCGAGCTCCGCTCCCGCCTCTCACCATGAAACGGGTCGCTTCGTCGCTCCCGGACCGTCCCCGTCCGGTCCTCCGCTCCAAATTCCTCAAGTCCGGAGCTGTACGTCCGTCCCCCTTGGTGAGCGGGGCACGAAGCTCCGATCGACACAACCCTGGGTGCTTCACGGCGCCCGCTGCACATGAGGTCCAGCCTCGGGGTGTTCGCATGCAAGCCATCTGCAAGACCGTCCTACCACCTGCCCCCGCGCAGCCGCGCAAGCTCGCCAAGCTGAACGCGCCGCCCGTCCCCTTCCACCACTTCCGCAGCGTCGTGGTCCCCGTGGCCACGCGGCGCTCGGCGATCTCGGTGGTCCCCCTGCTCGAAGACGACTTCGAGCTGTTCGAGGAGGACGAGGAGGGGCTCGACACCATCCCCGTCCCTCCGAACGACAACGAGAGCCCCACGGTCCGCCCGTGAGCGCCGCAGCATCGGTCGAGCCGGGCGGCCGCGCGAGCCTTCCCGGCGTCGCGGCCGGACCAGGGCACCTCGCGCGGGGAGCGCTGATCGCCGACACCTTCAAGATCGGCGACGTGCTCGGCTGGGGCGGGATGGGTGTGGTCTACGAGGCGACGGACGTGCGCCTTCGTCGCAAGGTCGCCCTCAAGATCTCGCTCGAGGCAGACGATCTGGCCCTGCGCACCGAGGCCCAGGGCCTCGCCATGCTGCAGCACCCCGGTATCGCCGCCGTCCACTGGATGGGGTTGCACGACGGTCACGACTTCTTCGTGATGGAGCGCATCTACGGCAAGACGCTCGCCGACCACCTCGACGCTCGGCTGCGGAGCGGCAAGCTGCCGGAGGTCGCCGAGGTGCTCCGCGTGCTGCGCGGTGTGGCCGACGCGCTCGCCGCCGTGCACGAGCGCGGCATGGTCCATCGCGACGTGAAGCCCGCCAACGTGATGCTGGCTCCGAACAACCGCGTGGTGTTGATGGACTTCGGCCTGCTCTCCTCCGGCGAGGTCGTCGGCCCCGAGGGCCTCTGCGGCACCTTCGAATACCTGGCGCCCGAGCTCATCGGCCAGGAGGACGAGGCGCGTGGCCCCGCCGACGTCTACGCCCTCGGCATCATGGCGTTCCAGCTCCTCACCGGGCAGCTGCCCTTCGAAGGGCCCACGCTCGTGAACATCCTCTCCAAGCACATCAGCGAGGAGCCGCCCGACGTCCGCGTGCTCAACGCCGACGTGCCACCTCTCCTGGCCGAGCTCGTGGCCGAGACCTTGAGGAAGGACCCGGACACCCGCCCGGACGCGCGCTCCCTGTCCCACCGCCTCGGCCGGCTCTCGGAGCTGCATCGGACCATGAAGACCGGCCCCTTCCGCGTGCTCGTGGTCGACGACGAGCCCACGATGAACAAGATGATGTGCCTCACGATCAAGGCGCGAATCCCCGGGTGCGCGGTGGCCTCGGCCACCGACGGCGAGGAGGCGCTCGCCGAGATCCATCGCGAGCTGCCCGATCTGATGGTGCTCGACCTCCACATGCCCCGCATGAGCGGCATGGAGCTCTGCATGCACCTCCGCGGCCTCGCCGTGCAGACCGAGATCGTCGCGGTGAGCGCCGGCGCGCAGGAGCAGGACGTGGAAGTGCTCGCTCGCCTCGGGGTCCACCGGTTCGAGCGCAAGGGCGACAACTTCCTCGAGCGCGTGTGTGGTCACGTGCGCAACGCCCAGGCTGCCCGCAATCCCCGGCGCTGAGCCCTTCTGGAAGCGCGCAGGTGCCGAAAGATCCGTGGGCGCCTCAAGGCTTCTGTTCGAGGTCCGTTCCCTGAGACGGAGGGTTCTCATGGCCGACCGAAGTTCCGTCGTTCCCTGCGCCTCTCCGAGGAGGCGGCCGTGAACGGTCAAGAAGTGCACGTCCTGGTCGTCGACGACGACGACCAAGTGCGGCAAGGCTTCGAGCGCGCCCTCGCGGGCTACGGCTTCCGTGTCACGCTCGCCGCTTCCGGGGAAGAGGGCCTCACCCTCGCCCACGCCACGCGGCCCGAGGTGATCCTGCTCGACGTGATGATGCCGGGCCTGACGGGCTTCGAGGTGTGTCGCGCGCTCAAGGACGACCCCGAGACGCGCGCCATCCCCGTGGTCCTCGTGACCGCGCTCGCCGGGGTCGAGACCCTGCGGGAGGGCTACGACGCCGGCGCCGAGGAGTTCGTCACCAAGCCCGTGCGTGGGCTCGAGCTGCGGGCGCGCCTGCGCGCGATGGCCCGCATCCATCGCCAGCACGCCGAGCTGGCCCGCCTCATGCGCCTGCAAGAGGAGCTGGCCCACATGCTGGTCCACGACCTGCGCGGCCCGCTGACCTCGATCGCCGGCTACACCTCGCTGCTGAGCGAGCGGCGGGACATCCCCGCGGTGGTCGGGCCCGAGCTCGCGGCGATCCGCAACCAGGTGGGCCGCGCCGAGCGCCTCCTCACCGACCTCCTGCTCACGGCCAAGCTCGACCAGGGGCGGCTGCAGCCGCAGCGAACCCACTCCGACATGGCCCGGCTGGCCCGCGACGCGGTGG
This sequence comes from Myxococcales bacterium, assembly GCA_016794445.1. Taxonomy (GTDB): domain Bacteria; phylum Myxococcota_A; class Polyangia; order Polyangiales; family JADJMO01; genus JADJMO01. The sequence goes on from JAEUKC010000239.1 coordinate 10,440, forward strand.
ACGCCGCCCAGGCCGCCGCCCACCTGCGCGACATCACCCTCGAGCTCGAGGTGCGGGAGCCGGTCGACGTCTCGATCGACGAGTCGCTGGTCATCCGCGTGCTCGACAACCTGGTCTCCAACGCGCTCAAGTTCTCGCCTCGTGGCGGGCGAGTGCGGGTCAGCGCCGCCCCGCGATCGGGGGACTACACCTCCGAGCTCCGCGTCTCGGATCAGGGGCCGGGGATCGCGCCCGAGTACCGCGAGATGGTGTTCGACAAGTTCGGCGTGGTCGAGGTGCGCGAGAAGGCGGGCCTCCAGCTCGGCCTCGGCCTCGCGTTCTGCAAGCTGGCCGTCGAGGCCCACGGTGGGCGCATCTGGGTCGCCCCGGCCGAGCCCCGCGGCAGCACGTTCGTGATGCAGATCTGAGCGCCGAGGCTGCAAGCGTAGCTCTTCCTGGCACTGAGCAAAGGTGCTGGTGGTCGACGACGAGCCCCAGATTGGTACGGCGATTCGACGGGCGCTCCGTGCACAGCACGAGGTCACGGTGGCTGAGTCTGGTGAGGCTGCGCTGGCCGTCCTCGAGTGCGACACGCAGTGGGACCTGGTCCTGTGTGATCTCACGATGCCCGAGATCGACGGGCTCGTCGTGTACGACAGGATCCGAGACGGCCATCCATCTCTCGCCGGTTCCTTCGCGCTGATGACCGGCGATCGTACCCGCAGGCACGCGGATCTGGTCCTTCGCCCGGCCGTCCCGGTCCTGGACAAGCCCTTCGATCAGTCCACGCTCCGCGCGTTCGTCCGGACCCGCCTCCGAGCGCAGTGACCCCCGACAACCAGACCTCGCCGTCCCACCGCGGGACGAGCCCTCTGTCTGGCTGAGAGGCCGGTCCCGACGCGGTTGGTCGGCGGTCTCAGGTCGTCGGGTCGCGACTCTCCTGCGCCGTGGGCAGAAACAGCGATACACGGACCCCACGCGGGACGAGGTCGAACTCCGCGCGGCCACCCATCGCCAGCAACCCCTGTTGCGCCACGAAGAGACCGAGGCCGCTCCCGTCCTGGTGGGTGGTGAAGAACGGCTCGAACACGCGCTGCGCCGTCAGCGAGTCCAGGGGAGGTCCCTCGTTGAACACGGCGAGCTGACAGCCGCCCTCCCCGATCGCCGCTGTCAACTCGATCCTCGTCGTCGGCAGGCCGTGCACGCAGGCGTTCTCGATGACGTTCAGCAGCACCCGCCGCAACAGCTCGCGATCGGCCCGCACCACCAACCCGGCGTCGACCTGGATGTCGATCAGGTGCAGCGGATGGAGCCGGTGGATCGACGCGACCACGTCGTGCACGAGAGGTCGGAGTGCCACGGCCTCCAGGTGGAGGTCGAGGGGGCGCGCGAAGCCGAGCACTTCCGCGATGGTGTGTCGCAGCCGTTGGGTCTCCAGTCGTACGATGCGCAGGGCTTCGGCCCCGGCAGCGCTCATGGTCGCCTCTCGGCCGAGCGCGCCGAGCGACGCCATCACGACGGCGATGGGGTGACGGAGCTCGTGCGCGAGCAGCGCGCCCACCTCGCCCAGCGCCATGACCTGGCTCCGACGCAAGATCTCGGCGCGAAGCGACGCCGCCCGGGCGATCGCCCCGAGCTGCGCCGCCAGCAGCTGGATGGCCACGAAGTCGTGGTCGGTCAGGTCCGACCCTGCGACGGCCAGCACCGCCACGACCGCTCCCTCTCGCCAGATCGGGCACCAGACGCTGCGCCGGACCTTGGCTCGTCGCATGCGTTCGTCCAAGGCCTCTGCCATGCGAAGGGCGGAGGCCGGCCGAGTCGAAGGAAGGTTGTCCAGGAACAGCGCCTGCCCCGTGGCGACGACCTCCGACGCGATCGGCGAGGCTGCTCGATCGAGCCGCTGGCCCAGGATGGCGCGACCGTACTGCGCGACGGGGTCGTCAGGGCTACCCAGCACGTGGGTCGGGACCACGTGCGCGCCCTCGACGACGCTGTACGCGAGCGTCCAGCCCAACGCCACGAGGTGAGGCTCGGCGGCGCGGAGGAGCGCGTCGGCGTCGTCGTCGAATCGGCCGGCGAGATCCGCCAGGCGGGCGATCAAGCCCTCTCCACGAGAGGTCTCCGTCATGTCTCGGGCGGACAGCACCCAGCGCTCGCCACTCCGGGAGAACCGCAGATCCACCAGGACGGAGCGGCCCGACGCGTGCAGCAGTCGGGCGCGGAAGGTCTCCGGGAGCGCCCAGTGGGCCGCTTGCTGGCGCTCCACCTCGAGCAGGCGAGCGAGTTCGTCGTGGCCGAGCACCGCGCTGATGGGCCGGCCGATCCATGAGCTCGCTGGCGCCCCGAGCAGCGCCGCAGCCCTTGCGTTGACGGCTCGCACCGAGCCGGCCTCGAGCACGAGCACCGCGTCTGGCACCTCCTCGATGTCGATCGTCACGACGTCGTCGCCCCCTCGAGGAGGGTCGCACGGAACGGCGCGGCTCGCCATCGCTCCGGGCGGCGACATGGCATCTCGGGCATTGCCAGGTCGATGGGGGTCCGATCCCGGGCGCCACGGCGGCGAGCGATTCGAGTCTCGCAAGGCCTGCCGGTCGAGACCAACCCACGTCGTCCCACCGGCGACACGTCCGCGTCCCGCCGGCGGGACTCCTCGTCTACGCTCGAACGCCATGGTCACTGCGAAGCCAGAGCCCAAGTCCAAGTCCAAATCCCTGAAGCGCACCGACGCCGTGCTCCGCAAGGCCCGGGCCGCGCGTCGCGACGCAGTGGCCGAAGCCAAGGCGCTGATCGCCGACGTGCGCGAGAAGAAGCGTCAAATCAGCGACGCCTTCTACGACATCGGCGTGGCGCTCAAGAAGCTGTCCACCTCCCGGCTCTACGTCGCGCTCGGCTACGCGAGCTTCGAGGCGCTCGCCAAGGGTGAGCTCGAGTTCTCCCGCACGGTCGCCTACCGGCTCATGGCGATTGCCGATCAGCTGACCCGCAAGCGCGCCATCGAGCTTGGTCAGACCAAGGCGCTCGCGCTGATCGGACTCGCGGCCGCCACCCCCGAAGCGGACACGGCCGAGGAGCTCGCGCGAGGCAAGGTCCGCGTGCCCGGGCACCACGCGCCGTTGGAGCCCGGCAAGATGAGCGCCAAGGCCATCCAGCGCGCCGCCACCGTCGAGCGGCGCTCCCACCAGAAGAAGTCGGCTGCAGAGAAGGACGGCGAGCGGTGGGTGACCGCGCGACGCAAGAAGCTGGCGCGGCACGGAGCAGAGCTCGCCCTCGAGGTGAACAAGGGAAAGGTGAACCTGTCGCTGCGGTGCCCATTCGAAGCCATCGCCGAGGTGATCGCGATCCTCGGCGCATGACGCGCGCGGAGGTCCTCGTGGTCGGGGGCGGCATCGCGGGCCTCTCGGCGACCTGGCACCTCGCGCGCGCGGGGGTCCGGGTTCACCTGCTCGAGCGCGAACCGCTGCTCGCTTCGCACGCGTCGGCGCGGAACGCAGCCATCTTCCGGCAGATCGAGCAGTCGACGTGGCACACTCCGCTAGCGCAGCGGAGCTTGGGGCTCCTCTCGCAGCTCGACCTCGACGTGGATCCCGTCGCACGTACGGGCGCGCTCTACGTCGCGGCTCCCGAGAACGTCGCCGAGATCGTGGCGCGCGCCTGTCGCGCCGGGGTCTCCTGCGCGCCCCTCCACGGCCCGCAGCTCCCGCGGCACTCGCCCGGGCTCCGGCTCGGGCTTTCGGCGGCCCATGTGTCGACCGATGGCGTCATGGACATCCACGGGATCTGTCAGGCGCTCGCCCGTGGCGCGCGTGTCGAAGGGGCCCGGCTCGAGGTCGGGGCCGAGGTGCGGACGGTCCTGGTCCACCGGGACAGCGTGACGGGTGTGGAGCTCGCGGACGGACGCGTCCTCGCCGCAGACGTCGTCCTTCTCGCGGCGGGGGCCTGGGCCGCACGGCTCGGTGCAGGGTGTGGCGCACCGCTGCCCATCGTCCCGCACCGACGTCACCTCGCCCTGCTCGACGTGGCCGCTCCCCTCGCGCGCGGCCCCGTCGTGTGGCGACTCGATCGCGGCCGGGAGGTGTACTTCCGTCCCGAGTCCGGGGGCGTTCTCGCAAGCCCCTGCGACGAGCAGCCTTGGCCTGCGGAGGCCCCTGCGACCGATCTCGACCACGGGACGCTGGGACGTCGGCTCGCGGCCATCGCGCCGGATCTCGCGCGTGGAGCCGTTCGTCGCGCGTGGGCCTGCTTGCGCAGTCGCACCCCTGATCACGAGGCCGTCATCGGGGCGGATCCGCGGCGGCGTGGCCTCTTCTGGCTGGGTGCGCTGGGTGGGCGTGGCATGACCTGCGGCCTCGCGGCTGGCGAGATCGCGGCCGACTGTGTCCGCGGTCGGGCCCCGTCGCCTCTCGGACTTGCTCCCGCGCGATGGTTGCGCGACGCCGGGACCAAGGAGTGAGGGGCGACCGCTGAGGGAACGAGCCGCGCGATGCGCAGTCGAACCCCGGTAGGTGCTCTGCGTGAGCCGGCGACGCTGGTCAACCGAGGCGTCCGGAACCGAGGGCGTCGGCGCCCAGCCTCTCGACCAACCCCCTCGTGCCGTCCAC
>JAEUKC010000313.1:0-123020 GCA_016794445.1 Myxococcales bacterium
CCTGCAACGCCGAATCGGCCTCGACGATGACGAGGCGGAGGGCGTTGGAACCCAGATCGATCGCGGCAAACCGCGGCACTGGTCGCAGACCTAGCCGACATCACGGCCGTCGTCATCGTAGAATCGACCGGTGCTCCCCGACGACCCGTACGAAAGGCGCGCCGTCCGACTCGGGCGCGTCGTCGCCTCGCTGCGCACCGCGCAGCTGCGGGCCGCGTGGCTGCGCGAGGCGCTGCGCGCGATGCCCGTGGAAGACGCGGCGGAGGTCCTCGAGCGCGTCTGTCACGCGGCCGACACCCAGGCCGACCCGAACGCGGAGGCGCTCGTGCACGCCCTCGCCGAGATCCTTGCCGATCCGGCGCTCGATCCGGCGCGCGAGGCTCTGCGCGGGGAGGCCCGCGCGCGCAAGCTGCTCACGCTCGAGCGCATGCTGCGTCGACCCTTCGTGCGCAAGCCGGGCGCGCCCAGGCGCGTGGTCGAGCAGCTCGAGGACGACAGCGGCGTCGCGCTCGAGGCCGACCGCGAGCCCACGCCGCGCGACGTGCCGGACTACGGCAAGGGTCGCCCCCTCACGCTCGGCGAGCGCAAGTCGCTCGCGCGCCGGCCCCCTCCCGAGCTCCTGCCGCGCGTGCTCTCGGACCCGCACCCCGACGTCATCCGCATGGTGCTCGCCTCGCCGCGGCTCACCGAGGAGCACGTGATCTCGCTGTGCGTGAAGCGACCGGGGCGCGCCGAGGTGCTGCACGAGGTCGCGCGCCACCCGCGGTGGTGCCACCGGCCGCGCGTGCGGGTCGCGCTCGTGCAGAACCCGGCGACCCCGCCGGAGGTCGCCATCGCGCTCGTCGCGCTGCTGCGCGCGCAGGAGCTCCGGTCGGTGATCGAGACCCACGCGTTGCACCCCTCGGTGCGCGCCGCCGCCGCCGAGCGCCTCGAGCGCCGCCCGCCGGTGCGCAAGCGCCCGGCGGAGGGGATCCAGTAGGGCGACCCCGGGGCTCGAGTGCTCGAATCCCCCCGGGCTGAAGCCCGGGGCACCGACAGCAGGGGCAAGCCCGCGAGGCGGGCTATCCAGTCGGTACAGCCCGGGGCGGGCTGGCGAAGCGCGGGGCACGAGAGGCAGGACATGAGGCCATCCATGCGCCGAGCTGGAGCCCGCCTTGCGGGCTTGCCCCGCAGTCGGTGCCCCGTGCTTCAGCACGGGGGATTGCGAGCGACGGCTCTATTGAGCGCTCACCCCGAATCTCACCCCGCGAGCTGCAGGTCGGCGACGCGGCCGTCGGGGAACAGGCGCTCGAGGCCGGCGAGGATCGGGTCGCCCGGGTCGACGCGGTCCTGCAGCACGAGCTGCACCTCGGCGCCGTCCTCGAGCGTGAGCAGGAGGCTCACGAGGCACCCGCCGCGGTGGGTCCGCAGGAGCTCGGCGAGCTTCGCGAGGTCCTCCTTGCGGGTCTTGTGGGCGGAGAGCTTGAGGTGCACGCCGCGGGTCTCGGTGCGGATGAAGTCGGAGAGCAGCACCGCCTCGTCGAGCAGGATCTGGGGCGTCGGCTCCGCGGTGTTCTCCTCGTCTTCGGCGTCGGCCTGGCGCCGGTCGTAGCCGAGGATGCCCTTGAGCACGATCGGCTCGCCGCTCGCCAGCACCGACGCGTAGGCCTCGACCTGCTGCGGGCGCACCTTGACCTCGATGCGACCGTCGCGATCCTCGAGCTCGAAGAACGCCATCTTCTGGCCGGCCCCGTTGCCGGACTTCATCAGGCGCTCGCGGTAGCCCTCGACCATGCCGGCGAGCCGCACCTTCGAGCGCTCGTCCTTCTGGCCGACGGTGTCGGTCGCGTCGAACGAGAGCCTTCCATAACGATCCAATGGATGTCCGCTCAGGTAGAAGCCGAGCGACTTCTTCTCGTGGTTCAGGAGCTCGCGCGCGTCCCAGGGGGGGGCCTCCACGTAGCGGTCGCCGCTCGCCGGCTTGCCCTGCGACTGCGCCGCCGCCGCGAACAGGCCGAAGAGATCGAACTGGCCCGCCGCGCGGTCCTTGGTGGCGGCGCGGGAGCGCTCGAGGGCGAGCTCGCACGAGGCCATCGCGCTCGCCCGCGACACGTCGAGCGGCTTCAGGATGCTGTCGAGCGCGCCGCAGGCGACCAGCGCCTCGAGGACCGACTTGTTGAGGCGCTTCGCGTCCACGCGCGCCGCGAAGTCGAACATGTCGCGGAACGGCCCGCCCTCGCGCGCCTCGAGGATGGCCTGGATCGCCGCCTCGCCGATGCCGCGCACCGCGCCGAGCCCGAACCGGATGCGGGGGCCGAGCGGGTCGCGCACCTTGGCGTTGCGGGGGATCTTCGCGCCGCCCTCGGGGTGCGTGTAGACGCAGCCGAAGTCGATGCCCGACTCGTTGATGTCCGGCGAGAGGATGGTCATGCCCATCGCGCGGCCCTCGGCGATGAGCCGCACCACCTTGTCGATCTTCTCCTTGTCGGCGCTCATCGACGCGCAGAGGAACTCGACCGGGTAGTGCGCCTTGAGGTAGGCGGTCTGGTAGGTGATGAGCCCGTAGGCCGCCGAGTGGCTCTTGTTGAAGCCGTACCCGGCGAAGAACTCGAGCAGACCGAAGATGTTGTCCGCGTCGGCCTCCGCCACGCCCTGGGCCTTGGCGCCGTCGACGAAGATCGACTTCTGCTTGGCCATCTCCTCGGGCTTCTTCTTGCCCATCGCGCGGCGGAGCAGGTCGGCGCCGCCGAGCGTGTAGCCGGCGAGCTTCTGGGCGATCTGCATCACCTGCTCCTGGTAGACGATGACGCCGTAGGTGGGGCGCAGGAGCTCGTCGACCAGCGGGTGCAGCGACTGGATCTGCTTGCGCCCGTGGCGGCACTCGACGAAGTCCTTCACCATGCCGGTGCCGAGCGGGCCTGGGCGGTAGAGCGCGACGGCGGCGACGATGTCCTCGAACGAGGTGGGCTTGAGGTCCTTGAACAGGCCCTGCATGCCGCTCGATTCGAGCTGGAACACGCCCTTGGTCTCGCCGCTCTGCAAGAGCTTGTAGGTGGCGTCGTCGTCGAGCGGGATGGTCGCGAGGTCGAACGGCGTGCCGTTCTTCTTCACGTCGGGGCGCGCGTTGATGAGCAGGATCGCGATGTCGATGACGGTGAGGGTCTTGAGGCCGAGGAAGTCGAACTTGACCAGGCCGGCCTGCTCGACGTCGTCCTTGTAGTACTGGGTGACGAGCTCGCCGTTGGCGCCGGTGAAGCACGGCACGTGGTCCCAGAGCGGGCCCTCGCTGATGACGACGCCCGCGGCGTGCATGCCGGCCTGGCGGGTGAGCCCCTCGAGCTTGGCCGCCTGCGCGAGCAGCTCGCCGATCTTCGGGTCGGCCTTCATGAGCGTGTCGAGCTTGGGCTCGCGCTCGAGCGACTCGGGGATGGTGTAGGTCTGCCCCGGTCCCTTCATCGGGATGAGGTTCGCGATGCGCTGCGTCTCGGCCGGCGTGACCCCCATCGTGCGGCCGACGTCCTTGATGACGCTCTTGGCCTTGAGCTCCGCGAAGGTGGCGATCTGCCCGACGCTCGTCTCGCCGTACTCCTTGGCCACGTACTCGATGACCCGCTGGCGCTTGTCCATGCAGAAGTCGACGTCGAAGTCGGGCATCGACACGCGCTCCGGGTTGAGGAAGCGCTCGAAGAGGAGGTTGTACGGGATCGGGTCGAGGTCGGTGATGCGCAGGGCGTACGCCACGATCGAGCCGGCGCCCGAGCCGCGGCCCGGGCCGACGGGGATGCCGTGCTCCTTGGCGTAGCGGATGAAGTCCCAGACGATGAGGAAGTATCCGGGGAACTTCATCCCGCAGATGACGTCGAGCTCCATCTCGAGCCGCGCGCGGTACCCCGCCTCGTCGACCTGCTTGCCGACCGCGGTGAACTCCTTGAAGCGGCGCTCGAGGCCCTCGCGCGAGACGTGGCGGAAGTGGTCGTCGAGGGTCGACCCCTCGGGGACCTTGAACGTCGGCAGCATCGGCACGCCGAGCTGCAGCTTGAGCTCGATCTTCTCGGCCACCTCGAGCGTCGCGCGGATCGCGCTCGGGTCGTCGCGGAACGAGGCGAGCATCTCGGCGGGCGACTTGAGGAAGATCTCCTCGGAGCCGTGGTGGCCCTCCTTCATCGACTCGTAGGTCTTGCCGGCGCCGATGCACGAGAGGTAGACGTGCGCCTCGGCGTCCTCGCGCCCGCAGTAGTGGGCGTCGTTGGTGGCGACGCGCGGCAGGTCGAGCTTCTTGCCGATGTCGCGCAGGATGCCGTTGAGGATCGGCTGCTCGGGCAGGCCGTGGTCCTGGAGCTCGAGGTAGAAAGACCCGGGCTCGCAGATGTCCTTGAGCCGCGACGCGACGCGCAGGCCCTCGCCCTCGCCTTGCTCGAGCACGGCCATCGGGACCATGCCGCCCATGCACCCGGACAGCACGACGAGGCCCTTGGTGTGCTGCGAGAGCAGATCGAAGTCGACGCGCGGCACGCCGTCCTGCGACTTGCCTTCGACCCAGCCCATCGAGACGAGCTTGATGAGGTTGCGGTACCCCTCGTTGGTCCGCGCGAGGACGGTGAGGTGGCGCCCGTGGCCCGTGTTCGGGTCCTTGCGCGCCTCGGTCCGCTCCTGCGGCAGCACGTACAGCTCGCACCCGAGGATGGCCTTGAGGGCGGCCTCCTTGCAGGCCTTGTAGAACGTGATGGCCCCGAACATGTTGCCGTGGTCGGTGAGCGCGACCGCGGGCGAACCCTGCGCTTTGGCTCGCTTGACGAGGTCCTTCACCCGGATCGCGCCGTCGAGGAACGAGTACTGCGAGTGCGCGTGCAGGTGGACGAACCCGTCGGTCATCATGACGTCGGTGTCACGGTCCGAGGTGCGCGAGAAGACGTCGCGCATGACATGGTGCGTCAACGTTGCGAGCAGCGTTGCATGGGCCCCGGACGTCGCGTAGTTTGACCCGCGCGTCCGTTCCTAGGTGTCTCTTGTGGAGGTCCCCGTGCTGAATCGCTCTACCTTCTTTGCGTCGATGTTCCTTGCGGCTGCCGGCATCGGCGGCATGTTCCTCGCGCCGGGCTGTGGGAGCGAAGACCCGCCCACGACCACCACCGACTCAGGCCCTGGCCCCGAGTCGCTCCAGCCGCCGAAGCGCCCGACGGCGACCCCCACCGGCGCCACCAAGTGGTTCGCCGTCAAGAAGCTCTACCTCGGCACCAGCGATCGCAGCGGCAAGGTCAGCTCGAAGGCGTGGGAGCAGTTCGGCTTCGACCTCGACGGCCGATTCACCACGTCCGACGACAGCAAGAACAACCGGAACGTCTGCAAGCGGGTCGAGGGCGCGCCCAACAGCATCAACACCGACGGCGCCAAGGGCGTCGACAACAACTTCGGCTCGCAGGTCATGAGCGTGATCAAGAGCCTCAAGTCCGACGCCGAGGACCAGGTCAACGGGACGCTGACCGACGGCAGCTTCACGCTCCTCATGAAGATCGACAACTTCACCGAGGCCGACAACGCGAAGGCCCCCGGCCAGCTCTACGTCGCGACCTACTACGGCGGCAAGGACAGCGGCAAGAAGCCCACCTTCACCGCTGCCGACACGGAGTGGCAGATCCTCGACGCCTCGCTCGGCGCCGATGGCAAGCCCAAGCTCCAGTTCCCCGACGCGTACATCTCGAACGGCCAGTGGGTCAGCGGCGACTTCGGCAAGGGCACCATCGAGCTCGCGATCGCCCTCTCCGGCGCCGAGATCAAGCTCCCGATCGACTCGGGCATCATCACCTTCAACGTGAAGGACGGCACGGGCGGCAACATCGCCGGCGCGATGAACAACAAGAAGCTGCAGGACTCGCTCACCCCGATCGCCAAGAAGTTCGGCATCTGCCCGGGCAACGCGACCTACGACCAGGTCGTCAACACCCTCACCCAGGGCGCCGACCTCGTGTCCGGCGCGCCGAGCCTCCAGGACCCCGCCCAGACCTGCAACGCGATCTCGATCGCGCTCGGGTTCGACCTGGCCCCCACCGGCGACCACACGGCCGCCAAGATCTACAAGAGCGAGACCACCCCCGGGACCGACGAGTGCGACAAGCCCGACGGCGGCACCGACGGCGCGACGGGCGGCTGAGCCCACGAAGGCCGAGCCTCTGGCTCTGCCGTGCAGAGAGGCCCTGGGTCCGCCCGGGGCCTCGCTGCGTTTTTGGCGGTGCAGAACACACCACGAGGACGGATCGCACGACCCAGATGCGACGAGATACGCTATCGTCTCATCTCGGTGACGCGCGGGATGCAGTCCGCGTCGTACGTCGAACTCTTCTTTCCTCGGGGTCCCACCATGAAGCTTTCCTGGCTCGTCGTCGCGTCGCTGGCCGTGTTCGGTTGCTCCGGAACCAAGGACGCGCCCGCGGGTCCGGGAGGCGACACGGACACGGGCACGGTGGAAGACACCGCACCGGCCGTCGATGCAGCGCCCTGGCTCACCTATCCCGAGGGCCCCTACGGCGTGGACGCCAAGGGTCAGGTCTTCCCGCACCTCAAGTTCGAGGGCTACCTCGGGGGAGAGGGCGGCGAGTGGAAGACCATCGACATGATGGACTACTACGATCCGACCGGCGAGCGCGGCATCTTCGGCGTGCTCGTCGTCGTGGGCGCCAAGTGGTGCGGCCCCTGCAACGAGGAGGCGAAGAGCCTGCCGAAGTTCTTCACGGACATGTACAAGGGTCGCGGCGCGAAGTTCCTCTCGCTGCTCATCCAGGACAGCACCACCACCACGCCCGCCAGCCAGAAGACGGCGGACTGGTGGAACGGCAAGTACCACCTCAACTTCGACCTCGGCATCGACCCCGAACAGACCTCGATGCCCAAGGCGGGCGCGGGCATCCCGCGCAACTACATCATCAACCCGCGCAACATGCAGATCGTCCGCATCAACTCGGGCGTCGATCCCACGTACGTCGGCATCCCCGGCCTCAAGCCGCTGCTCGACTACAACGGCGCTCCCGCCCTGCCCAGCCCCTGAACGACCGTCGGCGCGCGCCTTCGACGGCCGCTTCCCCCGAGGGAGCGGCCGTCTCTCGTTTCGGCCGTACGGAGCGCGCGCTCGGCATTCATGCTACGAGGCGCGGCCTCATGGCCGAAGCTGACGATCGTCCCCTCCTCGGTTGCGCGGGCATGCGCGGCCCGCTCGACGTGTACGCGCGTCGCTTCGACGTGCTCGAGCTCGACGTCCTCGACAGCAAGAAGGAGCCGAAGCCCTCGACGATGCGCAAGTGGCGCACCGACGCGGGACCGAACCTCCGCATCGCCATCGTCGCGCCGCGCGCGGCCGCCCTGGTCAAGCCCTCACCCGCGCTCGACGCCGGACTCGTGAAGCTGCTCGAGGCGCAGCGCCTGCTGCAGGCCCAGCACATCGTGCTCAACACGCCCATCGACGTGACGCCAGGGGCGCTGAACCGCGAGCGCCTCGCCGCGCTCGTCGCGCGCATCCGCGAGGGCCTCGGTGAGGCGCAGAACGCCGTGCGCATCGCGTGGGCCCCGCGCGGCGTCTGGGAGAACGAGGACGCCGTCCGTCACGCGGAGTCGATGGACGTCGAGCTCGCGCTCGATCCCCTCGCCGATCCCCGCGAACCGTTCTGGCACTCGCGCATGCGCTACCTACGGCTCTCGGCCGTCGGGGGGCGCATGGTGTTCCCGCCCACCCGTCTGCGCTGGCTCGCGGAGATGCTCGTCGAGCACCCGAGCCCGGGACGCGTGGTCGTGTTCGCGACCCCGAATGCCCCCAAGGAGGCGCGCATGCTCGGCAAGCTGCTCGCGCCCCAGGCGAAGACGACGGGGGGCGGGCACGGCACGGTGCTGCGTCCGCGCGGCGCAGCGGCGCTCGGGCGCGAAGAGGAGGAGTGATGCTGATCGGCGCGGCCTCGGCCTCCACCCACGACGAGGCGGCGCACGCGGCCTCGCTGGCCCTCACCGCGGAGCCCGGCGAGACGCCCGGCACCGCGATCGACGCGGTCCTCGCCGGCGTGCTCGCGGTCGCCGCGCGCAAGCCCTCGGTGTTGCTCGGCGCGGGCACCCTGCTGCTCGCCGGCACGGGCGAGGGGCTGTTCGCGGTCGACGGGCGCGCGCGCACGACGGGCATCGGCGCGCCCCGCCCGCGTGGCTTCGTCGATGCGAGCGAGGTGCCGCTCATCGCCCGGATCGCCACGCCTGGGTTGCCTTCGGCGCTCGCGCGCGCCCACACCGGTCGCGGCCGTCTGACCCTCACCGCGATCGTCCGGCATGCGCTCGCCGCGGCCGGCGACGTCGAGCCCGACCGCGCCCGCTCGCTGCGCGCGTTCGCCCGCGAGGCCGGCGCGTTCGTCCACGAGGCGATGCGCGCGCCGCTGCTCGCGGCGACGGCGCGCGCGCTCGGGGGCCATCTGACCCTCGAGGACCTCGAGGGCGTGCGCGCCGACCTCGTGCCCGCCCGCACGGTGCGGGTCGACACGCGCGCGTGGTCGTTCGCGCCGTGGGCCGACGCGCTGGCCGCCGCGTTCCAGCAGACGGGCGATGGCACGCTCGTCGACGCCGCCGCCGCGCTCGACGAGGGCCCCGCGCTCGGGATCGTCTGCGCCAACGACGCCCACGGCGCGTTCGCCGCGGCGGCGTTCGTCGTCGCCGCCGAGTCGCTCCCCATCGAGGGCACGGGGCTCGCCCTGCCCGCGCTCGCGCCGCCCGTGATGCGCGGGGTCACCCGTCAGGCGCCCGGCGCGATCCTCGCGCTCGGAGCCCCGCTCGGCGTGGCGGCCCTCGATGGCACGGTCGACCTCGCGGTCGGCGTCGGTGGAGTCGGCGGCGAGCACCTGCTCGCCCAGGTGGTGCGCGGCCTCTCCCGCAGCGGCCTCACCTCGTTCGAAGAGGTGATCGCCCAGCCGCGCGCGCGCCGCACGATGACCCCCGAAGGCCACGCCCTCGCGCAGCTCGAGGAGCGCCTCGACCGCACGTTCGGCGTCGTCAGCGGCGTCCACGTCGACGAACGCGGCCGCGGCCGCCCGTTGGTGGACCCCCGACGCTAGTTGCTCGGGGGGCTCACGCCCCCCTGCGCCGCTTCGCGGCGGGACGGCGCGTGCCCGACCGGCGGGGCTGCTCGGCACGCCTCGGGCGCGAGCAACCAGCGTGCAAACGTCCCAAGAGTCCTGTGAGGAACGTGATCCGTTGAAGAGAGGAACGTGATCCGTTGAAGAGGCGATAGAGAGGCAGCGCCGGCGCTCGGGCAACGCCTCGTCCCGCCGCGCAGCGGCGCAGGGGGGCGTCGAGGCTGGTCTGCGACAGGGAGCGAAGCGGACTGGCGCGGCCACCGAGACCGTGGGGGGCGTGAGCCCCCCACCAGCTACCACAGCGTGAAGTTGGCGCCGGCCTGGAGGCGGAGGCCGCCGAGGGAGTCGAAGTTGCTGCCACTGAGCGGCATGAAATACCCGGCCCAGGCGCCGAGGAAGATCGAGCGGTCGGCGTAGAGGTGAACGCCGGCGAGGGGGGTCAGGTGCCCGACGGCGCCCTTGTCACCGAGGGCGTGGTTCACGAACGCGCCCGTGCGCAGGCCGAAATACGGGAGCAAGAAGCGTCGCTGAGGGTTGCGCTCGAGCGAGAGGTCGAAGCCGAAGGAGAAGTCGAGCGCAGCGCCCACCGCATCCCGCGGCGAGCGGAGCACCGCCATGTCGATGTAGACCCGACCATGACTCGGGCCGTACTTGTCGTTGCGATGAATCCACGAGGCGAGGACGATCTGCACGTCGAAGCCCTGGAACGTCCCGAAGGTGCTCCGGTCGTGAGGGTCGAGCAGCGAGTAGCCAGCGCCCGGGAGGAAGTACGCCTCGACCTCGTCGACGACGTGGACCTGGACGGTCTTCTGGATCGTGTGGGTGCCATCGCTGGCCTCGACGAGGACCTCGTTCTCACCGACGTCCGCGCCGCGTCCTCGGCACTTGAGGCGGAGTGTGGAGTAGGAGCCCTGCACCTCCGCCGCGCTCGTGCACGAGAGCGCGGAGGAGACGCGGAACGTGATCGGATCCTTGTCGGGATCGTCGGCGCTGATCACCACCTCCACCGACTCACCTACGCGCACGGTGTGTGGGTAGTCGCTGCCGCTCTGCCACTGCGGGGGTCGGTTGGCCGGCGGGTTGGGCTCTGCGTAGGCCGTCGCCGGCAAGAGGGTAAGAACCACCGCGACAGCGCGAACCCAGGTTCGCGTGGGGGCGGTGGTTCGGAGGGTCGAACCACGCAGGGCGGGCGCTCGGAGCTGCATGCGGCCCGAGCAGAGCACGCGACGTGCCGCGTGGGCAGCCGTCCGCTACACTGGCGGGCTAGGGCCGCGTGACCTCGTTCCGACCTGGTGACCGCATCGGCGGCCGATACCGTCTCCTCCAGGAGATGGGCAACGGCGCCATGGGCACCGTCTGGAGCGCGCGCAACGAGGCCACCGATCGCGACTTCGCCCTCAAGCTCATGCTCCCGGATGCGGCGCGCGATCCACAGCGCGTGGCGCGCTTCTTCAAGGAGGCCAAGATCGCGGGCCGGCTGCGCCACCGCTGCATCGTCGAGGTGTACGACCTCGGTCAGCTCGAGGACGGTGGGAGCAAGGGCGCGCCCTACCTCGTCATGGAGCTGCTCGACGGCGAGCCCCTGGATGCGCTCCTGCGCCGCATGGGTCGGATCCCGGCGGGCACGGTGGTGCGCCTGCTCCGCGATCTCGGTCGGGGCCTCGACGTCGCGCACCGGCAAGGCATCGTCCACCGCGACCTCAAGCCGGCGAACATCTTCCTCCACCAGAACGTCGAGGGGCGCACCGTGCCCAAGATCCTCGACTTCGGCGTCTCGAAGCTGCTCCCGTCGCACTCGGCCGACGCCTTCGACGCGCAGGAGACCACGGTGGGCACCATCCTCGGCTCGCCCGCGTACATGAGCCCCGAGCAGACGGCCGGCGACGAGGTCGACGCGCGCGCGGACATCTGGGCGCTCGGGGTCATCGCGTATCGCTGCATCTCGGGCGCGTTCCCCTTCGCCGGCGCCAACTTCACGGCGCTCGCCCTCGCGATCAACACCCAGGCGCCCACGCCGCTCGAGCAGCGGATCCCCACCCTACCGGCCGAGCTGTGCGACGTCGTCGCGCGGTGTCTGAGCCGCGACCGCGCGCACCGTTACCCCTCGGCGGCCGCCCTCGCCGACGCGCTCGACGATCTGCTCGAGAAGTACGAGCTGCCCACGATGGAGCTGTCGACCATCGTCGGACAGGGCTTGCCGAGCGACCTCATGAAGACCGTGGCACCGATCGGCACGCGATCGGTGCGACCGAACAGCGCGTCGACGACCCGCAAGGTGGAGGAGACCGCGGCGCGCGCCGCGGGGCCGTCGGACGCGCCCACGGCGCCGCAGGTACGAAGCGCACGGTTCGACGCAGCGACGATGACGGAGGTACAGACGTCGCACCCCGTCGAGCTCGGCCCGCTCGAGGCAACCGCGGCGCACGGCGCGAGCCTCGCCGTGGTCCCCCCTTCGCGGCCGGATCGACGCAAGGTGTGGGTCGCCGGGGTCGGGGCGTCGATCCTGCTCGTGGTGGCCCTCGCGTTGGCGTCGCTCGGCGGCTCGTCGGGGGCGTCGAGCGGCGCCGCCACACCTGCCAACCCGACCGCGACGGCCGCGCCCCCCCGCCCCGCCGAGCCTTCGCCGCCCACCGCTGCGAGCGGCGCGAGCGCGGCGAGCGCGGTGAGCGCGGTGAGCGCGACGAGCGTCGTCGCCGCGGCGCCCAGCAACCCAGCCGCGCCGAAGGCCAAGCCCGCGACCAAACCCGCCCCGCCGTCCGCCAAGCCCAAGGACCAGCCGCACGACGGCCTCACGAACCCAGGCTTCTAGTGCGCCCTCTCCTCGCGCTGCTCGCACCGCTCTCGTGCGCCGTCGTCGTGGCCGGTCCGGGCCAGGCCCTCGCGGAGCCGAGCGACGTCGACCTCGCCGGAGCGCGCAAGCTGTTCGAGCAGGGCATCCACCAGGAGGAGGCCGGGGACTGGGCCGCGGCGCTCGCGACGTTCCGCAAAGTGGCCGCGGTCCGCGCCAACCACGTGGTGCGCTTCCACGTGGGGCTGTGCCTCGAGAAGACGGGCAAGCTCGTCGCGGCGCGCGACGAGTTCGTGGTGGCGCGCGGCCTCGCCGAGAAGGAGGACTCTCCGGACGCGAAGAAGACCGTCGCGTCCGCCACCAAGCACATCACCGCGCTCGACGCGCGCATCCCGCGGATCCGCGTCCGCCGCCCCGAGGTGGGCGCCACGATCTCGATCGACGGCACGCTGGTCGGTGCCCTGTTCGACACGCAGGTCCCGCTCGATCCCGGCAAGCACCGGATCGACGTGCAGGCGGCGGGCTACGAGCCCTACCACGCCGAGGTGACCACCGTGGAGGGCGAGCTCACGCCGGTCGAGATCACCCCTGTGCTGACGAAGACGAAGCCGAACACGCCCGAGAAGCCGACCGTGGTCACCGAGGTCGAGGCGCGCTCGTCCGCGCCGTGGTTCGTGGTCGGCGCCGGTGCAGCCATGCTGGTGGGCGCCGGTGTCTTCTACGGCCTGCGCAGCTCCGCGCTCGCCGACGTCGACGCGAGCTGCACCGACGCGCGGACCAAGTGCGATCCTGCCCTCGGCGACACCGCGGCGCGAGGCAAGACCTACACGCTCGTCGGCAACGTGCTGCTGGGCGTCGGCGCAGCGACCGTGGTCACAGGGGTCGGGTGGTTGCTCCTGCGGCCCTCGGCCCAGCGCCCGGTGTCGATCAGCGTCACGGCGCACCTCGGCGGCGCCTGGCTCGTGGGCCGGTTCTAGGATCGCGCGGGCGCGAGGCAAATCTCGCCAGCGCGCGCGAGGAAGCGCTCCCCGTCCTCCAGATCGACCTGCAGCCGACCGTCGTGGGCTACCCCGCACGCCACCCCCAGGCGGCCATCGTCGAGGAGCACCCGCCGCCCGAACAGCACGTCGTGGGGCGCGAGGCGAGCGCCGAGGGAGTCCGGATCGGCCAGCAGGCGCGCGAGCTCGACGTCGAGCGCGGCGAACAGATCGAGCGCGAGCTGCACGCGGTCGACGACGCCACCTTCGCGGGACAGTGACGTGGCGACGTCGGCGAGCTCGGGCGGAAAGTCCTTCCGCGCGACGTTGATGCCGATGCCGACCACCGCGTGCTCGACGCGCGCCCCCGACAGCGCCCCCTCCACGAGCACCCCCGCGATCTTGCGGTCCCCGACGAACACGTCGTTGGGCCACTTGATGCGCGCGACGCCTCGATCGCCGAGCGCGAGGGCGACCGCGTGCCGCGCCGCGAGGCCCGCGACGAGCGCCACCTTGGGGAGATCCTGAGGAGAGAGAGCGGGCCGGACGAGCACGCTCGATGCAAGGGTCTCGCCGGGCGGAGTGCTCCAGGGTCGCTGGTGACGA
Organism: Myxococcales bacterium; assembly: GCA_016794445.1. Lineage (GTDB taxonomy): Bacteria > Myxococcota_A > Polyangia > Polyangiales > JADJMO01 > JADJMO01. The sequence continues at coordinate 13,443 of JAEUKC010000313.1, forward strand.
CCGCGCCCGTGGATCTGCGTGTCGGCGATCACGACCGCGCCGGTGGGTGCGCCGGCCTTCGCCCAGTCGCGCACGTCGTCGTTCGTCGAGCCCGTGTGGGCAAGCAACCGGCACGGGCGCCCAAGGTCCGACAATCGGCGCGCGAGCTCGACGAGATCCTGGGGGAGTTCGGGCGTTTGCGCGTTGACCATCGGAGCCCGGTACGTTACCGCTTATCCCTCGTCGGTTGTGGTGGTGGGGCGCAGAAGGGGGCAGAGGATTCGATGACCAAGAGCGAGCTGATCGACGCCGTCGCTGCCCGCGGTGAGCTCACCAAGGCGCGCGCCGAGCTGGTCGTCAACTGCGTGTTCGACACCATCATCGCGGCGTTGCTCCGCGAAGAGGGCGTCGAGATCCGCGGCTTCGGCTCCGTCACCGTGCGCCCGTACAAGCCCTACGAGGGTCGCAACCCCCGCACGGGTGCGCCCGTCGACGTCCCCGCCAAGCGCTTGCCCTTCTTCAAGGTCGGCAAGGAGCTCCGCGAGCTGGTCAACGGCAGCCGTCACCTCGCCATCACCGGTGACGAGCAGCCGCGTCGCGTGCTGGCGCGCACGGAGGGTCGCGGGGCTGCGGAGGGTGTTCGCGCCTCCACTCCGCCGTGGAGCTCGCTGCCCAAGGTCGAGTCCGCCGGCCCCGCCCATCCGGGTTCCCCGCTCGGGGCCGTGAAGCCCTCGTCCGCGCCCGCGAGCGCACCGCGTGCGGTGCCCGCGCGCAGCGCCAGTGGGGCGGCGCGCACGGTGCTCAACGGCGGCACGACTGCCGCCAAGCGCTAGAGGCTGCTAGAAGCCCGGGGTCCCATGACCCTCGCCCCTCACCCGTCCGCTCCTCACCCGGCCTCGGACGCCCTCACCGAGCTGACCCGTGGCGTCGTCGATCTGCACGTACGCGCGGAGCTGGCCGCGCGTCTCGCCGAGGGCCGTCCGCTGCGCGTGAAGGCGGGCTTCGATCCCACGCGTCCCGACCTGCACCTCGGCCACACCGTGCTGATGCGCAAGATGCGCCAGTTCCAGGACCTCGGCCACACGGTGGTGTTCCTGGTCGGCGACTACACCGCGATGGTCGGCGACCCGACCGGACGCAACAAGCTGCGCCCGCAGCTCTCGCGCGAGGACGTCGCCGCCGCCGCGCGCACGTACGTGGATCAGGCGTGCAAGATCCTCGACCGGGAGCGCACCGAGGTGCGGTTCAACTCCGAGTGGCTCGACACGATGAAGCCGATGGATCTCGTGCAGCTCATGGCCAAGAGCACGGTCTCGCAGATGCTCGAGCGCAACGACTTCAAGCAGCGCTTCGCGGCGGAGAAGCCCATCTTCCAGCACGAGCTGCTCTACCCGCTCCTGCAGGCCTACGACTCCGTCGCGCTCGACGCCGACGTCGAGATCGGCGGCACCGACCAGCTGTTCAACCTGATGGTCGGGCGCGACCTGATGCCCCAGTACGGCAAGCGCCCCCAGATCGTGATGACCACGCCGCTGCTCGAGGGCATCGATGCCCGCATCGACCCGGCCACCGGCCGCGTGCAGGGCGACAAGATGAGCAAGAGCGCGAACAACTACGTGGGCATCGACGAGCCGCCCGCCGAGCAGTTCCGCAAGCTCATGCTGGTCGACGATCAGGTCGTGTTCCGCTACTTCGAGCTGCTCTCCGCGAAGAGCGCGAAGGACATCGAGGCCCTGCGCGCCGACGTCGCGGCCGGCAAGAACCCCAAGGAGGCCAAGAAGCTCCTCGCCGGCGAGATCGTCACGCAGTACCACGGCGCCGAGGCCGCGGTCGTCGCGCGCAAGGCCTGGGACGCGAAGTTCGAGGCCGACGCGATCCCCGACGACGTGGCCGAGCTGCGGCTCCCGTGCACCGGCGAGGGCCTGTGGCTGCCGAAGGCGCTGCACCTGGCCAAGCTCGTGGCGAGCTCGTCGCAGGGCAAGCAGCTCGTCGAGCAGGGTGGGGTCGAGGTCGACCAGATCCGGATCACCGACGTCAAGCGCGAGCTCGCCGCCGGTGGCACCTACCTCGTGCGGGTCGGCTCGAAGAACCGCAAGTTCGCGCGGCTGGTCGTCGAGCGGGCGTGACGTGACGCTCCGGTCTCGCTCCGCGCTCGCGGCGACCTTGTTCCTCGCGGGCTGCCCGAAGGGGCCAGAGCGCCCCAAGACCGACCTGCCTCCGCTCGTCACCGCGCCGCTCACCTCGATCACGCAGGGGCCCCGCGCGCGCTGGGCGGTGGTCACCCGACCGGACGCGCTGTTCGGCGGCGAGCTCGGCCCGTGGGTCTCGGCGATCGTGCCCAAGGCCGGCCTCGACAAGCTCGAGGTGCGCCTCGGCTTCGATCTCCGCAAGTCGAGCGAGGCCCTCGTCGTCGGCTATCCGGCGGCCACGTTCTACGCGGCGCGGTTGCCGGCGGGCGCTTCCCCGGGCGTCGCGCTCGACGCCTACGCGCTGCGCCTGCTCGCGCCGATCAGCAAGGCGAGCCCCCGCCCCGATCTCGAGCGGCGCATCGGAGGCCTCGCGTCGGGTGGCAAGGGCTCGGCGGCGGCCATGTGGTCCAAGAACGGCGACGTCATCGTGGGGGAGAGCGGGCGGCTCGAGCCCGTGGTCACCTCGATGGCGCTCGCGACCGGACGCCTCCGGGCCGGGCTCTCGCTGCAGGCGGAGAAGAGCTTCGCGCCCCTCGCGGCGTGGGCGGCGAGCGCCCCGCTCGCGCTCTACGCGATCTGCCCGCTCGCCGAGGTGCTCGGCACCAAGCCCGAGGAGGCCCCGGTCAGCACGCAGGAGTGCTTCGGCGCCATGCTCACTCTGCGGGCGGGCAAGCCCGGGACCCTCGACGTGGCGCTCCGTCTCACGGGCGCGTGGGGCAAGGACAAGGAGGCCGCGGCCACCGAGGTGGGCGCGGCCCTCGACCGGATCGCGGCGAGCGACCTCGGCAAGGCGCTCGGCCTGCGGGACGCCGGCAAGGCCCAGATCGAGTCCTCGACAGAGGCCATCACGGTCCACCTCGTGGTCGACGGCAAGGCCCTCGCAGGCGGGCTCGCGCGGCTCCTCTCCTCGGAGCTGAAGGACGCCACCGGGCCCTGAGAGCGTGATAGCGTGAGGGCGTGCCCTGGCGGTCTTGCGTGACTCCGCGCCTCGCGCTGTCTCTCTCGCTCACGTTCGTGGGCACGATCGTGGGCGTCGCCCACGCCGACGAGGTCGACGCGGTAGGCGCGTCCGGGGCCGCAGAAGCGCCGCCGCTCGCGCCGTTCCGGCGAGGCGTCGCCTTCGAGGGCATGATCGGCACCTACGCGCCCACGGGGCCGCTGAAGCACGTGAGCGCGCCGGGCCCCTGGTTCCGCGTCACCGTGGGCTTCGACTTCACCAAGTGGTTCGGTGCCTTCGCCTCCGGAGACGTCGCGTTCCTCTCCACCGAGCGCGCGCCGCCGCCGCCCGGACCACGTGCATACACCTTCTATGGATTCGGCGGTGGGCTCCGCCTCGCGCTGCCGATCGGCCGGGTGCGCATCCCGGTGCGCGCCGAGATCGGGTTGCACGAGGCCAAGGACGACGGCGTGCTCGCGGCCTATGGCTTCCGGGACGCGCACGGCCTCTCGTTCGGCTGGGCGCTCGCGACGGGCCTCGAGATCCGCGCCAAGAGCCGGCACTACGGGCTCGGCTTCGAGGTCGGGGTCCGCAACGACTCGGCGTTCGCCAACCCGGTGCGCGGCGGCACCCCGCTCGCGATCACCGGCGCGCTCCTCGTCCACTACACGCTGTGATGCGCCGACCGGTGGGATGATGTCTGCTGGTCGCGTCGGTCTGCTCGCTGCCCTCGTGGTGCTCCTCGCGGGTTGCGGCGGCAACAAGGCCAGCGGCAACGCCAAGGGCCCGAGCAAGTTCACGGGGGTGCTCCGCTACTACCCGCTCGAGCCCGGCATGCAGTGGAGCTTCATGCTCCGCGAGAGCCCGTCCCTGCCTGGGTTGCTCGTCGTGACCAAGGTCGTCGCGTTCGACGGCGCCTTCGCCGAGCTGCGCACCGGCACCTCGACGACGGCGCTGCGTGTCGCGCCCGACGGCATCCTGCGCGAGCCGCAGCACACCTACCTGCTGCGCTGGCCGATCGTCGCGGGCGCCAAGTGGCCGACGAGCGCCGGCGCCACGATGGAGGTCACGGCGGTCGACCGGCAGGTGACGGTCGACGCCGGCACCTTCGAGGGCTGCGTCGAGACCACCGAGCGGTTCGGCGGCGACGAGGCCAAGGTGCTCCGCACCACGTTCTGCCCGGACGTCGGGCCGGTCCTGCTGGAGGCGACGGCCCTCGGGCTCGAGGGCGGGCCGGTCACCCAGCGCGCCACGCTGCGCGCGTTCGGACCCGGCCAGGTGATCGCGCCCGACAAGAAGGCCGAGCCTTGAGCGACCCCGCCAACCGTGAGGTGAGGACGCCGTGATCGGTCTGGTCGCAGCGGCGGTGCTCCCGGTGGTGGTGATCGACGGGGGCAGCGTGAAGCCACCCTCGTCGCTCGGCAAGAAGCCCTCCCAGGCGCTTTCGGCCTGGGCCTCCGCCCACGGCGAGTCGCCGGCCGCTCTGGTCCCCGACGCGCCGCGGCTCGCGTCCCCCGTCTCCGACCCGAAGGCACGCGCGACCCGGGTGGCCGACGTGGAGACCGCGCTGCGCCGAGCGCGCACGCTCCTCGACGACGGCGACCCGACCAAGGCGGCCGCGGCGCGGGGCTTCGCCGCCGAGGCCTACGCCGAGGCGCGCGCCCACCCCGAAGACCCGGAGTGCCCCTCCTGGCTCGCCGAGGCGCTGCGCGCGCTCGCCCGCGCGGAGGCGCTCGGAGGTGACGCGACGAGCGCGGCGGGCCTGCTCCACCGCGCCAGGCTGCTCGACGGCGGCCGGGTACTCGGTCTCTCCGAGTCGCCGAACCTCGTCGTGTTGCCCAAGGGCACGCCCCACGCGCTGCGCGTGTCGGTGGCGGGCAAGCGCAAGCTCGAGACTCGGATCTACGTCGATGGCGCGCTGACCACCGGTCCCGTCTCGATCGAGGCCGGCGAGCACCACGTCCGGGTGGTGGTCGCGCGCGACGGAGAACTCGACGGAGCGCTGCTCGATGCGCGCCTGTTCTCGATGGGCGAGGCCGACGCGGCACTCGAGCTCCGCGATCCGATCGAGGTCGTCCCTTGCAGCGCGGCCGACGTCGAAGACGCGCTCGCCCTCGTCGCGAAGGACCAGACCGCGACCTTCTCGGTGCTCTGCCCGCGGTGGGCGCGCGTCGTCCCGCGCGACGACGGGTCGATCGCGGTGCAGCGGTGTGGGCCGACCCTGTGCACCGCGGCCACGATCTGGGTGGCCCCGGAGGTGGCGCAGAAGCCGATAGCCCCGCCACCTCCGACCACGTCGCTCCTGCGCTCTCCCTGGACCTGGGTCGCGGTCGGCGTCGGCGTCGTCGGCGCCGCCAGCCTCACCGCGTGGAGGCTCGGCGCGTTCGACCGCAAGGAAGCGCCCGCGCCTACGTGGCGCTGGGAGCCGACACGCTAGCGAGCAGCTCGGCGACCGACCCACAGATGTCGTCGAGCTCGGCCTCGCGATCGGCGGGCGCCGCGAGGACCAGCGGCCCACCGCGCTCGCCGAACACGCTGGCGACCCCCTCGTGGGCTTCGACCAGCCCCTTCACGAGCAGGGCCTGCTGCGCGGGCACGACGAAGGTGCGGACGACGAGGCCGGGACCGAGGAACACCCCCCGAGCTACCACGCCTGGACGCGGTCAGGGATCGACGGCCGTGTGCAAGGACGACGAGACCCCGTCGGTGACGAAGCGGATCGTGCCCTCGCGGTCGGTCCGGTGCACGCGCACACGGGCGGCGAGGAGGTGCTCGAGCGCGTGCGGGTGGGGGTGACCGAAGCGGTTGCGGACGCCGCACGAGACGGCGGCCCACGTGGGCGAGACGGCGGCGAGGAACGCCGGACTGCTGCTCGTGCGCGAGCCGTGGTGGCCCACCTTCAAGAACTCGGCACGCAGGTCGACGCCGCGCGCGACGAGCGCCTGCTCCGCCTCGTGCTCGGCGTCGCCCACGAGGAGCACGTGCCGTCCGCCGAAGCCGATGCGCACGACGAAGGAGTTGTCGTTCGCGTTCACGTAGGGGGTGGGTGAGGGACAGGGGTGCAGCACCTCGACGAGGGCGCCGGAGATCTGGTGCGCGCCGCAGAGCTCGCGCGGTCGCCGGATGGGCGTCTTGCGTCCGCGCAGGCCGGCGAGCAGCGCGGCGTAGGCCGGGCCGGCGCCCTCGGCCTCGCCCTGGCCGGTGTCCCAGAACTCTCCCGGTCGTACGCGGGAGAGCGCCGCAGGGAGCCCGAGGAAGTGATCGGGGTGCGGGTGGCTCAGCACCACCACGTCGAGCGCGGAGCGACGCCGCGCCGCGAGCACCGGGCCGACGATGTTGCGCCCCGGGTCGAACGCCGACCCGACCTCGCCGCCCGCGTCGAACAGCATCGCGCCGCCGAGCGGGAGATCGACCAGGACCGAGTCACCCTGCCCCACGTCGAGCACCGAGACCGCGAGCACGGAGGTGGGGCGGGCGACCGCGCGCACGCGGACCTCGAGCAGCAGCAGCGCGGCGACGCCGACGGCGACGGTCACGCGCCGCAGCCGGGGCAAGCCGGCGAACGCGACCAGCGCCGCGAAGGCGACGGCGAGCTCGAGCGCGGTGGGCGGCGGGAGATCGAGCACCGGCATGGACGGCGCGCCCGCCACGCGAGCGACGCCGCGCAGCGCGATCAACGAGCCCGCGGCGAGGCGACCGACCAGGGGCACCCCGCCGGCGACGGCGGCGAGGTTGGCGAGAGGGAGCGCGAGCAGCTCGCCGACCGGGACCGCGACCAGGTTGGCGAGGACCGCGAGGACCGGCACCGACCCGGCGAACGACGTGACGAGCGGCGTGCAGGCGACGCTCGCCGAGACGCTCGTGGCGAGGGCCGTCGCGAGCCAGCGCGGGAGCCCGCGCGCGAGGAAGGCGCGGATGGGCTCGGCGAGGACGAGCAGGCCGACGGTGGCGCACAGCGAGAGCGTGAACGACAGATCGAACGGGCAGAGCGGGTCGACGGCGAGCATCGCGAGGACGGACCAGGCGAGGGCCCGGAGCGCGTCGGGCCGCCGCCGCGCGACCCGGACGAGCAGCAGCACCACGGCCATCGCCGTCGCGCGCCGGGCCGAGCCGGAGTCACCGGCGATCTGCTCGTAGGCGAGCGCGCAGGGCACGCCCACGAGCGCCGCGAGCCGCGCCGACTCGACGCGCCGCGAGAGCCACGGCACGCGCGCGAACGACCAGGTGAGGACGAGCACGAGCCCCCCGATCGCGAGCGCGACGTGCGAGCCGGAGACCGCGAGGAGGTGGGTGAGGCCGCTGCGCCGGAACGCGTCGTCGTCCGCGGGGGCGAGGTCTTCTTCGCCGAGGACGAGGGCGCGACCGAGCGGCGCGAGCTCGGGACCGAGGGTGCGCTCGAGGCGCGCGCGCAGCCGCGCCCGCAGGCGATCGAGGAGCGCTGGCGGGCCCCGACCGTGGGCGACGATGTCGACGGCGAGCGCCGTGCCCGAGAGCGCGTGGCCGCGGCGCGCGAAGGCCGCCCGCGGATCGCCGAGGTCGGGGTCGCGGTTGCGGCGGCTCGGGGCGAGCTGCGCGACGATCTCGACGCGATCGCCGCGCGCCACGGACGCGGGCACGTCGAAGAGGCGCGTGCGGAGGCCCGCTTCCCGGACCCCGCCGCCACAGTCGATGCGCTCGACCCACACGTCGGCCCGCAGGACGCCGCGTTGCAGGGGCATGCCGACGACCTCGCCCGAGAGCCAGCAACGGTCGGCGTGGGGGACCAGCGCGAGGGCCTTCTCGGCCGCGGCCTCGTCGCGCACGACCGCGCGGCGCGCGCGCGCGAACCCGACGACCAGCGCGACGACCACGAACGGAGCGACGACCCACGAGAGCCGGAAGCTGCCGAAGCGAGCCACGAGGACGAACACGACGAGGACGAGCGCGGCCGGCAGCGCGTGCACCACCCCCAGCGCGCCGAGCAGGCCCGCCGCGGCGACGACGAGGAACGGGTCGAGGGGCTGCACCACCAGGCGGCTCCTGAGAGGACCGTGCCACCCCAAATGCTCGGGAGACTCGCCCATGGCCGCCGGCGGCGAGACCATTCCGCCGGCGGACCGCCGGCGGTAGCGTGCGTCCGTGCTCGAATTCGCGCCCGACCAGCCGCCCGTGCCCGCCCGCCCCGCCGCGACCGTCCTCCTCCTCCGCGACGGCCCTCACGGCGTCGAGGTCTGCGTCATGCAGCGCAGCCCGAACAGCGCGTTCATGGGCGGCGCGATCGTCTTCCCGGGTGGACGACTCGAGGAGGGCGATTCTCCCGCGCGCTTCGCGGGGCACTTCGTCGCCCCGCGCGAGGGCCACTGGCTCGACGACGAAGGCCTCGCCGCGCGCATCGCCGCCTGCCGCGAGTCCGTCGAGGAGGTCTCGCTCGTGCCGCTGGTCGGAGCCGCCGAGCCCGCGAACCTGCGGACCGCCTTGCTCGACGGCCTCGTCTCGAGCGGGGCCAAGCTCGACCTCGCAGCCCTCGTGCCGCTCTCGCGCTGGGTGACGCCGGAGGCCGAGAAGCGGCGCTACGACGCTCGCTTCTTCGTCGCGCGCGCGCCGGCCCATCAGACCCCGAAGAGCGACGACCACGAGGCCGTGCGCGTGCTGTTCGCGACACCCGCGGGCCTGCTCGCGCAGGCGCTCGAGGGAGCGATCTCGCTGTTCCCTCCCACCCACCGCACGCTCGAGATCCTCGCGCGCTCGGCCACGGTCGACGCGGCGCTCGACGCGGCCCGGAGCGCGCCTTCGATCGAGCCGATCTGCCCGCGCTTCGTGCTCGACGGGGGTGTCCCCACGCTCGCTCTGCCCGGGGATCCTCTCCACGAGGTGCGTGAGCGGCGCATCGCCGGAGGTTCTCGCTACGTGCTCCGTGACGCACGGTGGGTGTCGGAGAACGCGCCCGCATGAGGGCGAAAACCATTGCGGGTGGCGGGCGCCCAAGGCAGGCTCCGCCCCCGCCATGGACGTCAAGCCGACCTCGTCATCGCATGCAGCGTCCTCGCACGCGGATCGGGCCCTGGGCATCGAGGCGCCGAGTGGGCGGGCGGCGCGCGCGCGCGATGTGATCCTCCCTCCCGACCTGTTCACCGCCTCGGATCTCGCGCGGTTCTGCCAGGTCGATCTCAAGACGATCCACAACTGGTCCGACAAGGGCCAGATCCCGCACTTCCGCACGCCGGGGCGCCACCTGCGGTTCCGCCGCCTCGACGTGCTCGATTTCCTGCGTCGCTATGGCTACGCGATCCCCGACATCCTCCGCGCGACGCGCCCCCGCCTCGTGGTCGTCGACGCCGACGCGCAGACCCAGGCCACCCTCAAGCGCACGCTGCAGAAGCGCTTCGAGATCATCAGCTACGTCGACCCGGTCGACGCGCTCGTCAACCTCGCGCAGGTGCAGCCCGACCTGCTCGTCGTCGAGGTCGCGACCGAGGTCGGTGGGCTCGACGGCGTGCACTTCCTCGAGCGCCTCCGCGAGGTGGAGGCCACGCGCCACATCCGCAACCTCGTCTTCACGAAGCGCCCCGACGTGAGGGCGCGCGCCCTCGCCGCTGGCGCCCTGTCGGTCCACGACAAGGACGACCTCGCCGGCCTCAAGACCGCGCTCGAGGCCATCTCCGGCGTCGGCAACGGCTGATGGCCGGCCTCGATCTCGCCGACGCCGAGCGTCGCGACCTCGTGGAGCGCTGCAAGGAAGAGGTGCTCGCCCTGGTCGACGAGGCGCGCGCCAGCGGGATCCCCCTCGCCGACGCGGTCGTGCTGGTCGCAGACGATCGCGACCCGCTCGGTCAGCGCGCCCTCGCGGCGTGTGCGGAGCTCGGCCACCCCGTCTCGGGTGCGGAGGTGTACGTGGTGGGGCTCCACCGCTCCATGGCCATCGAGCTCCTGCGTCGGGTGTCGCCGGCCCACGTCGACGACATGGTCGACGAGGCCCCGATCGGCGCGGCGCGCCTGCTTTGCGTGGCGTTTGGCGGGGTCCGCTCCACCTTCGTGGGCATCGCCGAGGCTTAGCGTGGTCTGTCGGCCGGGCCCGTGGCATTCTCTCCGGGGATGAGCGAGGGCGGAAGAGGGCCGGGAGAGGGCACGGCCGCACGCCTGCGCGCCGAGGCGCTGTCCTCCGAGCGAGGGCTGCCCGTCTCCGAGGAGCAGCCCCTCTTCATCGCTCCGCCGCTCGACCTGCACCTGCAGACCCTGCAGACCGGGGTCGACTCGGGTTTCCGCGAAGCCATCGTGCAGGCGCTGATCGCCGACCCGCACGACGACCCGACCGGCACGCGGGCCAAGAGCCGCTCCGAAGCGAAGACGGTCCAGGACATCGACGAGATGGCCGAGCTCCTCCCCGACGAGGGCGAGGTCACGCGCTTCGTGGAGCTCGGCGCCGACACCTCCAACGAGAGCACCGTCGTCGGCGAGAACCGCCTCGTGCTGCTGCAGCTCCTGCGGTCGATCGGCGCGATCGAGCGCACCCCCACCTCGCTCGACGGACGGCCCTCCAAGGAGTCCATCCTCCTCGGTCGCGAGCGCGCGCTCCGCTTCCGCATCGCGCTGCTCGACATGTGGACCGACGAGCCGGTGAGCATGGTCGAGTCGGGGCCGCTGCGGCCGCACGCGCTCGATGCCCTGCTCCAGGCCGCGTTGCTCGTGGCGTTCGCGCACGATCCGGAGCCCGACCCGGAGGTCCTCGTCGGCGGCCGCGACCCCGAGCTGTTCGGCGCGGTGCTGTACGCCATCCGCGACCTCTGGCCCCACCTCGGCCGGCAGGTCGTCCGCGACGCGGGCGCGGCGGCCTGTGCGCGGGTGAGCGTGCTCGGAGCGGCGCGCGCCCTCGACATGTTGCGCAACCTCGCTCTCGACCTCGACGACGAGTCCCAGGCGGCGGCGACCTTGCTCGTCCACCACCTCGGCGATCTGATCGGCCCGCAGGTGGCCGAGATGGTCGGGCTCGTGCGCGGTGCGCTCGGCCGGTGACGTCCGGCCTCTCGCCGTCTACGGGGGAGCCATGCGGTTGCCTCTCGCCCTCTCCTCCCTGACTCTTGGCCTGCTCGTCGGATGCAGCGATCCAGCGGTGGCCCCGGCCGAGACCGACACGGGTCTCGACACGGGTCTCGACATGGGCACCGCCGACGGCACCCTCGACACGACGGCCGACACGGGCGCGCTGGACGCGAGCCCCGACACGAGCGGCGACGCCGCGACCGACACCAAGGCGGACACGGCGGTCGAGGCGGCGACCGACACCGCCGTCGACGCGACCCCACCGCTGCCCTCCTGCCTCGGCGAGACGCGGGCGATGGTCATCTCCGCCGGCCTCCCGTTCACCGACGTCTCCGTCGGCACCTCGCCGGCCAAGGTCACCGGCAAGTTCCTGCTCGATCTCGCGACCACGGGCTCGACGATCGACCTCGGGGCCTTCACCGGCACCAAGCCCACCGCATCGGGTTGCAACCCCGCGCTGCTCGGTCAGTCGTGCAAGTTCACCGACCTCGACTTCTTCGGCAGCTGGGGGATGGTCACGCTGCGCACCGCAGACCACTCCGGCATCACCGGATCGGTCCGCGAGGCGGGCATCCTCGGCACCGACTTCTTCTCCGTGCTGGCCCTCACGCTGGACTACACGGGCAAACAGGTGCGCCGCACGACCAAGGCGTCGCTGTGCGACGACGCGACCCTCGCCGGCGCCGGCTTCTCTCCGCTGTCGACGGCGGGCTTCTACTCCAACGATTTCGGCAAGCTCAAGCCACTGTCGGCGGTCGACGCGGCCGCGCCGACGGGCGTCACCGTCGCCAACGTGCCCACCGTGCCGCTGTGGGTCGCGGGCGTGCGCGCCGACGCCCAGCTCGACACCGGCTTCGACGACGGCCTCGTGCCGTTCTCGATCAACGTGAACCAGGCGTTCTTCGACGCCATCAAGGCCAAGTCGCCGACCGCGCTCGTCCGCGACAGCTCGCGCGACCTCGTGCTCTCGACCTGCGTCGGCGGCCTCTCCGAGCCCGTCGAGGCCTACACGCTCTCGGCCGGCAACGCGGCCGAGCTCCGCACCGAGGCCGGCGTCGCGGCGCACTCGTACCCGAAGGCCGTGCTCTTCGTGAAGCGCACCCCGGTGGGCGCGAAGGTCTGTGGCGGCATCGGCACGTGGACCGCGCCGGCCGCCCAGGTCGCGGCCTCGATCTTCCTCGACGCCGGCGTCATCCTCTTCGACCCCTTCAGCTCCCGCGTCTGGATGAGGTGATCCTGGAGGGGCCCGCCCCTCGGGGTCGGCCGCCGCCCTCGGCACGGGGACCGAACGGCCCACGTGTGCGCCGCGACGACGGCCGCACGGGGACCGAACGGCCCGCGCACCGTACGCCGCGACGACGCCCACTCCCGCCGCGAAGCGGCGCGGGGGGTGGGAGGCGGTCTGCGACGCGACGTAGCCCGAAGGGCGGAGGCGACGACGCTCCACTCCCGCCGCGAAGCGGCGCGGGGGGTGGGAGGCGGTCTGCGACGCGACGTAGCCCGAAGGGCGGAGGCGCGGCGCGGCGGCCGACCCCGAGGGGGGCAGGCCCCCCTCTAGCAACTCAGTGCCGGAAGTGGCGGAAGCCGGTGAAGACCATGGCGAGGCCGTACTGATCCGCGCACGCGATGACCTCGGCGTCCTTCACGCTGCCGCCGGGCTGTGCGATCGCCGTGACGCCGCCGCGCGCTGCGGCCTCGACGCCGTCGGGGAACGGGAAGAACGCGTCCGAGCCGAGCACGCTGCCCTTCGCGGAATCGCCCGCCTTCTTGAGCGCGATCTCGACCGAGACCACGCGCGACATCTGGCCCGCGCCGACGCCCACCGTCTCGACCGTGGTGCCGTTCGCGCGCGCGAGCACGATCGCGTTGGACTTCACGTGCTTGGTGACCTTCCACGCGAAGGTGAGCGCGCGGAGCTCGTCGGCCGTCGGCGGGCGCTTGCTCACGACCTTGGCCGCCTCGACCTCTCCCGCGCTCGTGGCGTCCGCGCTCATCGCGACGATGCCGCCCGAGATGCGGCGGTAGTCGAGCTCGGCGGCCGAGCGAGCCGGGGGTGGCGCGCCGACCGCGAGCAGGCGGAGGTTCTTCTTGAGGCGCAGCACCTCGAGGGCGCCCGTCGAGAACGAGGGCGCGACGATGCACTCGAGGAAAATCTCGCCCATCGCGCGCGCCGTGTCGGCGTCGACCTCGTGGCTCAGCGCGACGATGCCGCCGAACGCGCTGACGCTGTCGGCGTCGCGCGCCGCGCGGTACGCGTCCACCAGCGACGCCCCGGTGGCCACGCCGCACGGGTTCGCGTGCTTCACGATCACGCACGCGTGCTCGCTCTCGGACGCGTGCTCGCGCACCGCCGCGAGCGCCGCCTCGACGTCGACGAAGTTGTTGAACGAGAGCTCCTTGCCACCAGCGCCCAGGGCCTCGGCGCGCGCGAGGGTGCCCGGCTCGGCGCCGCGCTGGCGGTAGAAGGCGCCGCTCTGGTGCGGGTTCTCGCCGTAGCGCAGCCCGTAGCCCTTCTCGAACGTGAGCGTGAGGTAGCGCGGATAGAGCGGCGCCTCGGGCTCTCGCGAGAGGTAGCCTGCGATCGCGCCGTCGTAGGCCGCCGTGTGCGCGAACGCCTTGGCCGCGAGGCGGGTGCGGGTCGCGAGCGAGGTCTGTCCGTCGTGCGCCTCGAGCTCGGCGACCACCGCGTCGTAGTCGCTCGGATCGACGAGCACGGTGACCCGCGGGTGCGACTTGGCCGCCGACCGCACCATCGACGGCCCGCCGATGTCGATCTCCTCCACCAGCTCGGCGTGGGCGACGTTCGGCTTCGCGAGCGTCTCCTCGAAGGGGTAGAGGTTCACGACCACGAGATCGATCGGCTTGCCGCCGACCTTGGCGAGGTCGTCGGCGTCGATCTCGCCGCGCATGAGGATGCCGCCGTGCACCCGCGGATGGAGGGTCTTCACGCGACCGTCCATGATCTCCGGCGAGCCGGTGTAGTCGCTGACCTGCACCACGGGCACGCCGGCCTCGACCAGGTGGCGCGCCGTTCCGCCGGTGCTGAGGATCTCGACGCCCCGCGCGACGAGAGCGCGGGCGAGCTCCACGACGCCGCGCTTGTCCGAGACGGACACGAGCGCGCGACGGACGGGCTGCAGATCGGCGAGCGGGGGTGCGGGGACCTTCGACATGGCGCGGCGGTACCGGGTCCTTTGTGCGGGAGCAATGGCGAGCGTTGGGCTAGGCTGCGCCGCCGTGTCCAGCGTGGATTTCGCCCCGGTTCTCGAGCTGCTCCTCGCCCACGAGGATCTGTCGGCGGCACTCACCGAGCGAGCCTTCGGCGCCATCCTCGACGGCAGCTGGTCCGAGGCGCAGATCGCGGCCTTCGCGGTGGCGCTGCGCGCGAAGGGCGAGTCGCCGGCCGAGATCGCCGCGGCGGCGCGGGCGCTGCGCGCGCGGGCGTTCGCGATCCACCCGCAGCTGCCCGCGGGCACGCCCCTGCTCGACACGTGTGGCACCGGCGGGGACGGCGCGAGCACGCTCAACATCTCGACGATCACGGCGCTCGTCGTGGCTGCCGCGGGCGTCGCGGTCGCCAAGCACGGCAACCGCGCCGTCTCGTCCCGCGCGGGCAGCGCCGACCTGCTCGAGGCGCTCGGGGTGCGCGTCGTCGACGAATCGCCCGCCGTCGCCGGCCGGCTCACCGCGGCGATCGAGCAGGTGGGAATCGCGTTCCTCTTCGCGCCGCGCCACCACTCGGCCCTGCGGCACGCGGCCAAGGTCCGCCGCGAGCTCGGCGTGCGCACCGTCTTCAACTTGCTCGGCCCGCTCGCGAACCCCGCCGGCGCCACCCACCAGCTCCTCGGCGTGTTCGACGACCGCCGCCGCGCGACCCTCGCCGCGGTCCTCGCCGAGCTCGGCACCGTGCGGGCGTGGGTCGTGCACGGCGAGCCGACCGACGGCGCACCGCGGGGGCTCGACGAGGTGTCGCCTTCGGGGCCCACGCGGGTCACCGAGCTCGATCGAGGCACGCTGCGCGAGCTCGTGATCGTCCCCGCCGACGCCGGGCTCGCGCCGACGCCGCTGTCGGCGCTGGCGGGTGGCGACGCGACCGAAAACGCCCGGGCGACGGAGGCCATCCTCGCAGGAGAGCCGCACCCGGCTCGCAGCGCCGTGCTGCTCAACGCCGCGTGCGCGCTCGTCGTGGCGGGTGTGGAGCACGACCTCGTCACGGCCCGACAGCGCGCCGAGCGGGCGCTCGACGACGGCCGCGCGAGAGACACGCTGGCCCGCCTGCGCCGCGCGATGGAGGCCCCGTGAGCGACGCCCTCGGGCCCATCCTCGCCGCCACGCGGGTCGAGTGTGCGCGCTTGCGGGGTGCGCTCCCCGACGACGTCGGCCACACCCCGCTCGACGTGTACGCGCACCTCGGCCGCACCATCGGGAGTGCAGGGCCTGCGCTCGCGCTGATCGCCGAGATCAAGCACCGATCGCCCTCGGCGGGCGCCCTCTCTCGCGCGCTGTCGCCCGCCGACCGTGCGCGCGCCTACGTCGCGGGCGGCGCAGCCATGATCAGCGTGCTGGTCGATCGCGCGTCGTTCGACGGCGACTACGCGCACGTCTCCGAAGCGCGGGCCGCGGTGTCCGTACCCCTGCTCGCGAAGGGCTTCTGCATCGACCCGGTCCAGGTCGAGGCGGCGCGCCGGGCAGGCGCCGACGCGGTCCTCCTCATCGCGCGCATCCTGGACCACGTGGCCCTCGCGGAGCTCCACGCGTGCTGCCTCGCGACCGGCTTGACCCCGATCGTCGAGGTCGTGGACGAGCCGGAGCTCGAACGCGCGCTCGCGGTCTCCCCGCGCGTCCTCGGCGTCAACGCCCGCGACCTCTCGACGCTGGTGATGGATCGGGCGCGGGCGGACCGCGTGGTCGCGGCGATCCCTCCCGGGCCGCGTGCCCTGTTCTTCTCCGGTCTCTCGACCCCGGCCGACGTCGCGCGCCTCTCGGCGTTGCCCAGGGTCGACGGCGCCCTCGTCGGCGAGGTCCTCATGCGGAGCGACGCGCCGACCCCCGTCCTCGCCGCCCTCGCGGCCGCCGCGGGGAGCGTGCGCGGGCCGCATGCGCTAGACTGAGGATCGATGCTGCGTCGCGCCCTCGGGCTCTGTTGCTGGGCGGTCGCGGCGACCGCGACGCTCGGTTGCAGCGGCAAGGAGCGCGCGCCGTTCCTCGTCGAGCCGGACGCCAGCTACGACACGGCGCCTCCCCCCGACGGCTCCGATTTCGACGTGAAGGTGGACACCGCGCCCCTCGACTGCACGGGCGGCGTCGACGCGGGGATCTGCGCGTGCACCGAGATCGGTCAGAAGCCCCCGGTCGTCTACCTGGTGCTCGATCGATCGGGATCGATGACGGCCAAGGACCTCGGCAGCAAGAGCCGCTGGGATCTCGTGCGCGTCGCGCTCTTCGACTCCACCGCCGGTGTGCTGCGCAAGCTCGGCGGCCGCATCGCGCCAGCGCTGGCCGTGTTCCCCGCCGCGAGCGCCGGCGCCACCCAGTGCTCGGCGGGCGCGGAGCTGCGGGCCCCGAGCACCGGCAACAAGGACGTCTACGACGACCTGCAGTCCCTCCTCGTCAAGGTCACGCCGGCCGGGGGCACGCCCACCGCGGCCACCCTTCGCGCCCTCTCCGCCAACCTCACCAAGCTCGCGGCCGACGGTCGGCCCGTGTTCGTGCTGCTCGCGACCGACGGGGCACCCAACTGCGCCACCACGGGGTGCACCGCCGACCGCTGCACGCGCAACATCGAGGGCGACCTCACCGCCGACGGCCGCAAGTGCTCGCCCTCGCTCAACTGCTGCGATCCGAAGGCCACCGCCGACGGCAGCCCGCTCAACTGCGTGGACGCCGACGCGACCGTCGCCGCCGTGACGGCGCTCGCGAGCGTCGGGGTCAAGACGTTCGTCTTCGGCGTCCCTGGCACGGAGGCCTACGCCAAGGACCTCGACGCCCTCGCGGTCGCGGGCGGTACCCCCCGCGAGGGCGCGCCGGTGGGCGAGCGGTACTACGCCGTGAAGTCCACCACCCAGGACGCGTTCGTGGCCGCGCTGCAGGCCATCGCCGCCAAGGTGGTCGACGACTGCGTGGTCACGCTCGAGTCCGCGCCCACCGACCCCGGCGTCACCAACGTGCTCGTCGATGGAGTGCTGGTGCCCCAGGATCCGGTCGACGGCTGGACCTGGACCTCGGACCGCACGATCGAGCTGCACGGCAAGGCGTGCGCGCAGATCAAGGCCGGCCTCGTCGGGCGGCTCCAGGTCGCGGTCGGCTGCAAGACCGTCACGAAGTGATCAGGCGCCGCCGATCTTCGGCTTCTTGCCGGTGGTCGCGGGCGGCGCGACCGTCGTCGCCGGCGGAGCGGCGGTGGTCGTGGGCTTCGGCGCCGTGGTCGCCGTCGGGGTCGTGGTCGTGGTCGTGGTCGTGGTCGGTTTGGCGGCCGCGGTCGCCGCAGCCGTCGGCGTCGGCGTCGGCGTCGGCGCCGTCGCGGGCTTGGGCTCCTCCGGCTTCTTCTCCTCGTCCGCCGGCTTCTTCTCGTCGTCCGCGGGCTTCTTCTCCTCGTCGTCCGAGGCCTTCTTCTTCTTGTCGTCCTTCTTCTCTTCGTCGTCGTCGTCGGCAGCCTTCTTCTTCTTCTTCTTGCTGCCCTCGTCGTCCTTGTCCTTGTCCTTGTCGGACTCCGACTTCTCGGGCTCTTCCTTCTTGCAGGCGGGCGCGGCCGAGACGAACACGAGGGTGGCGATCAGCAGGGTGAGGCGCGTCGACGACATGGCCCCCTGTTACCAGAGCGCTGCCCGCCCGGCACCTTGCTCGTCGGCGCCGTTTGGTCTCTGTTGGTCCGATGTCCCGCGTCTCCTGGCTCGTGCTCGTGGTGGGCTCTCTCTCGGGGTGCGGTGAGCCCCCGCCGCCGGCTGCGCCTGTGACAGCCCCTTCGGTCGCGTTCGTCGGAAAGCCGCGGTGCGGTCCGGGAACCGAGAGCTCCCCGGTCGACGCGCAGACCCGCATGAAGGGATTCGAGGGTGAGATCCGCACCTGCTTCACGCTGGGCACGCCTGGAAAGGCCGCCACCACGGTGGAGGTTTCCGTGAGCGTGCAGGAGAGCGGGAAAGTCTCGAAGGTCCGCGTCGTCGGAGCCACCGGCAACCCCTCGGCCGAGAATTGTGTGTCCGACCGCCTCAAGAAGGCGACCTTCGGTCCGTTCTGCGGTGCGGAGGTCGAAATCCGGTGGACCTACGCGCTGCAGTGAGATTGACGCGCCCCGACATCCCGAAGCGGGGTGGTCGGGCCGCAAGATCGCAGGCACACTGGAAGGGCGTGTCTGCCTCTCGCGATCGATTGCCCAGGGTCCGCGCCGACCAGGTGCCACGCACCCCTTCGCAGCGCGCCGTCCTGCGCGTCCTCGGCACCTTGCTCGACGCGGATCGGGTGATGCCGGTGGTGACCGCGGGGCTCGCGGCCGCCGGCCTGGCCGAGCTGCCCGATCGCTTCGACGAGCTCCTCGACCACCTCGTGCCCCACCTGGTACGTGAGCTCGACGACCCCGCCCGCCCGTGGATCGTGCGCACCTTCGTCGAGGACCTCGAGGCCGAGGCCGAGCACGACCGGCTGCGCGGCGACCCCCACAGCTCCGCCCGCATGGCCATCGCCACCCGCGTGCCCGAGCGCCAGCCCGAGCCGGCGTTCGCGCCGAGCGGTCTGCAACCCGTTCGCGTCGACGAGCCTGCCAGCCTGGCCCAGCTCCACGCCGCCCTCGAGGCGCCGCCGGTGGACGCCGCCCGTCGGGTGGTCGTCGTCTGGAACCAGGACCGGTTCGGGCGGGCGAACCTCGCGCGCATCCTCGTGCGCGCCGGCTTCGACGTCGTCGTGCTCGACGAGCCCGCCGAGGTCGAGGCGCACCTCCTCGATCGCCTCCCCTGCGACGTGCTGCTCTTCGATCTGGACGACGAGGGGAGCGAGCGGGTGCTCGGCGCCCTCGCCGGACATGTGGAGCTACCGCTGCTCGTGTGGACCCGCGAGAGCCCAGCCGTGGTCGAGACCCGCCTCGCGCGGCACGGTGCCGTGCCCCGCCACGCGATCGTCTCCCGCGCAGCCGTCCGCCCCGCGCCGCTGCTCGAGGCGCTCGACAGCCTGCTCGGCTAGTCTTCCCGGCGGCGATCTGGCGTCTGACGCAGGAACGCCCGCCGATCGCCCGTCCGGCGATCCTCGCTTTCCCGCGATTCTCGCGAGATTGGGTCGGACTCCGAGACGGACGGCGGGATTCCGAGCGGCGAACCAGGGGGATTCTCGGGCTGCTTGGCCATGCCTCGACGTCGCTCAGCTGGCTGCAATCGGGCAAGATCGCCGCGCCCGCGGTTGACGGAGGGGGGATCGTGTTGTACCCGTCCGCGGCTGCTCTCTCGGTCGGCGCCGGTCTACTGCTGCGCACCTACCCCTGTCCGGGCCCTGTCCGGGCCCCCTGTCCGGGCCCCTGTCGGGCAACCTGGCCGGGCCCTCCGCTCCGAAATGTGATCGCATGTCGCTCGACGCCTCGTCGCTCTATTCCCACCTCGTCCGACTCGACGTCGCCCTGGCCAGCCTCGCGCAGGTCGCGCCTGTGGGCGGTGGCGGCGGGGCCCCCGCAGGCGGCGCTGCGCCGGCACCGGCCGGTGGCGGCAGTGCTCCGGCGGCCGGCGGCGGTGGCTCGAGCATGATGAACCTGCTCCTGCCGGTGCTGATCTTCGTGGGCTTCTACTTCTTCCTCATCCGGCCCCAGCAGAAGAAGCAGCAGGAGCTCGAGAGCAAGCTCAAGAAGGGGGACAAGGTCCTCACCACGGGCGGCATCTCCGGCAAGATCATCGAGCTGCGCGACAAGCGCGCCATCGTCGAGATCGCCCAGAACGTTCGGATCGAGATGCTCAGGACCGCCATCAGCGGCATCGACGAAGGCGACGCCCCTGCCAAGGACGCCGTCAAGGACGACGAGAAGGCCAAGCCGGCCGACGCCAAGAAATGAACCGCGCATGACTCGCTGGTGGTACACGAAGCTGATCCTCATCCTCGCGCTCGGGTTGGGCGCGTTCGTCACGGTCTGGCCGAGCCTCGAGGCTCTGGTCGGGCTCAAGGCGCCCGCCTGGGTCAAGTCGCGCGTCAGCGCGCGGATCAACCGCGGCCTCGACCTGCGAGGCGGCCTCCGGCTCGTCTACACGGTGCAGGTCGACGAGGCGATCCGCGACAAGCGTGACCGCTACGCCGACGAGATCCGGCAGAAGCTGGCCGTGCTGTTCGGCATGAACCAGGCCGACAAGCCCCTGACCAACGAGGTCCAGGAGAAGCTCAAGACCAAGCTCACCGTCGAGCGCGTCGAGCACAACAAGCTGGTCCTCAAGTTCCTCGACCAGGCCGACGCCGCCAAGGTGGACGACAAGTTCCTCGGCTCGATGAGCGAGGAGCTCATCAAGTTCCCGGACAAGGACCCGAAGGTCATCACCTTCAAGATCCGCCTCGAGCTCGAGACCTCGATCCGCGAGCGCGCCGTCACCCAGGCCAAGAAGACCGTCGAGAACCGCGTCGACGAGCTCGGCCTCCGCGAGGCCGCCGTCACCACGCGCGACGAGGACATCATCATCGAGGTCCCCGGCGAGGAGGAGGCCACCTTCGAGCAGATCAAGCAGATCGTCTCGCAGACGGCCCGCCTCGAGTTCAAGATCCTCGACGACCAGGCCGACTTCTTCGGCAAGGTCGACTACGTCGCCCACCCCCTCCCCGAGGGCGGCACGCTGCAGAACGAGCTCGCCCCCGTCGGCCTCGGCGCCGACAAGCAGCCGAAGAGCGCCCCGAGCCACTACCTCCGTCTCATCAAGAAGAAGGACGAGACGATGCAGGACGCGCTCAAGCGCGTGAAGGCCTACATCGCCACGCTCGGCGTCCCCGACGACCGTCAGGTCGGCTTCGGCGAATACGACGACATCGACGCGGTCACCGGCAAGAAGGGCCCCGTGGGCTGGCGCACCTACTACATGGAGCGCCGCGCCGAGGTCACCGGCGAGTACATCACCGACGCCCAGGTCGCGACCGACCAGAACAAGGGCCCGCAGCTCGAGTACTACGTCGCCCTCACGTTCTCCCCGACCGGCGCGGACAAGTTCCAGAAGGTCACCAAGGACAACGTCAAGAAGCGGTTCGCCATCATCCTCGACGACAAGGTCGACTCGGCGCCCGTCATCCAGACCGAGATCGGCGGCGGCCACGCCTCGATCACCCTCGGCAGCAACCAGGACAAGAAGGAGCAGCTCGACGCCGCCAAGAAGCTCGAGATGGTCCTGCGCTCCGGCGCCCTCCCGGCCCCGATCGAGAAGAGCAACGAGCAGCGCATCGGCGCCTCGCTCGGCACCGACGCCATCCGCCTCGGCCTCCGCGGCGCGCTCCTCGGCGCCGGCCTCGTGCTCATCTTCATGGTCGCCTACTACTCGGTCGCCGGGATCATCGCGGACATGGCGGTGCTCTTCAACCTGCTGCTCCAGCTGTCGGCGCTCGCCGCGTTCGGCGCCTCGATGACCCTCCCGGGCATCGCCGGCCTCGCGCTCACCATGGGCATGGCGGTCGACGCCAACGTGCTGATCAACGAGCGCATCCGCGAGGAGCTGCGCGAGGGGAGGTCCGCCCGAGCGGCCGTCGAGAACGGCTACTCCAAGGCGTTCGCGGCCATCCTCGACGGCCACGTCACCACGTTCATCGGCGGTCTGCTCCTCCTGCAGTACGGCACCGGCCCCATCAAGGGCTTCGCGGTCACGCTCATCATCGGCATCGTGGCCTCGCTGTTCACCGCCGTCGTCTGCACCCGCATGGTCTTCGACTGGTGGGTCCTCGGGCGCCGCGCCAAGAAGCTGCTGATCGGCTGAGAGCCCTCAGAGGAACAAGACCATGGAGCTCATCAAGCCCGGCACCCGTATCAACTTCATGAAGCAGCTGCGCTTCTGGGTGACCGTCTCGGTCGTCCTCGCGCTCGGCTCGCTCGTGCTCACGCTCATGCCCCCCGGCAAGTTCGTCGAGGTCGGTGGCGTCAAGATCGGGCTCGGCCCGAACTACGGCACCGACTTCCGCGGCGGCACCGAGCTGCAGGTCAAGTTCAAGAAGCCCCTGGAGGCAGGCGTCGTCCGCGCGGCGGTCGAGTCGATCCCCGGCTTCTCCCGCCCCGACGTGGTGGCGCTCGGCGACCCGAGCGAGAGCAAGTTCCTCATCCGGGTGCAGGAACACTCCAGCATCGACGAGGCCACCATGGCCAAGATCCGCCGCGCGCTCTGCTTCAAGGGCAGCACGGTGGACGAGAAGGGCGTCACCGTCATGGACGCCGAGCTCGACCCGGCGCAGTGCCCGGAGTCGGTCGCCCGCCCGAGCGAGGTGAAGTTCAGCCCCGGCGGCGACAAGGTCGGCATCCGCTACGAGGTGAAGCCCGACGCGGTCATCTACGACCGCATCAAGGCCGCGCTGACCGGCGCGGGCGTCGCGCTCCGTGGGTCGACCGACGAGAAGGGACAGAGCGCCGATCTCACCGAGAAGGGTCACGAGGTCGGACAGGCCAAGGAGTACCGCGTCGAGGTCCAGCTCAAGAGCAAGGGCGACCTCCTCCTCGACGAGATGCGCGCCAAGCTCGGCGCCGACGTCGTGCCGCCCGTCGCCGACAAGGTGGAGTGGGTCGGTCCGCGCGCCGGAAAGCAGCTCCGCGACGCCGCGGTGAAGAGCGTGCTCTTCGCCATCGTCTTCATCATGGCGTACGTCGCCTTCCGGTTCGACCTGCGGTTCGCGCCGGGGGGCATCTTCGCCCTGTTCCACGACGCCCTCGTGGTCATCGGCGTCTTCATCATCACGCGCCGTGAGATCACGCTCTCGACGATCGCCGCGATCCTCACCATCGTCGGCTACTCGATCTCGGACACCGTCATCATCTACGACCGCATCCGCGAGAACCTGAACAAGCACCGCGGGATGACGTTCCACGACATCATCAACCTCTCGGTCTCCGAGACCCTCGGGCGCACGGTGTTGACCTCCGGCTCGGTGCTCCTCTCCGTGTTCGGCATGTTCTTCTTCGGCACCGGCGTGCTCAAGGACTTCGCCCTCGCCCTGTTCGTCGGCGTCATCGCCGGCACGTACTCCTCGATCTTCGTGGCCGCGCCGCTCACCGAGTGGATCGACATCAAGTTCTTCGGAGCGAGCGCCACGGCGCGCAAGAAGAAGCCGAAGAAGGGGCCGAAGATCACCGGCCCCGGTGGCGCGAAGGGCCAAGTGCAGCACCAGTTGTAGCCTCCGACACCGCCATGCACGCCGCCTCCCTCCTGCCAAGGACGGGAGGCGGTCTCGTTTCTGGGCTGCGTCCTCGACTGGGCAAGATCTCCGCGAACCGCATCGAGTGTTCAGCGGCGCCCGCAGGCAGATGCTCGCACCGATAGCAACTTCGCTGCGGGAAAAGCTGGAAAGTTAGTGGTCTCGCGCAGCCTCCCTAGAGTGGTCGTCGTCCAGCATGAATGGCTTCGAGATCATCCTCTCCCGCGAGCACGCGCAGTTGGACGAAGAGACCGGAAAGGCCCGCGCCGCGCGGCTCCGGCTCCTCGACGCCCCGAACCCCGATCGCCCACGGGTGCGCGACGCCATCGACATCGTGGTCGGTGGCGTGAACCTGACCGCGCGCGTCGCGGCGGACCAGGCCCCCTGCGTGTTGCGCGACCTCGCGCTCTCGCTGGTCGACCTCGGGTGCGGGGTCCGCTCGCGGGCCATCGTCCGGTTCTACGACGTCCCGTGGGAGCTCGGGCTCGAGCGGCGGGAGGGCGACCTCGCGCTCTCGCTCGTCAAGACGGGCGACGAGACCGACGTGGCCGTGCACGACCGGCGCACGCCGATCGCGGACGCCATCGCCGGCACGCGCGCCGCCATCGCCGCCCTGCTCACCGGCCGTCACGCCCACGACGCGCTCGCGGAGGTCCTGCGCTCCGAGCTCGAGGGCGCCGAGGCCGCGCTCGGTCAGCTCGATCCGGGCGCGTCGACGCCGCCCGCGCGCAACGACGTCCTCGCGGTGGTGGAGCCCGAGCCTGGCATCCGCTGCGCGTTCGGGGTCGAGCTGCCGCTCTCGGTGGACGCGCACGCGGGCCCCGAGGCCAGCGTCGTCGAGACCTCGGATCTGCACGCGCTGCTCGGTCGCGGTCGGATGCGCGCGGTCGTGCGGGGGCGCACGCAGGAGCTCGGCGAGGTGCACGGCTTCCTCGCGACCGAGCGCCTCGTGGAGCTCGGCAAGGCGGTGCTCGACGCCTGGGAGCGCGGGCGACCGCTCCACACGAAGGTGTCGCTGCAGGGGCCGCTCGTCGGGGTCCGCCTCGACGCGGCGGGCACGCTCTCGCTCACCCTGGTCGCCAGCGAGAACGCCGAGGCGCCTCGCTCGACGCACGTGTTCCCCTCGCTCGAGGGGCCCGATTTCGTCGACGCGGCGGTCTCGCTGGGCCGTCAGCTGGTGCGCACGATCGTGCGCCGCGACCGCGCCCAGGCCTCGAACCTGCGCCTGCTCACGCTGCGGCGACGCGTCCGCGAGCTGTCGGAGCGCCTGCGCGACGTGGCGCGGCCGGTCGGACCGTTCGGCGAGAGCGACCTCGTGAACCAGCACCGCGACAGCTACCGGCCCTACGTGAAGGCCAAGGCCCCCACCGGCGCGCCGGACGCGAGCCTGCGCCGCCTCAAATACGAGCCGCGCTGGACGGCGGAGGTGCCCGGCATCGACCTGCGCGCCACGTTCCTCTGCGGCGATCGCCTCGTACTCTCGGGCGCGAGCCAGACCGCGTGCGTGGACCGCGTGACGGGCAAGACGCTGTGGAAGGCCCCGACCGTGCGCGCCACCCAGATCCCCACCCCGGCGGGCCTCGCGCGCCTGCGGGGCGACGGGCGGCTCGAGCTGCGTGACTTCGGCGACGGGTCGGTCGTGTGGACGGCGGACTGCGCGCCGCGCTCCAAGGGGACCCCGGCCGCCTGCACGATCATCGCGCCAGGCCTGCCTCGCCTGCTCGTCGCGACGGACGGCGACCGACACCTCTGCGCCTACGATCTCACGAGCGGCGCGCCGCGGTGGCGCTACACGATGACGCGGCCCGGTCCGGTGCGCGTGCGTCGCGCGGGCCGCCTCCTCGTCGTCTCGAGCGACGAGGCGCAGCTGGTCGCGCTCGACGCCGTCGACGGGCGCGTCGTGTGGCGCATCCGCGATCGCCTGCGCTTCGCCGCCCCGGCGGCCATCGAGCGCGAGGAGCTGTTCGTCGTCGCGGGAGAGCCGGGCGGCCTCGCCCGCCTGCACCACCTCGACGCGCTCTCGGGCGCGCGTCGCTGGGAGCGGATCCTCGAGGGCGCCGTGGCGACCGAGTCGGCGCCGATGCCGCTCGGCCGCCTGGTGGTGGTCGTCACGCGCGATCGTCGCGGGATCGGGCTCTCGGCGATCGATCAGACGAGCGGCGTCGAGGCCTGGTCGCTCCCGCCGGGGACCTTCCCGCCCGGCACCTCCGCGCTCGGGATCGACGACCGCGTGGTGCTCAATCTCCCGACCGGCGAGGTGAGCGCGATCGTCGCGCGCGACGGCTCGACGGCCTGGCGCCACGTGTTCGAGACCCCCGTGCACGGCGACGCGCCGCGACGGCTCGAGCCGGTGCTGCGCGCGGGAGCCCTGTTCGTCCCCCAGGATCGCGTGCGCGTGCTCCGCCCCTCGGATGGCGCGATCGTGGGGGTCGTCACGAGCGACCTCGTGCCCGACCTGCTGCGGGTCGACGAGCGCTGCGACGTCTACGTCGCCGAGGAGTCCGGTCACGTCGCCGCGTTCGGCGCGCAGTCCAAGCTGGAAGCCGTGCCGGGTCGCCCTCGCCTCTCGCTCGTCCGCTAGCCGCCGCGCTCGACCGCCACTCCGCGCTCGGACGTGGTCACCTCGATGGAGGTGACGCCCTCGTCGATCAGGCGGGCGATCGAGCGAAGGGTCTGCTCGACGGCCTCCCGGGGGCTCGCGTAGACCGTGGCCCGCTGGTAGCGGCGGACGATCGTGACGCCCTCGAGGTCGGGCTTGGCCAGCGCGAGCGCGAGCTCGGCGACCAGGCGAGGGTCTTCGCCCGGGGCCTGCGGCTCGACGCGGTAGAGGCCGCGGACCACGGCGATCACGCCGCGGATCCCCACGAGACCGTGCTCGACCCCGCGGATCGAGAGCAGGAGCTCACCCGGGTCGGGCGTGCCCTCGCGCCCGGCCTCGCCTCGTGGCCCGCCGGCGGCGAGCGCGCCGATGTCGTCCGAGAGCAACTCCAGGTTGCCCGAGGCCTCGGTCAAAGCGTTGTTCAGCTCGTGGACGACGAAAGAGGATAGGAGCGCCGCGGCCTCGAGCCGAGCGAGCATCCGCCCCTCTGTTCCCATCCGGCCAGGGTTACACCCACGCGAAGGCTTGGACAACGGCCGCGGCTGCCTTGTATGTTCATTCCGTGGGTCACGCTCTTGGGAGCCGCCGTGCCAGGCGAGGCCTCGCGGCCTCGTTCGTGTTCGGGGTATCGATCGGGGGAACCGTCGGCTGTGGGACCGTCGACCCCGGCACCTACGAGGGCGTGCGAGACGTCAAGCCGGACGAGAACTACTTCTACTGCGTCATCCAGCCGCAGGTGCTGAACGCCAAGAAGTGCGCCACCGGCGACGGCAGCGACACCGGCTGTCACTCGACCGCCACCCCGATGCGTCTGCAGGTGGTAGACAGCCCCGTGCTCTGCACGAGCGGCAAGCCCAGTGACCCCTCCAAGATCAGCGGGGCCGAGCGTGCGAACTACACCGCGTCCTCGCTGCGCGTGAACCGCGACATCGAGTCTTCTCCGCTGCTGCGGCGACCGATCGGCGCCTCGGCCCACAAGGTCCTCTTCGCGAGCACCTCGGTCGAGGCGGATCTCATCCGCAAGTGGATCGCGGGGGCTCGATGAGGGGCGCTTCGCTCGCGGCCCTGCTGGTCGCGCTCTCGGGCACCGTCGCTGGCATCTGCACCACGCCTCGCGCCGCCGCGGCCGAGGAGGTCGACGCCTTCGCCCGCGTGGTGGTCGAGCGGGCCGAGGTGCGCAGCGGGCCTGGCACGAGCTACCGGGTGATCGCCGCCCTCGAGCGGGGCGAGACGGTCATCGTCGACCGCCGCGGCAGCGACCAGTTCTGGCTCAAGCTCGTGCTGGCCGATGGTCGCACGGGGTGGGTGCTCGGCGACGACGTCGAGGTCTACGCCGTCAAGCCCGGCGACACGGACAAGCCCAGCAAGCCGGGCTTCTTCGCGCCCCCTCCCCTGCTCGGCGCCCGTGGCGGCCTCGCGATCCTCGCCGGAGTGCTCGGCAGCACCGTGGCGAGCCGCAACGGCGGCACGTTCTACAACTACGCAGATGGCTACTTCGAGATCCGGCCCGCTGTGGTGCTCTCACCCACCATCGCGCTCGAGCCCTACGCGGGGATCTCGCGCACCGACGACGGCTCGCTCACGCAGGTCGGCGGCTGGGCGGTCGTCCACCTGCTGCCCGACCTCGCCATCGATCCCTACGTCGGCCTCGGCGGCGGCTACCTATGGAGCCGCACCAACGCCGACGCGCTGACGCCCTCGAAGGACGACCTCTTCGTGGCCCGCGCCGGCGGCGGCTTCCTGTTCGGCCTGCGGGGACGCATCCTCGTCCGCATCGAGGCCACCAACCTCACCTTGTTCACCCCCAATCGCTTCAAGAACATGCAGACGTACCTCGCCGGCCTCGGCGTGTATTTCTGAGGAGAGTCCATGTCGCGCCGTTCCACGAAGCATGCTCCCTCGATGGCCCTCCGCGTCGGCGTGCTCCTTGCGCTGCTCGTCGGCGCGGCGGGTTGCGTGACGGTGAAGCCGCAGCAGCGTGGCGTCCTCTCCGACCCGATCATGCGCTTCGGGGGCAACGGTCACGACGCGGTGGAGCAGGCGCATTTCCGCCACGCGATCGACAATCGCGAGGGCTCGTTCGGGGGTGATGGCGTCGCGGGCGGTGGGTGCGGATGCAACTGATTCGGCCGCGCCCCAACACCCGCCGGGCCCCATCATGGTCGGCCTTCGTCGCGTTCGCTGCGGGGCTCACGGTGTTCACCGCGGAGGGCTCCCCGCGGGGCGAGGTCGTCTCGTTCGACTCGCGCTACACGCTGTACCGAGAGGGCGCTCCGTACGGCAACATGCTGGTGCACAACCCCTCGGTGCTGCTCGGCGCCAAGCCCACCGAGTCGTTCGGGCTGCACGCGGGGTGGCAGGCCGACGTCGTCTCGGGGGCCTCGGTCAAGATCCGCAACGAGACGCGCGGGGTCGACGCGGTCACCACCGCGAGCGTGAAAGACTTCCGCCAGGTCGCGAGCGGAGGGTTCTCGATCGAGCGCAAGTACGTCACGCTCGACGCGGGCTACGCCTACGGCTGGGAGAACGACTACAAGTCGCACAGCGTCGATTTCTCGGCCAAGACCGAGCTCCTCCAGCGCTCCATGGAGCTCAGCATCGCCTACGCGCGCAACTGGGACAGCGTCTGCGATCGCGTGCAGAGCGACATCGACCCCACCCGTCGACGCGGACTCGAGAAGAGCACCGCGTGCTTCACCGCCGATCCGACCGTCACCACCCGCCCTCTCGTGCTGGACGCCTTCCAGGCGGGGTGGACCCAGCTCTGGTCGCCCCTGTTCGCGACCCAGCTGATCTACTCGCGACAGGTGCTCAACGGCTTCCAGTCGAACCCGTACCGCGAGGTCAACCTCGGCGTGTCGTCTCCGGCCCAGGAGTACGTGCCCGAGGTGCGCGATCGCCAGGCGGTCGCCCTCAAGGCGAACCTCTACCTACGGCCCATCAAGACCGCGCTGCGCGTCGGCGTCCGCGCCTACCGCGACACCTGGGACATCCGGAGCTTCACCGGTGAGGTCGAGCTCGAGCGCTACGTGCTCGTCGACGCCCTCCGCCTGCGTCTGCGTGGCCGCTACTACACCCAGGGATCCGCGACGTTCTACAGCGACGACTACTACCTCGTCCCGCGCGGCAAGTACTTCACCGGCGACCGCGAGCTCTCCACGATGCGCTCCTGGATGGCGGGTGCGCGCTTCGCCTTCGGGCCGAGCGCGGGCCAGCAGCGCTGGGGGGGGCTCCTCAGCAAGGTCGAGCTCTCCCTCGGCGGCGACTACGTGTCGTACGACTACTCCGACTTCACGGTCGCCGGGACACCGCTCCGCAAGACCGCCATCATCGTCAGCTTCGGCGCCAGTCTCCTCTTCTGATCTCCGCCCTGCCATTCCGCCCGGCAATCCGCCCGGGGGCGGTGGGTGGCCGCCGGACAGAAATCGTGGCGTGGGCGCTTGGACAAATCTACGCTGACGGCAACTGCGTCCACATTTCGGGAGGGCTCCATGCGCCACGTCTTTGCTTTCGCCATCGTCGCCGCTGCCTACGGCTTCGGCTGTTCCTCCTCGTCGACCACGGTCGCCGAACCGAGCGTGGACGACGGGTGTACGAGCTACGCCGCCAACTACTGCGAGAAGGCCAACAGCTGCGTGTCGTTCTACATCCAGGTCTCCTGGGGTGACGTCGCGCTGTGCAAGTCGCGGCTCAAGGAGTCCTGCCTGCGCTCCGCGAAGGCGCCGAACACCGGCATCACCGGCAGCGCGCTCGACAAGTGCGTCAAGACGATCCCCGCCGTCTCGTGCAGCGACTTCCTCAACGGCGTGCCGATCGCCGACTGCCAGGTCACCGGCTCGATCGACGACGGCAAGGTCTGCGGCGACAACGCGCAGTGCAAGAGCGGCTTCTGCGCGACCGACGAGTCCAAGTCCACGTGTGGCACGTGCAGCCCCAAGATCGGCGAGGGCGCCGCGTGCGCGGCCAACGACTGCCCCGACGGCCTCAAGTGCGTGAACAGCAAGTGTCAGAAGCCGGTCGCCGCGGGCGGCGCCTGCAGCGCCGACAAGCCGTGTGGCCAGCAGCTCTCCTGCATCGGCGGCACCTGCCAGGCCCACCTCACCACGGAGGGCGCGACCTGCGACGACAAGGAAGCCACCGCGCCCAAGTGCGACTTCACCAAGAACCTCGCGTGCCTCGGCAACAAGTGCCAGAAGTTCACCTTCGCCAGCGGCGCGGGCGGTGCGTGCGGCATCACGCTCGAGGGCACGACGATCAAGAGCATCACGCTCTGCGACAAGGGCGGCTACTGCAAGGGTGTCGACGTCGCGAAGGGCGTCTTCACCGGCACGTGCGCGCCCGCGGCGGCCGACGGCGCGGCCTGCGTCGCGGGCGACGGGCTCGGCGCAGGTCCGGGCTGCATCGCCCCCGCCAAGTGCGTCGACGGCGTCTGCAAGATCAGCGATCCGGCCACCTGCAAGTGACCGGGTAGGCTTCGCGGAGGGCCCGGGGCTTTCGGCTCCGGGCCTTTCTCACTTCAGGGTGACGGTCGACGTACCTTCGTTGAAGGTGACCGAGCCGCAGCCGCTCTCCACGGTCTTCGTCGCTCGATAGCGGATCGTGTAGGTCGGGCCCGTGATGGCCGGGAAGGTGAAGTTGGCCGGCACCGGGCTCGTCCCGGCGGTGATCGTCAGCCCACCGATCTTGGTGCCGTTCAGCGAGACGTCGACGGTGAGGGACCCGCAGGTGATCGAGTTGCTGAGACCGATGCTGGACGAGAACGAGGTCGCCGAGGCCAGCGCCGTCGTGCGCACGCCCTGGTAGTAGTCGCCCAGGTTCCAGAAGTACGGATCCTTCGAGATGACCGCCGTGTCGGTGGCGGTCGGGAAGATGAAGCTCGCGGTGATCCCCGTGTCGGGCGGGCCCGTGTCCGGCGTGCCCGTGTCCGGCGTGCCCGTGTCCGGCGTGCCCGTGTCGGGGGTCCCCGTGTCCGGCGTGCCCGTGTCCGGCGTCCCGGTGTCGAGGGTCCCCGTGTCCCCGAGGCCGGTGTCGACGAGTGCGGTGTCTGGACTCGTCCCGCTGTCGATCGCCGCGCCGGTGTCCGGCCCAGTGCCGGTGTCGACCTTCGTGTCGCCCGAACCGTCGGTGGGGGTGTCGACGAGGTCGGCGTCCTTGAGGCCCGTGTCCTTGCGTCCCGCGTCGCTGACGACGGTCTCGAAGTCCTCTCCGGTCGCCGCGCAGGCGCTCAGGAGCAGCGAAGCCAAGACGAGGGGAGCGGAACGGAAGCGCATCCTCCCATCCTACCCGCGAGCGGGGCGAAGAGAGCAACCGGTCCGCGTGCGCAACACCACCTACATGCCCCCCTACCCTCGTTTGACAGCGTCCTCGTCGCCCGCTACCACCGCCGACCCTTTCGTACAGCGAACGTCACGCCAGCCGCGCGGATCCTCCGCTGGGTGCCAGGCACAAGTGACGACATCGACCTCGTCGATGCAGGGTGCGCGCATGGGTGTCTCGGACGTCGTCGACGTCCTTCCGGCGCGCGCCCGTTCGATCTCGTTGCCCACCCTCGGGCAACGCGCGGAGGTGTCCATGCGTCGACTCGGCCTGGATTTCGGCACCACCAACAGCGCGCTCGCGCTCCACGACGGCAGCGCCGCGCGCATCCTGCCGGTCTCGGGGCGCGCGACCTGGCGCACCGTCCTCACCTTCGCCGAGGGCGAGGAGCCGCTCGCCGGCGAGCCCGCGATGGAGCGCGCCGCGCACGGCGGCTGCCGCTTCGTGCAGTCCATCAAGTCGCACCTCGCGAGCCCGCTCGTCGATCGCACGCAGATCCTCGGGCGCACCTACCGCCTGCCCGAGCTCGTCGCGGTGTTCCTCCGCAAGCTGCTCACCGCGGCGGGCTTCGTGTTCCGTGATGGTCGCGCATGCTTCTCCGACGGCGCGCCCATCGAGCAGATCGTCGTCGGCCGTCCGGTGCGCTACGTCGGCGCCGAGGCCCCCGAGCACGACGCGCTCGCCGTGGCGCGGCTCGAGGAGGCGGTGCGCCTCGCCGGGCTGCCGCCGCCCACCCTCGAGCTCGAGCCCCTGGCCGCGGCGTTCCACTACGAGTCCCAGCTCGACCACGACGAGCTCGTGCTGGTCGCCGACTTCGGCGGCGGCACGAGCGACTTCAGCCTCGTCGAGGTGGGGCCCTCACGCCTGCGCGCAGGCACGGCCCAGGGTCGCTTCGTCCACGGCCACGGGGGCGTGGGGCTCGCGGGCGACGCGCTCGACGCCGAGCTCGTGCACCACGCGATCACCCCCACCCTCGGGCGTGGGTCGCGCTATCGCCTGCCCGGCAACGGCGGCACGATGGAGGTGCCGCCCTGGATCTACGGCAAGCTGCGGCGCTGGCACCACCTCTCGTTCCTGCGCTCGCAGCGCACCCTCGAGCTCCTCCACCACCTGCGGATCCAGGCCGAGGAGCCCGACAAGCTGCGCGCACTGCTCCACGTCGTCGAGGACGACCTCGGCCTGCCGCTGTTCCGCGCAGTGGAGGGCGCGAAGGTGCGGCTCTCGCGCGCAGAGGTGACGGAACTGTCGTTCGTCGACGGGCCCATCGCGCTCTCTGAACCCGTCTCGCGCGCGGCCTTCGAGGCGTGGACCGCCGACGTTCGCGGCACCATCGAGGCCTCGCTCGACGCGCTGCTCTCCGAGGCGAACGCGCGCCCCACCGACGTCGACGCCGTCTTCATGACCGGCGGGACCTCCCTGGTCCCCTCGGTCGTCGGGGCCTTCGAGCGCCGCTTCGGCGCCGAGAAGCTCCGCGGACGAGGAGGCGATCAGCTCACCTCGGTGGCCCTCGGGCTCGCCGCGCGAATGGGGAGCGGAGGACCGGACGGGGACGGTCCGGGAGCGACAAGAGCAATTGCCTGAGGGTGGCACAAAGCGGCCATCGCTCGGGAGCACATCCTGGGCGACAATGCGCGCCATGGAACCCGTCCAGTACTTGATGTTCTTGTTCGTCCCCCTCGTGATCGGCGGGTACTACTTCTGGTACTTCCGCAAGGTCAAGAACGCGGGTGGCTACGCGGCGATGGCCCAGCGCGCGACGCAGCTCAAGTTCGGCCTCGGCCCGACCGAGTCCACCGATCTCACCAAGGTGTTCCGCGGGCAGTTCTACATCGGCCCGCTCACCGGCACCGGACGCAGCGGCTGGCAGCAGGTCGGCGACGCGCTCACCAACACCACCTACCGCGGCCGTGGCGTCGAGCTCACCATCACCTCGCAGAACCGGCTCGTCGTCGCCGGCGAGCCCATGCCCGACTCTGACGTGAAGTACGACGTCAGCACGGGTGACATGGGCTACCGCCCGATCGAGTCGTTCACCGCGCAAGAACGCCCGGCGCTCGTGCTCGCCGACCAGGCCTTCGGCGCGGACCCGAACCTCGCGAAGGCGCGCAAGGCCGCCGAGAGCACCTACAACGCGATGGGCCAGATGGTGAAGTGGGACCTCGCCGTGCTCAAGCTCCAGAGCGGTGAGAGCATGGTCCTCTGGCTCGACCCGGCCGGGATCCTGCGCCTGCAGCAGTGGTGCGCCACCGGAACCTAGCCGAGCGCCTGCATCAGATCGGCGACCACGTCCTCGGTCTCCTCTATCCCGCAGCTGACCCTGAGCAGCCCGTCGGACACCCCGGCGGCCCGGCGCGCCTCGGCGGGCATCGAGAAGTGCGTCGTCGAGGCCGGGTGGGTGACGAGCGAGCGCACGTCGCCGAGGCTGACGGCGTGCGTGAGCAGGCGGCAGCGCTCGAGCACCGCGCGCCCGGCCTCGAGGTCTCCGTGCAGCTCGAACGCGACGATCGCGCCGAACGCGCCCATCTGCCGGACCGCGAGCGCGTGCTGGGGGTGCGACGCGAGCCCCGGGTAGTGGACGCGCGCGACCGCGGGGTGGCGCTCGAGCGCGCGGGCGAGGGTGAGCGCCGTGGCGTTGGACTGCCGCGCGCGCAGCACGAACGTCCGCGCCCCGCGCGCGATCAGCATGGCCGAGAGCGGCGAGAGGATGCCGCCGAACGACTTGACGGCGACCTCCTTCACCTCGCGTACGAGGTCGGCCCGGCCGACGACCATGCCGCCGATCGCGTCGCCGTGGCCGCCGATCTGCTTGGTCATCGAGTGGACGACGAGGTCGAACCCATGGGCCAGCGGCCGCTGCGCGAAGGGCGTCGCGAAGGTGTTGTCGCAGAGCGAGTAGAGGCCCCGCTCGCGCGCGAGCCCCGCCACGGCCGCGAGATCGGTGAGCTGCAGGGTCGGGTTGGCCGGCGTCTCGACGTAGACGAGGCGCGTGTGGGTCTGGATCGCCGCCTGCCACGCGGCCGGGTCCGTCTGGTCGACGAACGTGGTGGTGATCCCGAGCCGCGGCAGCCGCTCGCGCAGGAGCCGCGCGGCCTCGCCGTACATCGAGCGCGGCGCGACGACGTGGTCTCCCGCCTCGCAGAGGGTGACGATCGCCGCCGAGATGGCCGCCATCCCACTCGCGGTCGCGCAGGCGTCCTCGCCGGCCTCGAGGGCCGTGACCTTGGCCTCGAGCGCGGCCACCGTCGGATTCTTCCAGCGGCCGTAGATGAGGTGGTCGTTCTCGCCGGCGAACGCCCCCGCGGACTGCGCGGCGTCGTCGAACGCGAACGCGCTCGCGAGGTGGATGGGCGCCTCGACCGCGCCCGTGGCGGGGTCGGTGCGGTCGCCCGCGTGGACACAATCGGTGCTCGTCGGTCGGTCGCTCACGGGGCCTCCAGGGCGCGCTGCACGTCGGCCAGCACGTCGGCTTCGTCCTCGATCCCGACCGCGAGGCGGATGAGATCGTCCGCGATCCCCGCCGCGGCCCGCTGCTCCGGGGTCATCTCGTAGTAGCTCATGATCGCGGGTTGCTCGACGAGCGTGTCGACCCCGCCGAGGCTCGGCGCGATGCGCGCGAGCTGGAACCCGTCGACCACGCGGCTCGTGACCGCGAGCGGGCTCTCGTGCCCCTGCCCGTGCGGGTCGGTCTTCAACCGGAAGCTCACGACCCCGCCGAACCCGGTCATCTGCGCCTGGGCGATGGCGTACGTGGGGTGGCTGACGAGGCCCGGGTAGAACACCTCGGCCACGCGGGGGTGCGCCGCCAGCATCTCGGCGACCGCCATCGCCGTGCGATCGTGGCGCTCCACGCGCACCGCGAGGGTCTTGAGGCCCCGCGCGACGAGGAACGCTCCGTGGGGATCGAGCACGCCGCCGAGGACCCCGCGCAGATCGCGGATCAACCCGACGAGCGCCCGCGAGCCCACCACCGCGCCGGCGAGCACGTCGTGGTGACCGGCGAGGTACTTGGTGGCGCTGTGCACGACGAGGTCGATCCCGAGGCCGAGCGGCTGCAGGTCTATCGGCGTCGCGAACGTGCTGTCGACGACGGTCTTGATCCGCCGCGCCTTGGCGAGCGCTGCGAGCGCCGCGAGGTCGGTGCAGTGCAGGTAGGGGTTGGTCGGCGACTCGCCGACGACCAGCCGCGTCTCCGGCCGGATCGCGGCCTCGACCGCCGCGAGATCGCCGGGCTCGACGATGGTGTGCTCGACGCCGTACGCGGCCAGGGTCTTCACCACGAACTGGCGCGTGCGGCGGTAGCCGTCGCGGAACAGGATGACGTGTGCGCCCTGCTTCAGGAGCGCGAGCAGCGTGGTGGTGAGCGCCGCCATGCCACTGCCGAACGCCGCGCACTCCGCCTTGCCGGTCGGATCCTCGAGGGCGGCGAGGCGCTGTTCGAGCGCGCGCACCGTCGGGTTTCCATAA
This sequence comes from Myxococcales bacterium, assembly GCA_016794445.1. GTDB lineage: Bacteria > Myxococcota_A > Polyangia > Polyangiales > JADJMO01 > JADJMO01. Next base: position 49,273 of record JAEUKC010000313.1, read on the forward strand.
CGTCCATATTCTTCGCGGTGCGGGTCCGAGTGCTCGCCGGTCATGTGGGCGGCGAGCTCCGCCGAGTCGGCGAACGTGTAGGTCGACGTCGCGACGATCGGCGTCGGCACCGCGTCGAAGCGCTCGGGGCGGCCCACGCCGGCGTGCACCGAGCGGGTCGAGGGGCCGGCGGCGTGGACCGTGGCCTCGCGCGGGCGCGGCTTCGGCGGCGGGAGGAAGCTGCTCATGGGCTGCGCACGTTATCGGATCCCCATCGACGGTGCGACGGGGCCCGTCTACCGTCCGACCGTGCGCCACTCGTCTCTCGTGACGGCTCTCGTCGGTCTGGTCGCCGTCTTCTCGTACCTCGGGGTGGGCGGGTGTCACCCGGGTGCCGACGGCAAGCCGCCCGTCACCCCCGCCCCGAGCGCGAGCACCTCGACGAAGGCCGCGGTCCCGGTCGAGGTCTCCACCTGTGCGCGCGCGTGCAGCGTCGAGACCAGGTGCGGGGGGGACCTCGCGGTGTGCAAGCAGCGGTGTCTGCCGATGGCCCGCGTGCTCCTCGACGACGTCCTCGCCACCATGGTCGCCTGCGTCGAGAAGAGCGCGCCCCCGGTCTGCGACGACAAGGACCCGGCCGCGCGCAAGCCGTTGATCGGCAAGTGCGTGCTCGACGCCACGGCCGAGAAGGCCGCCAAGGACGCCGAGAACGTCGAGCTGTTCGCCAAGGCCTACTGCGATCGCACGCAGGCCTGCGGTGTGGTCGGGCCGTTCAGCGCGGGCAAGTGCCTGGGCGAGGCCAAGGGGAAGATCCGCGACACGGAGGAGTCGGGGTATCTGTACGGCTCGCTGCGTCCGGGCAAGGTGGACGAGGTGGTGCGCTGCCTCGGGGCCGTCGCCTGTGACCTGCGCAAGCCCACGGCTGACGCCGACATGCAGCGATGCATCGACGACCTCATGGCCAAGGCAGCGGAGGCGCCCTGAGCCACGCGCTCCACAGGCTGGTCTGGACCGTCGGGCTGCTCGCGTCGTGCGCAGGGTCGACGGTCGGGACGAAGCCGGTGTCGCCTCCGACCGACACCGACGCGTGTCCGCGCCTGTGCTCGGCGCTCGAACGCTGCGGCACGCCACCGGCCGACTGCGTCCTCTCGTGCGGCAAGGAGCGCGAAGGCCTGCGCCCCGAAGTGCACGGCGGTTACGTCTCCTGCGTGGAGACCGAGCTCGCGATGTGCGCGAGCATGGACGGTCCGACCAAGCGGCAGCGGGTGACGCTGTGCTTTGCGGCAGCCGTGGACGTCGTGCACGGGGCGGTCGGGGATGGTCCTCTGCGCACCCTGGCCACCGCCCTCTGCTCGCGCGAGGCGCGCTGTCACGGAGGGAGCGAAGCGGTGACCGACACCTGCGTGGACGAGGTGGTGGCTTCGCGGAAGGCGTCTGCACGCCTGCTCTCGGCGGTGCGACCCGCGCGCATCGCCGCGATGAGCGCCTGCGTCGACAAGCGCCCGTGCGACGACGACGATCCGGTCGCCCACTGTCCGTGACGTTGTCCCTCGCTCGACGCGTCCACTGCCCGCGCACTCGGACCTACAAGGTCGCTCAGCCGTGCATCCCCTGCAACGGATGAGGTCGCTCCAGTCCTGCGTGGTCAGTCGTCTTTCGGGGTCCGCGCGCGCTGCGCGGCCAGCCCACCCTTGCGGCCCGCCGTGCGAGCCTCTTCGGGCGAGAACTCGTGGGCGGTGCCCTTGGCGTGGGCAGCCTTGCCACCGAGGCTCGCGATCTCCTTCTGCTTCTCGGGGCTCATCGCGGCGAAGCCACGGCGTTGCTTCTTGCGAACGACCGGGGTCTCGGTGGTGATTTCGCTCCCGCTGACTTCTTCGGTTCGGTTCGATTTCATGGGGATATGGGTCCGATGCCACACCCACCGAAGAGGACTCATACGTCACGAAAATGATTTTCAGGCGCCTCGCCGGGCCGCGTGGAGCACCCTCAACTCTACGGCAGAGCCGCCTCGGTAGGCGTCACGACGGAGGCTACCGATGAGGTCGACGTGGTCGCCGACGCCGATCCCGAGGTGGGCGAGGCCGTAGCCGAAGGCGTCGACGAGGCGCCCCCCGTGATCGACCACGAGCCGCAGGTGCTCGGCCTTCATGATGCGCGCAGAGACGACCCGCGCATCGGCGACGCGCAGCCGCACATAGGGCTGCCCTTCTCCGGTCGGCTCGAACAACGACAGGTCACGCACCACGCGCGACAGGTCGTCGACCGGGTCGAGCTCGGCGTCGACCCGCGGCGCCGCGCCCCGCATCGCGCGCGGCAGGTGGGCGTGCGCGGCGGCGAACGCCTCCCGCAGGGCGTCGAGGCGATCGCGACGCAGGTGCACGCCCGCGGCGGCCTGGTGGCCGCCGAACCCGAGCATCGTCTCCTTGCTGGCGACCAGCCCGTCGTAGAGCCGCGCCCCCTTGGGCCCGCGCGCCGAGCCTCGCCCCTCGTCGCCCTCGAAGGCGATCACGATCGCGGGCACCTGGAAGCGATCGACGAGTCGCGCCGCGACGATGCCGACCACACCCACGTTCCAGCCCTCACCGCCGACGACGATCGCCGGCGACTCGCCTTGCTCCGTCCGCTCCACCTCGGCGAGCGCCTGCTCGAGGACGTCGCGCTCGACCGTGCGACGGAGCTTGGTGACCTCCTCGACCTGCGCGGCCAGGACCCGCGCCGCGCTCACGTCGGTCGAGAGCAGGAGCTGCAACGAGAGATCGGGGGCGCCGAGGCGCCCGGGGGCGTTGATGCGTGGCGCGAGCTTGAAGGCCACGTCCTCGCCACCGACCGACGCACCGGCGCGCAGGCCGGCCGCCTCCACGAGCGCCTCGACGCCGGGGCGCGGCGCGGTCTCGATGCGGCGCAGCCCCGCGCGGACGAGCGCGCGGTTGTCGCCCTCGAGCGGCGCCACGTCGGCGACGGTGCCGAGCGCCACGAGGTCGAGCAGCGGGCGCAGATCGAGCGCCGCACCGAGCGCCGCGCGCAGACCCGCCGCGACGCTGAGCGCGAGGCCCACCGAGGCGAGGTGCTTGAACGGGAACCCGCACTCGGGGCGGTGCGGGTTGAGGAACGCGCGCACCGGCAGCCCGCCCTCCGGCACGAGGTGGTGGTCGATGACGATCGCGTCGATGGAGGCCTCGCGCAGGGCGGCGAGGCGGGGCGCGTCGCTCGAGCCGCAGTCGCACGTGACGAGCAGCGCGGGTCCCCGCGCCTTCACGCGCTCGAGCGCGCGCGCCGAAAACCCGTAGCCGCCGTCGTAGCGCGAAGCGAGCACGGTGAGGGGCGGGGCGCCGAGGGCCGTGAGCGCGCTCGCGAGCACCGCCGTCGCCGTGATGCCGTCGACGTCGTAGTCGCCGAACACCACCACGCGCTCGCCCTTGCGGACGGCGTGGGCCAGCCGGTCGACGGCCGCCTCGCGGTCGACCATGGCGTGCGGCGGCGTGAGATCGGCGAGCTTCGGGTCGAGGAACGCGCGGGTGGCGATCGGGTCGGTGTGCCCCCGCGCCTCGAGGACCGCGGTCGCCGTGCGGGTGAGCCCCAGCGGGGCGAGCGTGCTCACCGCTCGAGCGCGTCGAGGAACGGGTTCGCGTAGCCCTCGGCCTTCGCGGCGATCCCGGCGAAGCCCTTGCCACCCTCGCGGGTGCGCTTGACGTCGGCGAAGGCGCCCTCGGAGATCGCCGTCCAGATGCCCTTGTTCGCCACGTCGGTGAGCATGGCGAGCGTCTCGTCGAGCACCTGGACCGCCCGCTGCTCCACGATGCCACCCGCCTTCCACTCGATCTCGTCGCCGAGGCTCTTGGCGGTGCCGAACACGTACCGCGTGGCCTTGAGCGACAGGTAGCGGTCCATGAGCAGCGGGTTGTGGATGGCCTCGGAGAACATGCCGAGGAGCTCGATGCTCTGGTGGGTCATCACGCCCGCCAGGTTGAACATTGCGTCGTGCACGTGGGCCTGGAGGATGTCGCCGGTCTTGAACTTGGTCGGCGGCATCCACTTGATCGGGTGGCGCGGGAACACCTGACGGACGAGCTGCGCCTGGGCGACCTCGAAGAGGAACGCGTCGGGGCGGCTAGGGTCGATCTCGTAGGCGTGGCCGAGGCCGAGGAGCTCGTCGGGGAGCCCCGCGCGGTGGGCGAAGGCCTCGTTGACGAACTGCGAGGCGAGCACGGTGTGCGCGCGCTCGACCGCGTCGGCGGTGGTGAGGTAGTTGTCCTCGCCCGTGTTGATGACGATCCCGGCGCGGCCGATGATCCGGCGCGACACGTACTGGTCCACGAACGTGCGGCACATGTTGATGTCGCGGAACAGGATCCCGTACATCGCGTCGTTGAGCAGCATGTCGAGCCGCTCGACCGCCGCCATCCAGGCGATCTCGGCCATGCAGAGGCCGCTCGAGTAGTTGGTCTGCCGGACGTAGCGGTCCTGGCGCACGGTGGCCTCGTCGAGCGCGCGCCGGATGATGGCGAAGTTCTCCTGGGTCGCGAACGTGCCGCCGAACCCCTCGGTCGTGGCGCCCTCGGGGACGTAGTCGAGGAGCGACTGCGCGGTCGCGCGGATGACCGCGACGATGTCGGCGCCGGCGTGGGCGGCGCCCTTGGCCTGCACCGCGTCGTCGTAGATGTTGCCGGTCGCGACGATCACGTACTTGAGGGGAGTGCCCGGCTGCGCCGTCGCCGGGTAGGCCGCGCGCAGGGTCTCCTTCTTGTGCCGGGCCTGGTCGATGCGCGCGAGGGCGGCCGCGACCGGCTCCGCGAGGACGGCGAGGGCCGCGGCGTGGTCGGCGGCGGAGAGCGGCGGGCACGGGGATTTCGGCCCGTGGCCCTTCGGGAGCAGGTGCTCGAGCTCGGGCCCGAACGCGATGCGCTCGGCGGCGTCCTGCAGGTCGCCGCCGTGGCGGGTCACCGAGAGCCCGAGGACGGCGCACGCGCCGAGGCCGAGCGCGCCGGCCGCGTGCAGCTTGTCGACGAACAGGTTTACCAGCGGGACCCCCTGATCGTCGACCCCCGTGACGCCCAGCGCGCGCAGGGTGACGCGCTCCACGCCGACCGTGGTGTGACGGTCGACGTACCCCTGCACGTCGTCGGCGATCTGCTGTGCGAGGGCCCGACACTGGGCCACCTTCGCCTCGTCCATCGGGACCCTGGCCATGGGAGCGCGAGTAACGTGTCGCCGCGCGGCCGCAAAGCTTATTGGGTGAGTCGCCCGAGGAAGGACGCCGACGAGACGTGGTTCCCGCGTGAACGCGCACCTCGTGCAGCGTCACGCGAGTGTCGATGCGCGGGAAGCAGGCGATATCGACTGGCACATGAACTGCTCGTTCCCTCGATCGTCCTTCGAAAGGAGGGTCCCATGGCACACACGCCGAGGGTTCGAGAGGCGCTCGCCCTCTTGCTCACCATCCCCGCGCTGACGTTCTGCGGAGCGGCCGAGACGGTCGACGCACCGAACGCAGACACCGTCCGGGAGCCGGCCCCCGTCGCGGTGACGGTCGCCGAGCCCGCGCCGCCGGCGTTCTTCGTCGTGGCGCCCGACGCCGGTCCGACGACCGTCCCGCAGCATCCGGCGGTCGTGGTCCCGGCCGACCCGGCCAAGCACCCAGGGCCGTTGCCGCCGCCCTGTCCGAATTGCCCCGATCCGCGCGGCCTCCCGACCGAGCCGCCCGTCGAAGTTCCGCGTTAGCGGCCCTCCACCGTTGGGCTACCCTGGCGCACCCGCGTGACCCCTCGCATCCTCCCCGCGCTCGAGCGCCTCGGTCGTCTGACCCTCAACCGGCGCGGCCACGTCAGTCGCTTCGTGTCGACCCCCGTCGGCCGCGTGCACGTGTACGACGCCTGGGGTCACGGGCAGCTGCCGGCGGTCATCTTCATCCACGGCATCGGCACGGCGGCCCCGCCGTTCGCGCCGGTGCTCGCGCGGCTCCGGCACCACGTGCGCCGCGTCGTCGCGCTCGAGCTCCCCGGCCACGGCGCGAGCGACCAGCCGTCTCGGCAGCTCACGCCCGAGGTGCTCTTCGAGGCCACTGGCACCGCGCTCGACCACCTCATCGAGCAGCCCTCGGTGCTCGTCGGCAACTCGCTCGGTGGCGCCGTCGCGATGCACTACGCGATGGAGCGCCCCGAGAACGTGCGCGGCCTGTTCCTCGTGTCGCCCGCGGGCGCGCGCATCGAGGAGCACGAGCTCGAGACCTTGGTCCGCAACTTCGACATCCGCACCAGCGACGACGCGCGCGCGTTCGCCGGTCGCATCTACCATCGCGAGCCGTGGTTCCTCCGCCTCGTGGTCCACGAGCTCGGACCACTCCTCACCCGCAAGGTGGTGCGCGAGCTCCTCGAGGGCGCGCGCGCCGATCACGCGGCCGACGAGGCGAAGCTCGGATCGCTGCCCATGCCGGTGACCCTCGTGTGGGGCAAGTCGGAGCGGCTGCTCCCGCCGAGCGCGCTCGCGTGGTTCCGCAAGTACCTGCCGCCGCACGCCAAGATCCTGGAGCCCGAGGGCTTCAGCCACTCGCCGCACCTCGAGCACCCGCGCGCGGTGTCGGAGCACATCCTACGATTCCTCCGCGAGCTGTGAGCTTGCGGCGAGCGGAGCGCCAGCGAAGACTGCGCGTCGATGCTCCGCCCTTCGCTCCGCTTCGGTCTCCTGCTCGCCGCCCTCGTCCCGACCGCCACGACCAGCTGCTCCTCGAAGGACGACCCGCCGCCGGCGGGCACCCCGGCGAGCACGTTCTCGGCGGTGTTCGACCTGCCGGCGACCGGCAAGGCCGACCTCGTGTCCGTGCCGTTCCCGAGCGACCTCCTCCTCGACGACAAGGGCACGATCTCGGCCTCGGCGACCGGCGGCGTGGCCAAGCTCGTGCCGTCGAGCAACGGCGCCAAGTACCTGTCCGAAGCGCTCGCGGCCACGCACGGGTTCGGGGTCTACGGGGGCGCGCTGTTCGCGCTGACCGGCGACGCCCCCGACGCGAGCAAGCTCCCGACCGGAAAGAAGGGCGACTGTCAGGGCAAGGACGCGCCGGTCTACCTGGTCGACGTCGACGCCGGCACGGTGCTCGACTGCCGCGCGGCGTGGAACGACGACGGCGCGCTGAACTCCTCGAGCGAGACCCAGCCCATGCTCGCGGTGCAGACGAGCCGCGGCACCGTGCTGCCCGAGAAGCACAGGATCGTCGCGCTGCTCACCAGCGCGCTGGTCGGCAAGAAGAGCCAGGCCAAGCTCGCGGCCTCGGCCGACTTCGTGGCCATCCGCGACGGTGCGCGCACCGACGCCGCGGCCACGCTCTACAAGGCCGGCATCGACAAGGCCGTCGCCAAGCTCGGCATCGACAGGAGCACCGTCGTCGCCGCCGCCGTCTACACGACGGGCGCCGTGACCAGCGACTTCTTCGCCATGCGCGAGGCCGCCAACGCCACCGCGGCGCCGGTGTTGAAGTGGGGCAAGGAAGACGTCGCGCCCGTGCAGCCCGCGCGCTTCACGACGGTGACGCCGCTGCCGACGGGGTGGAACGCCTCGCTCGACGATCTCCTCGGCACGCCCAAGCAGCTCGAGGGCAAGGACGACCCCGACTGGGACGACAACCCCGGTATCCCCCACGACGCGCTCGGCGCGATCGGGGTCGCGACGATCGACGCGCCGAACTTCCTCGTCGACGCGCCCACCGGCTACAGCGATCCGAAGCACGGCACCGTGTTCCACGACGCCGCAGGCAAGGTCGCGCCGAACCCGAGCCGCCCCACCTCGAAGGTGTGGGTCTCGGTGTTCCTCCCCAAGGCGGCGGCGCCCGCCGAGGGGTACCCGGTCGTCGTGTTCCAGCACGGCATGGGTGGACAGCGCGGCGACGCGCTCTCGCTGGCGAACACGTTCGCGCGCAAGGGCTGGGCGACGGTGTCGATCGAGGTGGTGCTGCAGGGCACGCGCGGCGGCTCGGCCACGGCCCGCGGCGACAAGAAGTTCGACTACAAGCGCCCCTCTTCGAAGTACGAGGGCCCGGACGGCTTCACCGACACGAGCGGCGACGGCGGCAACGAGGGCCCGACCGACCTGTTCGGTGGCCTGTTCCGCCTCGCGGCGCTGCGCGACCAGTTCCGCCAGGCCGCGGTCGATCACGCGACGCTCTACCGCGTGCTCTCGGCCTCTCCCACCCTCGAAGGGCTTGCGATCGACGGCAAGGCGCCGAAGCTCGACGGCACGCGGGTCGCGTACTTCGGCATCTCCCTCGGCGGCATCCTCGGATCGCTGGTCGCCGGCATCGAGCCCGGCCACAGGGCCTATGTGCTGCAGGTCCCGGGCGGCGCGCTCCTGACGGAGCTCGCGTCGAACAGCCCGGCGATCTACTCGCTGCTCAACGGCTCGGCCGCGCTCAACTTCGGGTATCGCAACTGCCAGGCGCCGCCGTGGCATCCGATGGTGCAGCTCATGCAGCACGTGATCGACGGCGGCGACCCGATCGGCGTCGCGGGCGCGGTGATCACCAGCACGGTGGCGGGGGCCAAGCCACGCAACGTGCTGATGTTCGAGGCGCTCGCCGACGAGCTGGTCTCGAACGAGGCGACCGAGGGGCTCGCCAAGGCGATGGGGCTCCGCCTCGTCGACCCGTCGGTGCAACTGCTCGCCGATCTCGTGAAGGTGCCGGGCACCGGCGCGACCGGCGTGCCGCGCCCCGAGTCGACCGGCCTGCTCGTGCAGCTCTCGCCGGCCCAGCACGGCCGGCACGTGACCTCTCGCAAGGGGCAGCGCTCGTTCGCGGCGAAGCACTCGCTGTTCGGCGATCCGGCGGAGGATCCCTTCCCCGCGCTGCCGGCGCCGGTGAAGTTCGAGAACCCGTACCTCGAGACCCAGGACGCCAGCGTCAAGTTCATCGACGACGCCTTCGCCGGGAAGGTGCCCACCGTCACCTGGACCAAGGCACCGGTCGCGCCCGCCGACAGACGCCTGGCGGGCAGGCCCGACGGATTTTATGGCAATCGACATAGGACGCCCTTGCGTTCTATACCGGGCGACATATTCAAGGGGCATGACCGACCAGCCGCTCGCGCGTCCGCTCGTCCTCCCCGGCGGGTTGTCGCTCCCGAACCGCCTCGCCAAGTCCGCCATGAGCGAGGTGCTCGGCGACGCCGAGGGCGCGCCGACCGACCGCTTGATCCGCCTCTACGAGCGGTTCGGTCGCGGGGGCGCGGGCCTCCTGATCACGGGGCACGTGATCGTGGCGCGCGAGGGGCGGGGTGAGCCGGGCAACGTGCTGCTCGAGGACGCGCGGCACCTCCCCGCGCTGCGGCGCTGGGCCGAGGCAGGTCAGGCGCACGGGAGCCGCGTGTTCGTGCAGCTCAACCACACCGGGCGGCAGTCCCCGCGGCGGCTCACGCCGGTACCGGTCGCGCCTTCGGCGGTGGGTCTGCGCGGCTTCTTCGGCACCTTCGCCACGCCGCGCGCGCTGACGGGTGCCGAGGTGGAGGGCCTCATCGGGCGCTTCGCGACGGCGGCCTCGCTCGCCAAGGACGCGGGCTTCGCGGGCGTCCAGATCCACGGCGCCCACGGGTACCTCGTGAGCCAGTTCCTCTCGCCGCTCGCCAACCGCCGCGACGACGAGTGGGGCGGCTCGCTCGAGAACCGCATGCGCTTCCTGCTCTCGATCGTGCGGGCGATGCGCGCCGCGGTCGGGCCCGACTATCCGATCGCCGTGAAGCTCAACTCCGCCGACTTCCAGCGCGGCGGCTTCGAGCTCGACGACGCCAAGGTCGTGGCGCAGGCGCTCGAGGCGTCCGGGGTCGCGCTGCTCGAGATCTCGGGCGGCAACTACGAGTCGCCCGCCATGGCCGGGAGCGGCGAGCTGCCCACGCGGGTCCGCGCGAGCACGCGCCTCCGGGAGGCCTATTTCCTCGAGTACGCGCGCGAGATCCGCGCGGTCACCCGGCTGCCGTTGATGCTCACCGGCGGCATGCGCACGGCGGCCACCATGAACGAGGTGCTCGCGAGCGGCTCGGTCGACGTGATCGGGCTGGCCCGGCCGCTCACCTTCGAGCCCGACCTGCCGGCGCGGCTCGTGAGCGGCGCCGCCGATGGTGCGCGGCCGTTGAAGATCCACACCGGCGTGAAGAAGATCGACGACATGCTGCAGGTGTTCTGGTTCCAGCAGCAGCTCCACCGCATGGCCGACGGCCTCGAGCCCGACCCGGCGCTCGGGCGGTTCGCCGCGCTCGCCCACGGCGTGCGTCACACGCTGTTCGCCTCGTCATGAGCAAGAAGGGCGAACAGAGCCGGCAGAAGCTGGTCGACGCGACGGCCACGCTGCTGCAGCGGCAGGGCTACCACGCGACCGGCCTCGCCGAGATCGTCGCCGAGAGCGGGGCGCCCCGCGGGTCGCTCTACTTCTACTTCCCCGGCGGCAAGGAGGAGCTCGCGTGCGCGGCCCTCGAGGCGAGCGGCGCCCGCTGGCGCGAGGTGATCGAGGCCGTCGTCGGCTCGGTGCACGACCCGGGCGAGGCGGTCGAGACGGTGTGTCGGTTCCTCGGCGAAGGGCTCGCGGCGTCGGGGTTCGTCGAGGGGTGCCCGCTCGCGACGGTGGGGCTCGAGGCGACCAACGAGTCGGAGCTCGTGCGAACCACGATCGCGAAGCACTACGAGGGGTGGACGGAGCGCATCGGCGCGCGGCTGGTCGCGGCGGGGGTGGACGCGGAGAGCGCCCGCAAGATGGCCACGTTCGCGCTCGCGACGATCGAGGGGGCTCTGCTCTTGAGCAAGGTGGGGCGCTCCCCTGCCCCGCTGTTCGAGGCCGGCGCGATGTTGCGGGCGCTGGTCGGCACCCTGCCGGGGCGGTGAGAATCTCCTCGCGAAGTGTCGATCGGGGCGCGACTCGTTCGTCGTCCTGGACACGAGGGCCGATCCGGCCGAGGAGTCCGCATGTCCAAGCTACGAGTCAACGCATTCTCGGTCTCGCTCGACGGCTATGGCGCCGGGCCCGATCAGGCCCTCGACCAGCCGATGGGGGTGGGCGGCATGGCGCTGCACGCCTGGGTGTTCGGGACGCGGACGTTCCAGCGGATCCACGGCGACTTCGCCGGCGACCTTGTCCCCGCGCAAGAGGGACGGGTGGACGTCGACGACGCCTTCGCGGCGCGGGGCTTCGAGAACGTCGGCGCCTGGATCCTCGGCCGTCACATGTTCGGACCCTCGCGCGGCCCCTGGCCGGACGACGACTGGAAGGGCTGGTGGGGCAAGAACCCGCCCTACCACGTGCCGGTGTTCGTCTTGACCCACCACGCCCGCGCGCCGATCGCGATGGAGGGCGGGACCACGTTCCACTTCGTGACCGACGGCATCCACGCGGCGCTCGCGCGCGCGAAGGAGGCGGCCCAGGGCAAGGACGTCCGACTCGGCGGGGGCGTGGCCACGGTGCGTCAGTACCTGACGGCCGGGCTGATCGACGAGCTGCACCTCGCCATCGCGCCGGCGCTGCTCGGGCGCGGCGAGCACCTGCTCGCGGGCATCGACACGGTCTCCCTCGGCTATCGGTGCGCGGAACACGCACCGAGCAGCCAAGCGACACACGTTGTGCTGACCAAGTGAGAAGGAGAGAACGATGAAGGTCCTGGTGATCGTGAAGGCAACCAAGAACTCCGAGGCGGGGGTCCTGCCGGACGAGAAGCTGCTCGCCGCGATGGGCAAGTACAACGAGGAGCTCGTGAAGGCCGGCGTGATGGTCGGCGGCGAGGGCCTGCACCCGAGCCGCAAGGGCAAGCGTGTGCGCTTCTCCGGTGGTGGCGAGAAGGTGATCCTCGACGGGCCGTTCGCCGAGACCAAGGAGCTCGTGGCGGGGTTCTGGATCTGGCAGGTGAAGTCGATCGAGGAGGCGGTCGAGTGGGCGCGACGCTGCCCCGACTGCATGCCGGGCGAGGAGTCCGAGCTCGAGATCCGGCCGGTCTTCGAGGCCGAGGACTTCGGCGAGGCGTTCACGCCAGAGCTACGCGCGCAGGAGGAGCGCTTGCGCGCCGAGGTCGAGCGCCAGCAGAAGGCCTGACGCCTGGCGACCGACGCAGATCGGTTACACTGCGGGCATGCGTCGGTTCCTCCTTGCCTTGTTCGCGGTCGCGGGGTGTGCCAACGCCGGGTCGGACGAGATCGACCTCGGCGACAGCACCGCCGAGGCCGCGAGCGACGCGAGCGGCGAGACGGCCGACGCGTCGAAGGACACCGGGACCAGCGACGCCAAGACCGACGGCGTGACCGACGTGGCCCCCGACGCCGACGCGGGCACCGACGCCGGGAAGAAGCCCTGCAAGGCCAGCACCGAGTGCGGCACGGGCACCTGCTGCGACGGCTTCTGCACGTTCGTCGGCACCGACCCGGAGAACTGCGGCGTGTGCGGCCGGCGCTGCGCGGTCGACCACGCCGTCGCCAAGTGCTCGGGCGGCGGGTGCACGATCGGCACGTGCATCGCCCCGTGGGACGACTGCAACAAGAACGACAGCGACGGCTGCGAGGTCGACACCTCGACCAACCCGGGCCACTGCGGCGTGTGCTTCGCCAAGTGCTCGTCCACGAGCGGCACCGCCACCTGCGTCGCGAGCAAGTGCGACGTCAGCTGCCCCGCAGGGTTCGGCAACTGCAACAAGGACCCGAAGGACGGCTGCGAGGCCGACTTCGCCAAGGACACCAAGAACTGCGGCGGCTGCGGGCTCTCGCCGGTCGAGGCGTGCAACGGCAAGGACGACGACTGCGACGGCACGCCCGACGACGGCTTCGCCTGCGTGCAGGGCAGCGCGCCGGTCTCCTGCACGACGAGCTGCGGCACCACGGGCAGCCGCACGTGCAGCAGCACCTGCGCCCTCTCGGCGTGCAACCCGCCGGCCGAGAGCTGCAACCTCGTCGACGACGACTGCAACGGCAAGTGCGACGACCTCGACGGCTGTCGCACCGCGGTGCACCGGTTCTACAAGAGCAGCACCGACGAGCACTTCTACACGGTGAGCAAGCCCGAGGGCACCGGCGCGGGCTTCACGCTCGAGTACGGCGACTACTACTTCCTCTACGCCGGCGCGCAGCCCGGCACGGTCGCGTTCTACCGGTGCGTGCTGTCGTCGGGGTTCCACTTCTACACGACGAGCGCCACCTGCGAGGGCTCGCCCGGCAGCGTGAAGGAGGGCACGATGGGCTACATCGCGACCAGCGCGGTGTGCGGCGCGACCCCGCTCTACCGTCTGGCCAAGGGCAACGACCACTTCTTCACCACGAGCAGCAGCGAGCGCGCGAGCGCCATCGGCAGCGGCTACGTGGACGAGGGCATCGCGGGCTACGTGTGGCCCGCCACGAAGGGGTGAGCCGGTGAGCCTGCGCACGGAGCTCGAGGCGGTGCTGCGCCCGTTCGGCGAGGCGCACACGTTGCCCACCGCCTGCTACGTCGACCCCGAGCACTTCGCGCGGGAGCGGCGGGTGATCCTCGATCGTTCCTGGATCTGCGTGGGCCGCGAGGAGGAGGTCGCCCTCCCGGGCGCGTTCGTGCTCGCGCCGACCGACGCGGCGGGCATCGTGGTGGTCCGTGGCCACGACCTCGTGCTGCGCGCGTTCCGCAACGTGTGCGCGCACCGGGCGATGCCGCTCGTCGAGGGGAGCGGCCGCTGCGAGCACCTCGTCTGCCCCTACCACGGCTGGAAATACGACCTCGACGGTCGGACGCGCCAGGAGGGCCGCGCGCTGCGGGAGGTGGCCGTGTCCTGCCACCGCGGCTTCGTGTTCGTGCGGATCGAGGGCGACCGTCCGTACGACGAGCGCCTCCCGCCGTGGCTCGCCGCGGCCTACCTCGGCCAGCTCTCGCGCGTCGGCCGCACCACCAACGAGGTCGCCGCCAACTGGAAGCTGCTCGTCGAGAACTTCCAGGAGTCGCACCACTTCGGCCCCGTGCACCGCGGCCTCGAGCGGTGGACCCCGCACACCGCCGCGACCACCTGGTCCGGCGAGGGCGCGTGGCTCGGGGGCCGCATGCCGATCGTCGAGGGCGCCGAGACCGTCTCGCGCTCCGGCCGCTTCGGCGGGCGTCGGATGCTCGTGCCCGCCGGCGCCGACGTGCGTACCGTGCACGACGCGATGCGCTTCCCCACGCTGCTCACGAGCCTGCAGCCGGACTACCTGCTCACCTACCGACTCTACCCGCGCGCGGTCGACCGCACGATCGTCGTCGCCGACACGTTCTTCCACCCAGCGTCGAGCGGCGACCCGGACGACGTGCTCGCGTTCTGGGCCCAGGTGAACGCCGAGGACCGGGGGGTGTGCGAGGCGCAGCAGCGCGGCATGGCCTCGGGGCACGCGGTGCCCGGCCCCTATGCGTCGTGCGAAGACGGCGTGCACGCCTTCGACGCGAAGGTGGCGCGCGCGCTCCTCGAGGAGGCCCCGTGAGCAAGCTCTGGGGCGTGTTCGGGCAGCCCTACCTCGATCTGTCGCCCTACTTCGACACGAGCTGTTTCCCGCGGCTCGATCGCGAGATCACGCGCGGCCTCGCCGAGCTCGAGAGCGAGGGCACGGGCGGGAGCCTGAAGTGGATGGGGGTCGTCGCGCCGTGGCAGGTCGACGACGGCTACGAGGACCTCGGCTTCGCCATCGAGCGCATGTCCGAAGAGGACCTGCTCGATCTCGTGGCGCTCGCGGACGACCCGGCCGCGTTCGACCGCGACAAGCTCCGCAGCTACACGTTCGGCGACGAGACCGACCACCCGCTCAACCTCCGGCAGCAGCGGCTGCTCGCCTACCGCCACGGGGTCTATTTTCCGTGGAAGGTGTGCCTCCACCTGCTCGAGAACGACCGCTGGGAGGACAAGCACTCGGGCCAGGGCAAGCGCTTCACCGAGGACGCCGAGCGCGTGTTCCCGGAGACGCTCGCGTTCCTCCGCGCTCTGCCCTTCACCGAGATCGGTCGCTGCGTGATCTTCGGGCTGCAGGCCCACGACCACGCGCCGTTCCACCGCGACACCGAGCCCGGCAAGGACGGCGTCGCGCACTGCCTCAACTTCGCGCCGCGGCCGGGCAAGCGCCTCGTGCTCGCGAGCCCCGACGGCGAGGAGCGCGTGCCCGTCGAGGCGCCGATCTACTGGTTCAACGACATGGACTGGCACGGGGTCGAGGCCGCGCCGGTGTTCCGGTACTCGATCCGCGTCGACGGCCGCTACGATCCGGCGTTCGTACGCAAGCTCGCGGCGGACGCGCGCCGGCGTCGATAGAGCTTGACGATTTCCCGAGAGAAGTGCGGAAAGTGACTCGTTGTGGTCTGCGCGACGGACCAAAGTGTCCGTTCCGTGGATGCAGGAGGTCACCTGCATGTCCCGACGCGAACACCTCGAAGCCGCGATCGCGGCGCACTCCGCCTGGAAGGCCCGCTTCAAGAAGTTCATGGCCGGCGAGCTCGTGCTCGACGCGCAGGTCGTCGAGAAGCCCGATGGCTGTGACTTCGGGAAGTACCTCAAGGGCGACGGCCGCGCCGATCTCGGCGGCGCCTTCGGCGACATCGACGCGGCGCACGCGCACTTCCACCGGGTCGCGGCGGAGGTCGTCCGCTGCCAGCACGGCGGGAAGAAGGCCGAGGCCGAGAAGGCGCTCGAGACGAGCGGTGTCTTCACCCAGGCCGGCGCCAAGCTCACGATGCTGGTCGTCAAGGCGCGCGACGCCTGAACACGTTCCCCCTTCTCGCGCGCACCCAGCGGACAAACAGTTCCGCGGGTGCGCGTCGAGGTCCTCCTGGTCGCTCTGCCCATCTACGCGGTGGTCAGCGCGATCACGTTCGTCGCGTTCGGCGTCGACAAGCGCCGCGCGGGGCGCAACGAGCGCCGCATCCCCGAGCGCACCCTGCACGCCCTCGAGCTCCTCGGCGGGTGGCCCGGCGCGCTCCTCGGGATGCAGGTGTTCCGCCACAAGCGGCGTAAGGCCGCCTACTTCCTGGTCACCTGGGCCCTCGCCGCGGGCCACGCCATCGCGTTCGCGGCGTGGCTGCTGCGCGGCTGACCTTACTTCGGCGCCTTCGGCGGGTCGGTGTCGGGCTGGATGCAGCTCGCGAGGTCGAACAGCATGAACTCGATCACGCGCTCCTGCGGCGTGAGCGGACCGTCGGTGCACTCGGCGGGGAACAGGTACGGCGTCGAGAAGTCGTCGAGCCCTACCACGTGGAAGTTGCTGTAGATCACCCGCCCGCACTGCTCGGCCGTCGGCTTCTCGATCGGCGTGTTGAAGGTGAAGTGCTGCGTGCTCGCGGGCGTCGTGGAGCGGATCCACGTCTGCGCGGGGGCCTTCGGCGCCGCGGTGATGTCCACGCGCGCGTCGTTGATCTCGAACTCGCCCAGCTTGGTGGTCGCGCCGACGAGCTGCAGCCACTCGGCCATCGCCTTGCCCTTGGGGAAGCTCTGGTCGATGGTCGCCGGGAGCTTGGCGATGGAGTCGGTCGTGGTGGCCCAGGTGGTGAGGTTCTTCCACTGCGCGTCGGTCGAGCTCTGGAGCCAGACGTAGCCATAGTGCGTGGTGAAGACCTTGCCGCCGCCGTTCGCGTAAGCGACGAGGTTGCCCATCGCGGTCGCGTCCTTGTCGGTGGTGCGGGCGCTCCCCTCGCACGGCAGGAGGAGCTGGTCGTACTTCTTCATGAAGTCGAGGTTCTTGTAGAGCGAGGAACCGCCGATGGTGCCGCTGCCGATGTCGGTGCCGTTGAGCGACTTGAACACGTGGATGCGCCCGCGGCCGTCGGGCAGCGGCTCGCAGAACTCCTTGTCCTCGATGCCGATCTTGCGGAGCACGCACTGGAGCAAGTCGGCGCGGCCGGTGACGATCGCGGTGAGCGGGATGTCACCCTCCTCCTGGTTGCGCGGCAGGCGGGTGAGCTCGGCGGGGAGCGGCGTGTCCTCGCACGCCTTCACCTCCGGGATCAACACCTTGCGGCGCCAGCGACCGATCTGCACGACGAACGGCACGTTCTTGCCGGCGGGGACGTTCTCGAGGCGGAACTTGCCGTCGCTCCCGGTGAGCGCCGAGACCTTGACCTTGGTGCCCTCGAGGGTGCCGCATCGATCACAGCGCACGCCGCGCGGGAACGGATCGAGGGTCGACTGCGCCGGGACGAACACCGCGGCGTTGTAGATCGGGTCGGGCGAGCTCTTGGCCGGCGAGTACACCGTGCCGCTGACCGACGTGGTCTTGCCCGCCGGACAGCCGTTGTCGGCGTCGACGTTGAACCCGCCGCCGGTGTCCTCCGGGTTGTCGCCGCCGGAGCCGTCGCTGCCTCCGCACGCGCCGATGCCGAACATGGTGGCCGCGCCGGCGACGAAGAGGAGACCGACGGAAGGACCGAGGAGGGAGCCGTACCGCATGTCCGCCAGTATATGCTGCGGTCGGAGGCGGCTCGGCTATCATTCCGTCCTCATGGCCGAAACCATCTTCTCCAAGATCCTCCGCGGGGAGATCCCTTGTCACAAGGTGTACGAGGACGAGCACGTTCTCGCGTTCCTCGACGTGGGTCCGCTCTCGCGCGGTCACACGTTGGTCATCCCGAAAGAGCCCGCGGCCACGCTCGACGCGCTGTCGGACGAGTCCGCCGCGGCGATCGGCCGGGTGCTCCCGCGGCTCTGTCGCGCGGTCATGAAGGCGACCGGATGCACCGCCTACAACGTGCTCCAGAACAACGGACCACTCGCCCACCAGGCGGTGTTCCACGTGCACTTCCACGTCATCCCGAAGCCGGACGACGTGGCCGGGCTCGGGGTCGGCTGGCCGGCGGGCAAGCTCGACGCCGAAGGGGGGCGCGCCCTCGCCGAGCAGATCCGCGCCGCACTTTGAGGTAAAGGGACCGCCATGCACAACAAGATCTGGATGCTGCTCGTCGCCGTCTTCGCGCTCGCCCCCGTCGTCGGGTGCGACAAGAAGGAAGAGAAGAAGGAAGACAAGGACAAGAAGGACGACGACGACGACAAGGGCAAGAAGAAGAAGAAGAAGAGCAGCGACGACGACGACGACGACAAGGACAAGAAGAAGAAGAGCGACGACGACGACGACAAGGACAAGAAGAAGAAGGGCGACGACGACGACAAGAAGAAGGCCGACGACGGCGACAAGAAGAAGATCGGCATCAAGGCCTGCGACGAGTACCTCGACAAGATGGACAAGTGCTCCGAGAAGACCAAGCTCGGCGCCGACACCGCGAAGACCCTGAAGACCTCGGCCGACTCCACCCGCAAGGCGTGGCTCACCGCCGCCGACGGCCCGGGCAAGTCCACCCTCGAGACGAGCTGCAAGACGATGCTCGAGTCCTCGGCGAAGAGCTACAAGACGGTCTGTCCGGGCGTGTTCGACGAGTAGTCGTCCCGCGTGAGACGAAGACAGGGCCCGGTCGGCGCGACGCCCCGGGCCCTGTGTCGTTCATGGCTTGCGGCTCCGGATCAGCGCAGCGCGCGGGTCAACGCTCCGGCCACCCTCCGCGCCCCCCACGCCACCGCGACCACGCTCTGCCCCGGGAACACCGTGTCGCCGACACGCGCGAGCCGCGGGTTCTTCGTGAACCCGGTCGGATAGCCGTGGAGCAGCGTGTCGAACGTGAACGGCAGCCCCCCTACCCGACCGCGCGCACGCCCCGTGTAGCGTTCCCACGTGCGCGGTGTCGCGGTCATCGCCACGAGCTCGCGCGCCGACGCGAGGCGCGGGAACACGCGGTGCAACGCCTCGCGGATCCCACGCTCGAGGGTGCCCTTGAGCTCCTGGTGCGCGGTGTCCGACAGAGCCGCGACCATGTCGGCGTCCACGTGGCCACTGATTGTGAGCGCCCTCTGCCCGATCGGCGCGAACTCCGGGTCGTCGCGCGGGGACAGCGTCACGAACAGCGACCGCGCGTGGGTCCCGGCGAGCGGCTCGTCGAGCACGATCTGGTGGTACGGCGTCACGTCGTCGAAGACGTCCTCGACGCCGAGGTACATCCCGATGGCCCCCGGGCCTCTCGGGTGGCGCGCGGCCTGTCGCTCGAATGCCGCGCGCGTCGGCCCGTCCACGAGCCGTGCCGCATCCCAGTGCGTCAAGTCGAGCAGCACCGCGTCGGCCGCGAACACGCCGCGACTCGTGTGCACGCGGAACCCCGGGGAGAGCTCCTCGACCCGCTCGACCGTGACCTCGGTGCGAAGGTCGACCCCCTCTTGGACCAGCGCTTCGCCGAGCGCCTCGAGCAGGCCGGCGAGGCCTCCGCGCGGCGCGAACAGCGGGCGCTGCAGGTACTCGATGCCGATGGCGCCGAACAACGCGGGACAGTCGCGCGCCGTGGCCTGGGTGGAGATCACGAGGAGCTCGTCGACCAGCGCACGGGCGTCGGCGGTCGGTTCCCCACAGCGCGCGAGGAGGGCCTCGGTCGTCGTGAGGAGGTGCGGGAGAGAGGCCCAGGCCGTTGGCGTCGTGCCGAGCCGCGCGAGGTCGGACACGCCCTCTGGAGGGAACGGCGCCGAACCGATCAGGCGCCACGCGCGCTCCGCGATCGCCACGCACGCCGTCGAGAAGCGACCCAGCGCGGCCCCGTAGCGGAGGGTGAGCGCGCGTGCGTTCGCCTCCGCATCGGTCGAGAACACCAGCGGCTCGCCGTGGTGCCACGCGGTGAGCGCGGGCGACAGCGGCGCCGCGTCGATCGTCACCCCGAGCTCGGCGAGGACGCGCCCGAGCGGCATGGTGGGCTCGAGCCCGATGACCGTGGTGGCGCCCGCCAGGAAGGTGAACTCGCCGACCGTGAACCGCGACGCGCAGCCGCCGACCCGCGCCTTGGCCTCGAGCAGCAGGACGTCGTGGCCCGCCGCGCGCAGGTAGCCCGCCCCGACCAGACCACCGGCGCCCGCGCCCACGACGACGATCGAGGCCACGGGTCAGGGCTCGTCGGACGCGTCTTCGTCGTCGAGGCGTTCTTCCCAGGCGAACCGCGCGAGGAGCTCGCCGAGCGACTCCTCGGTGCCGGCGTCGGGCTCGGTCATCGCCACACCTCGAGGCCTGCGCGTTCGGCGATCTCGTCGGCGCCGACGCCGCTCGTCGACCATCCCCGCAACACGGCGACCTTGTCCGCGGTGGTCGCGGCGATGCGCAGGAACTCCCCTCGATGTCCGAAGGCGAGGCACTCCAGATCGTGTCCCGTGAGCCCACGTGCGACGGCGCGCAAGACGGCGGGGTACAGCACCTGCTCCATTCCCGCGGGGAGGTCGACCGCGCGGACGACGAAGCCGAGCACCCCCCGCTCTCGGCCGCCGAAGTCGAGCTCGATGCGCCCGAGCCCCTGGGCCGCGAAGGCGTCGTCGATCAACGCCACGGCGAGCAGCGTCGGGAGGCCGGCCAGAGGCTTGCCGTGGACCCTCTCCGCGTAGGCCTCGGCGCCTTCGAGCAGCGCCTCGCCCCACGCCTCTGCGGCGGCGTCGAGGGCCGGGCGGTCGACCGTGTCGAAGAGACGAGACCAGAACGACCGCGGCGGCGCGAGCGCGACGCCGAGGCCGCCGCGCGCCCGACCGTCCTCGCGGCTGGTGGTCACCGGCACCGTGACGTCGAGGGGCTCGCCGGTGTCCGAGAGCACCCGCCGCGCGACGATCACGAACACGCGCCCCGGGTCGGGCGCGTGGGCGAAGGTGACCTCGACGTCCTGCGCGCCGTGCAGGAAGTGGAAGCGAAAGCCGAAGCGCACGACCTCGCTCCGATCCCCCCGCGCGACGAACGCGCGGAATCTGCCCTCGAACGCGGCGACGCGCGTGCAGGGCGCCACGTCGCGGAACCAGCTGCGGCCGATCACCTCGTCGGGCTCTCGCCGCGACAGCAGCGACTCGTAGCGGTTGTAGAGGTGCACCGTGCCGTCGACGTCGAAGACCATGAGGCCGTAGGGAAGCGCGTCGACTTCTTCGCGCGTGAGGTGGGCGATGCGCTCGACGGACTCGATCTCGGTGACCACCTGGTTCATCGCGCACCTCCCGTGGCCGTTTCGAAGTCCGCGCGCCAACCCACCTGGTCGAGCAGCCGCGCGAGGCCACCGACCACCTCCGTGACGCGCACGACCCCGAAGCGCCCGGGGCGTTGCTGGTCGAGCCGCTCGAGCGCGCGCGCGATCCAGCGGCCGATCCCCGCGCCCCCCAACTGCGACGCGCCCCGCACGTTCTCCACGAGGACGATCCCTGTTGGCGAGACGCGGAACGAGCCGAGCGCCGGGTGGGCGAGCAGGAGCTCGACCCGCGCGCCCTCGAGCTCGCGGGCCACGAGACCCTCGGACATCCAGCGGCGTGCGTAGGCGGTGACCGCGTTGGCGAGCGCAGCCGCCAGCGCCGCATCGGGGGCCTGGTCGGAGGTGGAGGTAGGGCGTGGCGAACGATCGAGCTCGTCGACGAGCACACGGGCCGTGACCGCCTCGAGGGCGCCGAACTCGTCGGTGTCGTCGACCCCCCGGAGCTCCACGCGGAACCGCCCCGAGGCGACGCCCAGCAAGGCGTCGAGCGCTGGACGACCCGTGAGCGCGTCGAAGGTCGCGGAGATCGGCACGCCTCCCCGCACGCGGATGGCTCCACGGGCGGCGCCCTGCACCACCCGGATCACCGCGTCCTTGGCGGCGCGGCGCAGGGTGTCGAGCAGATCGCCCAGGCGCAGGGCGCCGATCTCTCCCTCGAGCTGGTGCACGAGCGTGGCGCTCTCCTGCTCGCGGAGGATCATCCGACGGATCTCGGTGGCGAGCTCCTCCGGGCTTCCGTCGAAGTGGACGAACGCCTTGGCCCCGAAGGCCTGCGCGGTCCCCCGCTCGGCGGTCCGGGTCACGAGCGCGAAGGGGAGGAAGCGCACGTCGTCGTCGCGACGGGCCTCGACCACTGCCTTGGTGATCTGCATCCGATCGCTGCTGGTGCTGACGACCACGAGCCCATCGCTGGGCCAACGACGCCCCGTGGCCCGCCGCTGCCCCAAGGTCTCCACCCGGAATCGGCGCCCGCGGAGCACCGAGGAGATCCTGTCGACCTCGGCGGTGCCCTCGCCGGCAATGGTGATCGCGAACATCCAGCGCTCCTCCGCGCCCCCGTGGCAGCAGATGCGCGGCGCGAGCGGAGCGTTACGGCCGACGCGCGTGAACGTCTGCGCCGCTTGGCCACCGTGAGCTAGGCCCGCGACCTTTCGGCCGATGCGCTCAGGGGCGCGGCGGAGCCTTGGTCTTCGGGTGCACCCCGAGCCATTCATCCGCGAGCGTGGGGTCGTGGAACAGGATCCACGAGCGCAGCGGTACGCCACCGTCGCGCAGCACCTTGCGGATCTTGGGCAGCGCGCGCTTCGGATCGAGCAGCGCGAGCTCGACGTACGAGTAGATGCGCCCCGTGCCGCCGCCCACCACCGCGCCGAGCCGTGGCTTGACCAGCACCTTGTCGAGCGCCTCCTGGATGTCGTCGCGATCCTCGAAGCGCGAGCCGGCGAGGCCCTTGCGGCCGTCGATCTTCACGTAGGCGAACACCTCGCCGTGGCGCGAGAAGCGCCGATCCGAGTAGCCCGGGGCCCGCACCGCCTGGAACACCTCGGGGACCATCGTCGGGGCGACGATGAGGTCGTCCTGGTCGCCGTAGTCCTCGGCCTCGGGTGGGTCGCCCTGGAACAGGGTCCACTCCGCGCGCGCGAGGCGATCGACGGCCGGCTTCTTCGGCAGCCCCTTCTTCACGGCAGCGATCGCGGCCTCGACCGCCGCCGGGACCGCCTCGAGCGCGAGCCTCCGCTTCCGGGTCGGCGCCTCGACGGAGATCGCGCCGATCCAGGTGTCGAGGACGTCTTCTCCGAGCAGCGTCTCGGTGAGCAGGAGCGCGGTCGACTCGGCGTCCTTCTCGGAGAGGCCCGCGAGCTCGAACACGAGGTCGATGCGTCCGTGCGCGCCCGCGCTGACGCCGACCCTGGTCTTGGGCATGGGGCGACCGGTGCGCCCCTCGATCGTCGCGGTCAGCCACTCGCCGGTCTCGGCCTGGCGGCCCCCGTAGAACTCCCACCCGCGGAGGCGCGGCGCGCGGGCGAGCATCGCCTCGACCAGCGGCACGAGGGCGTGCTCTCCCTCCGGCGTGATCACCAGCCGATGGCCGTTGCCCTTGCGCGCGGGGCCGAACTCCCACCGCAGGCTCTCGTGCACGGCGCCGAGGTGCTTCTGCATGAACGCCGGGAGGTCCCACGAGGCGCGCCGCGAGAAGAGCGCGTCGAGGTCGTCTGCGCGCTTCGCGAGGGCGGCCCAGAACGAATCGATCTTCTTCTCGACGCGCTCGCGCGCCTTCTGTTCCTTCGCGTCCTCGGGGTCCGGAAAGCGGAATCGCATTTCGCCGAGCATACCCGACGAGAGCGCTACGGTCCGTACTCCACGCGCCAGTCGCTCGGCGACTTGAGGTCGGGGTTCATGAAGCCGATGGGCGAGCCGATCGCCGTCGTCTCGGCGAACGCGTAGCTCGTGCCCTTGAACTTGAACGTGGTGCCGGACGCGGGCAGCGCGATCCCGAGGAGGGTGTGGGCGTGGGCCTGCGAGCTCACGATGACCGTGTCGACCCCGAGCGACTTGAGGATCACGTGGCCGAGCAAGGACTTGCTGTCGCAGTCGCCGCGACGCTCCGCGAGGACCAGCGCCGGTGGTTTGATGCCGAACGGATCGTCGGGGATCTCGTAGGGCACCGCCTGCACGAACGCCATCACGAGCTGCGCGGTCTGCAGGGAGTTGAGCTTCTGCTGCTCGGCGCGCGCGCGGAAACGCGCGGTGAGCACCTCGATGTCCGGCTTGTTGCGCTTGACCAGCGTCGCGTAGACGCAGTGCATGTCCGTCTCGCAGCCCGCGGGGGGCTTCCACGAGAACGACTTCTCGTCGAGCCGCTTCCAGGAGACCGACTTCGCGTAGTCCTTGTAGAACTTGGCGATCGCCTTGCGCTCGTCGGGGTCGAGGTCGTAGCCGACCTTGTGCTGCGACGGCGCGAGGTTCGGCACCTTGAAGCTGAACGCCGCGGGCGTGCCGTCGGTCGGCTTCGGGTACGCGGCGACGCCCAGGTCGACGACGTTGGCCTTCACGACCGGCGCCGGCACCTTGGTCGGCGGCGTGTCGTCGTCCTCGTCGTCGTCCTCCGGCTCGGGGGCCTTGGGCGCCTTCGGCTTGGGGGCCTTGTCGACCTTGGACTTGGTCTTGGGCTTCTGCGGCGGCGAGTTCTCGAACTGGACCTTCTTGGCCTCCTCGACGATCTCGGCCACCACCTGGCAGCCGCCGAGCGACAGCGCGAGCACGAGCAGGAGGCCACGTCGCATCAGTTGGTCACCGGCAGCACGTCGCGCGGGAGCACGGGCAGCGGGAGCAGACCGTCGAGCGCGGCGCGGAGGCCAGGCTCCACGACCAGCGCCATCACGACGATCACGCACGCGAGCACGAGCGCGGGAGCGGGGTTGCCGCGGCGAACCTCGGCGAGCTCGTCGACGCCGCCGGTGAGGCGCCCGTAGATGCTGACGCCGAGCGCCATCACCAGCGAGCCGATGATGAGCGAGAGCCCCACGTGGAGCGTGGCGTAGACGGCGAACCGTCCGAGCATCGCGGGCACGAACTCGCGGCCGCGATACAGGAGGTCCATGGCGTCGAACGTGGCCGTGACCGCGTGCTGCAGGAGCAGGCCGAGGGACAGCACGCTCGCGGCCTGCAGGATGCCGACGGCGACGTTGCCCTTGGCGAGCTCCCCGTCGGCGTCCTTCTGCCGGAGCAGCAGCGAAAGCAGGCGCAGGCCGAGGAACACGCCGAAGGCGCCGACGACGACGCCGAAGCCGACCTTCGCGAGTCCGAACCAGAGGAGGGTCTTGTTCATGCTTGCACGAGGACGGGCACGCTGAGAGCGCGCTCGTCGGTGGGGCCTTCCTGTCCCCGCAGGTAGAGCCCCGCGGCCTCGCCTGCCACGAGGAAGACGCCGTGGTTGATCACGCCGAGGCGCGGGTCCTTCCGGGCCTCGAAGTGGCGCTGGGCGATCCAGCGGCCCGGGCGCGCGTGGGCCAGGGTCGCGCGGAAGACCTCGTCGCTCACCGCGCGGCCCACGACCACCTCGGAGCCCTCGGCGCCATAGTCGCTCTTGAGGACCCAGTCCGCGCGCTCGGCGATCAGCTGCTCCGGGTGCATGATCTCGAGGCGCCGGGTCAGGGGCACGTGGCGCTGGATGACCGCCTGGGCGCCCGGCGAGAAGCGGTGGAGGTGCTCCCAGAAGAACGCGAGCGCCCGCTTGTTCTGCGTGAGCACCGAGCCGAACGGGTTGATGACCGCGCAGCGGCGGTCGAGCATCGCGTCGAACAGGAGCGCGAGCGGCTCGCGCAGGGGCTCCTCGTCGGGCACGCGCTCGTCGTCCCACGCCGAGATGCGCTCGCCCCACCAGTCGGTCTTGTAGTGGCGGACGACGACCGAGATCGGCGTATCGAACAGGAGCAGCTCGCCGCCCGTTCCCTTGCGCAGGTTGTACGGCGAGCCGAGCACGACCTCGTGCCCCGCGGCCTCGAGCCAGCGCCGGTAGAGGCGCACCAGCGAGAGGTCCTCGGTGAGCTCGGTCGGGTAGACGAGGCCGATCGCGCCCTCCTCGAGCGAAAGAGCGCGGCGTACCTCGGCGACCATCGCGACGAAGCGCGCCCCGAGGCCGGCGTTGGGGTCGCGCGTGCCCGGGTGGGCGTCGCGCACCAGTTGGTTGAGCACGACCGCCTCGGCCTCGCCGGTGGGCGTGTCGCTGTTGAGCTCCGCCGCTGCGATGCCGTCTTCGGTGAAGAACAGATCCGCGCGCGCGATGCCGTGCCACATGGGGGCAGACACGGTCCACATGGCGCGCTGGAAAGGCGTCAGCCCGAAGAACTCCTCCAGGAGCTCGGGGGCGTCGCCGACCAGCTGGCACAGCTCCTGGTGGATCGCGCCGAGGTGCTCGGCCGCGCGGATCAGCGCCCGCGCGTCTTCGCCGCTCAGGACGACCGGCTCCTCGGACAGCCGGGCCGCGCCGTCGAGCCACGGATCGGTGAGGATGCCGTCGTCGAGGACCCGAGCCGCGAAGGCGTCGTAGGTCATCAGGCGAGCCGTGCGATGCCGAGGGCGGTGGCGAGATACGTGGCCGCCTCCAGCGCCGCGAGACCGAGGTTGCGGTCCTGGGCGATCGCCGCGTCGAGCTTGCCGCCGCGCAGGGTCGGCGCCGCGCCGAGGATGAGCGACTGCACGAGGATCTGGCGGACCGGGTAGAGCGCGATGACCCACGCGACGGCCGCCGCGTACCCCTTGAGAGAGACGGACCAGCCCGCGAAATCGCCCTCGAGCGCGCGCGCGACGAGCAGGGACACCGAGACCGTGAGGCCGCCGTAGCTGAGGGCCGCGGCCACGTTCTCGCCCCGGATCTCCTCGGCGTCGTCGTAGGCGGTGAGCGCGCGGAACAGCGCCATGAAGGCCTGGAGGGTCACGAGGGCGAGGCCGAAGAAGATCGCCGAGAGCCCGAGCCCGCGCAGATCGCTGCCCGACACGGCGCGAGAGACCAGGATGCCGGTGGCCACGTAGTGCGCGCCCGCGGCGACCCCGGCCGCCGAGTTGCCCTTCTCGATCTCCTTGCCGAGCGCCCCACCGAGCAGGGCGCGGTTGGAGACCCAGCCGGTGGCGATCACGAGGACGAACCCGAGCGCCGCGTAGGCCGCGACGAACATCGCGTCGCGGGCGAGCGAGACGCCCTCGACGCAGTTCTTGGCGACGGCGCCCGCCACCAGGAACACCGCGACCACCTCGCCCACCTGGGAGAAGCGGTGCGCAGCGTTGTCGCCGGCGAGGCGGGAGGCGGCCCGTGAGGCCACCCGCAACAGGACCAACCCGACGATCATGGTCGCCAGGCCGAACGCGATGACATAGGTCGTGCGCGGCTCCATGCCCGCCAGGGTATCATGGCGCCCGTGATCGTCGGCATCTTCGGGCGCCCCTACCTCGACCTGGAAAGGTATCTCGACCTCTCGGCCCTCGACGACGTCCACGAGGAGGTGTGCCTGGCGCTGACCGAGCTCGCCCCCGGCTACACCGGCGGCAGCCACCGCTCGATGGGGATCATGCCGCCTTCGCGGGCGGCCGAGGCCCACGTCGACTACGGCGAGGTGATCCGCGCCATGACGCCGCGCCAGTTCGGGACCTTCCGGCGCCTGGCCGACGACCCGGCCGCGTGGCCGGCGGACGCGCCGCGCGACGACATCGGCGAGGAGCGTGGGCTCCCCCTCTCCCGACGGCAGATGGCCTGGCTCGAGTACCGCTTCGGCGTCTATTTCCCGTGGAAGGTCTACGTCGAGCTCATCCCGAACCAGTACTGGGGCGACAAGCGAGTGCCCAAAGATTTCACCGGGATCGCCAAGGCGCTGTTGCCCAAGACCATCGCCTTCGTGAAGAGCCTGCCGTTCGAGAGCTTCGGCCGCTGCAACGTCATGGGGCTCCGCGCCAACGACCACGGCACGGTGCACCGCGACGGCGAGCGCGCCGACCAGGTCGAGCCGGACCCCTTCATCACGCTCTGCCCCCGCGGCGACAAGCGCCTGTTCCTCTGGGACGAGGAGACCCGCACCCAGGTTCCCGTCCGCGGCCGGGCGGTCTGGTTCAACGATTTCGACGACCACGGGGTCGACCCGGACCCGTTCTTTCGATATTCGATCCGGGTGGACGGCACCTTCCGACCAGACTTCCTGGAGCGCCTGCGCGAGGACCACCGCTGATGGAATTCGACACGTTCCGCCGCGACGAGCTCCTCGACAAGCCCGGCATCGTCGGGGCTCGCTGGTGGCAGCACAGCCTGACGGCCATCCAGGCCGACGAGCCCACCCGCCGCAGCTCGCTCGGCGTCATCCTGGGCATCGCCGCCCTCGCGACCGTCGGCATCGGCATCGGCCTGGCATCCAGCAGCGGCGACGACGACGAGGCGATCCAGGACGTCGCCAAGACCTCGATCGAGATGCAGAAGGCGTACGGCTGGGCCTTCGGCGCGGCGGGCGAGCCGCTCGTCTTCGACGGCGTCACCGAGAAGCCCTTCTCCCGCGACACGCTGGCCAAGCTGTGGAGCGACCTCGCCCCCTCGCGAGAAGACCTGGCGCCCTACTCGGTGCGTACGCTGCTGCAGGCCCCCACCTCCGCGCCGACCCTCAAGACCGCGGGCGACCCGGCCCCGTTCGTGCCGCTCGAGCAGGTGCTCAAGCCGATGCACAGCACGGCGACCGACACCGCGTTCAGCGTCGGGCAGTCGCTCGCCTCGCTGATGAAGGACGTGCGCAACGTGGCGATCGTCGTCGACCTGGAGGGCCCGAGCTCCGTGGCGCTCGCCGCCGGCATGGCGGACGACTTCGACGTCGTGTTCCTGCTCGACAACTGGCCCCACCCCCGCGGCGTCGTCACCTCGCACGAGGCCCTGGCGGTCGCTGCGTACTACCAGCCGTTGTTCGACGTGGCCCGCAAGTCACGCGTCGGCCGCAAGCCGCCGCCGAGCCCGGTGTTCGTGCTCGATTCTCGCCGTCTCGCCGACTACGTCGACGCGACCGACCGGTTCGACAACCGCTGGGTCGCGCGCCTGCCGAGCGCCACCGCGCTCGAGAAGCTCGGCGTCGAGCACGTCCTCTACGTGACGGACCAGAAACAAGAGGTCGACGACCTCAACGACGACTTCGTCGCCTTCGAGAACGCCGGCATCGACGTGCGCTTCGTTCGACCGGATGCCTTCGGCAAGCGGCCGTCCTCCTCGAAGGCCGAAGGGGTGGACGTCGTCATGTGCTACGGCGGCGACGCCGGCAGCCACGAGTACTTCTTCGTCCACTACCCCTACCGGAAGCCGCGCGGCACGCCCTTCGAGCCCACCCGCGTCAAGCCGCTGATCGCCCCGTTCAAGTACCGCGTGAGCCCGCGGGCGAGCAATTTCAGCTCCGGTTCCAAGAGCCCGCCCGCCACCAAGCCTCAGCCCGCCGGCTTCGCGGTCAGCAAGGTCGTGTTCGGCAAGTCCAGCGGCACGCTGCTCGGCTGGACCAAGAGCCGGACGGGCACCTGGAACCGCGCCGGCGGATCGTGGGGTGGATGATGGCGCGGAGCATCTTCGCGATCGAACTCTGCGCACGGCTCGACCCGCAGCTGCGCGCCTACCTGCACGACCTCTTGCGCAAGCTCCCCGAGCGCATGGGCCCGCAGGCCAAGTTCGAGGCCTACCGGGCGCTCGCGTGGGCCTGGCGCAACAACCTGCACCTGGTCGAGCGCGGGTGCTGGGATTTCTACGACGACCACGATCGAGCCACCAAGGACTTCACCATGTGGTCGCAGGGGATGACCACCGAGGAGGGCGCGCGCACCAGCCCCTCGGGTCGGCCCGATCCGTATCGCCCCGAGCCCCGGTACATGACCTTCACCGCGGCCCTGCTCCTGCAGCGGGGCAGCTACACCGAGCGCATGCTCGCCACGCGCTGCGCGGTGCCGCAGGCGACCCTGTGGATGCGCGCCACGTTCGGCGCGATGATCGACAGCCTCGCCCAGATCAACTTCGGCAACGTCGAGGCCGACGTCGTCTACCTGATCCCGGGGGACGACTCGTGGGGGCTCACCGTCGAAGACCTCGCCCACCAGAAGTTCCACTACCTGCGCACGGTCACCTGACAGAGCGCGCTAGGCGCGCACGTGGTCGCGCTGCAGCCAGACGTGATCGCTGCGGCCGTCGAGCACGACCTCGCACCGCTCGCCCTCGACGCGGAGCAGGCGCGCGCCGACCCACTGCCCCGGGGGGATGAACGCCTGCACGCGGCGGCTCGACGGCGGCGCGTCGTTCGACGAAGGCACGGCGGCGACTCGCTGGTTGGGGTCGCGCGCGAACGGCACGCTGAGCGGGTACGGCGTCTCGCGGAAGTCGGTGCGGCGCTGGGGGAGGTTGGCGGTCGGCTCGGGGGAAGGCACGCTCGTCGGGTACGGCGTCGCCGAGAGATCCTGGGGGATGACCGCCGCGCGTCCGGACTCGGGCGCGCGCTCGCCCTCGAAGCTCCCGCGCTGGAACCCGAGGAAAGAGGTGCCGAACGCGGCGAGCGCGCCCCGGCCCGGGACCACGGCGCGGTCGAGGACGGCCGCGGCGACCTCGGCGCGGGGCAGATCCTGGGTGCGGATCTCGCGCTTGTCGACGAGCTTCTGCACCACCTCGGACACCGCGCCGAGCGCGGCGCGGAGCAGCGGGGCGATCCCCGACTGCAGGGTCGGGTCCTCCGAGAGCAGCCGCTCGAACAGCTTCTTCGGGTGATCGCAGGCGAGCCCGCACGCGCCCTGGAAAGGGACCTGCACGAGGTGCCCGTGCTCACGCGCCGAGATCGTGCCGACGACCGGGATGCCGGCCACTGGCGCCAGCGAGACGAACAGGATCTGCCCGGTCGTCGCCGGGAGCGTGTGCTCGCCGGTCTCGAGCACCGCCACGAGGTGCCCCTCCCGGATCACCACCGCCGCCTCCTCGGAAGCGACCCGCAGCTCGACCCCCGCGCTGAGATCCGCGGGGTGCGCCACGACCAGGTGCTGGCGTGTGGTGGGGTCGCGCTTCACGCGCATCATGAGGGGGACCCCCCTCTGGAGGACGTCATGCCGCCGATGCTAGTTCAGAACCAGGACTCCCACACGCCCTCGGTGACCTCGACCGAGTGCAACGTCACGGACACCCTCGGCGCGTCGCCGGCGAACGGCTGGATCTGGTGGACACGGTAGCTGTCGAACAGGACCAGATCACCCTGACCGTATTCGACCACCACGCTCTCTTCTTCGTCCGCCTCGTCCTCCGACTTCGCCGCGAACAGGCGCAGCCCCCCGCCCGACTGCGGTGGCGCGAGCATGAGCACGAGCGAGAGCGCGCGCGCTCCCCTCGAGAGCTGCGCTCGCGTGAGCCCCTCGTGATCCTGGTGCACCACGCCGCCGTGCTCGGCGACCTCCCCCTCGGGGAGGAAGACGTGCACACCCGGACCGCACCAGCCCGGCCGGGGGACGACGCGCCCCGCGACGAAGGTGGCGAGGAGGGCCCGGACGCGGGCCTGCATGCCAGGCAGCACGCGCTCGACGATCGCGTCGGAGGCCACGGCCTCGCGGAAGTACTCTCGCGCGCGCTCGGTCTCGAGGTGGGTGTAGAACGCGCGGCCGAGCGACCACTGCTCCCCGCCGAAGTCGGCGTTCCACTCGGCCCGCGCGGCCAGCACCGCCGTCGCCCAGGCCCCCGCCTCGGCCGCGGGGAGCATTTCCCGGACGACGACGGCGAAATGGCGATCGAGGGCCTCGAAGAAGGCTGGCCCGCGGGGGAGCGCACTTTCGGCTGCTTCGGATATCATCGCCTCGTGACCTCCGGCAACAAGCGGCAGTGGCTCGCGCCCATCGTCCTGTTGACGACCATCGCCGGGGTCGCCTTCGCCGTTCTCTATCTCGTCGATCACTACGTGACGGGCGGCAAGTGGTCCGAGCAGCACGGGGTGGTCAAGAGCTACGTGTTCTTCGACCAGGGGAGCATCACCGACGCCGTCTCGGGCCTCGGCGCCATGATCGCCGCCGTCCTCGGCATCATCATCACGGTCGTCAGCATCGTCGTGCAGCTCTCCGCCGAGCGCTACACCGGCGTGACCACCATGTTCTTCAAGGACCGCACCAACATCGCGGTCCTCGGCTACTACGTCATCGCCTGCGTGTGCGGCATCTGGCTCTCGATGAGCGTCCGCAACGACTTCGTCCCCCGCCTCACGATCGTGGCCATGATGGCCGCGGCCACGATGGGGCTCGTGCTGATGGCGCCGTATTTCGCCTACGTGTTCCGCTTCCTCGAGCCCGGCAACATCATCGCGCGCATCCGGCGCGACGCGGTGCGCACGGCCCGGGCGGGCACCCAGAAGGGCGACGAGACCACCTGCGCCGAGCTGCAGGCCGAGACCCTGCACGCGATGGAGGAGCTCACCGACCTCACGAGCAACTCGATCTCGGGCAAGGACAAGATCATCGCGAGCCGCGCCGTCGACGCGCTCAAGGACCTCGCGGTCGAGTACGTCCCGCTCAAGGCGGGCGCGGTGCCGCACTGGTTCAAGATCGGCGCGAGCATCCGCGACAACCCCGACTTCGTCGCCATGGCCCCCGAGTCGCTCTCCGACCTCGAGCAGCGCCGCACGTGGGTCGAGTGGAAGATCATGCGCCAGTACCTCGGCATCTACAACGAGGCGCTCGGCACGATGCGCGACATCAACTACCTGGTCGCGATCGACACCCGCTACATCGGCGAGGCCGCGCTCGCCGCCAAGGACGAGGAGCTGCTGCGCCTCGTCACCTGGTTCTTCAACTCGTACATGCGCACCACGCTCAACGCGAAGGACGTGCGCACCGCCTACAACGTGCTCAACCAGTACCGATTGCTCATCGAGGCCATGCTCCGCGCCGGCAACGGCAAGGCGGCGCTCTCGGCCACCCAGCACATGAAGTACTACGGCCACGTGAGCTTCGCGATGTCGCTGGCGTTCGTCACCGAGACCGTCGCCTACGACGTGTGCGCGCTGGTCGAGCTCGCCCACAGCCTCGCCGTCCCCGAAGAGGAGGCGTTGCTCCGCCAGTTCCTCGACCTCGATCGCCCGACCGAGGAGCGGGGGCAGGAGCAGGGCCTCAAGGGCGTCCGCAAGGCGCAGGTCAAGCTGGCCGCGTACTACCTCGCGGTCGGAGAGCGTGACAAGGCCGACCAGATCCGAGACGACATGGCCCACGAGCCCAAGGAGCGCCTGCGGGCGATCCGCGAGGAGCTCGATCGCGTGGAGTCCAAGGATTTCTGGGAGATCATCGATCGCGGCCGCAACTTCGAGTACATGCCGCCGGCCCAGAAGGCCTACATGCGCGAGTTCTTCGCGCGCTTCGTCGCCTGATCGGGTGTGGTCACCCCTGCGCGATTCGAGTAATTCCGAGGTCAGCGATGACAGAGAGGCGTTTGCTGCCGTTCGCAACGGTGATCCTGCAGCTCGTCCTGCTGGCGCCGAACCTCATCTGGCCGTACTTCGAGGACACCGGTTCGTTCGCGGCGACCGCACAGTGGAACGGTCGAGGCCTGGCGCTCTACCGCGATCTGCTGGACCAGAAGCCCCCCGCGTTCTTCCTCGAGGAGCGCCTCCGCCTGGCGCTCTTTGGGATGACCCCGCTCGCGGCGCGCGCCTTCGAGCTCGCGCTGCTGGTGATCGGCGGGTGGATGCTCGGCGTCGCCGGGGCCGCCGGGCACGAGAAGGACAGCGCGCGGGCGCGCGCCTTCGTCGCGGTCGCCTTCGCAGCGCTCTCGTCGTCGGCCCTCTGGTTCCTGCCCGAGCGCGGTCAGGTCGAGTTCCACCAGGCCGCCTTCGTGTGCATCGCGCTCGGCGCCACGGCGCTCGCCCTGCGCGAGTCCGGGAACGTCCGACGCGCGCTCGGCCTGGCGTTCGTCGCTGGAGCGGCCAGCGCCTGGAGCTGCTGGCTCAAGCCCCAGTCGGCGGCGATGGCCCTGGCCATCGTCGCGGCGCTCGCGGTCCGCCGAGGGCCGCGCTCGCTCCGCGCGAAGCTCGTCGCCGCCCACGTGGGCGCGGTCGTCGCTCTGTCGCTCGCCATGGTGGTGTGGATGGCTGCCCGCGGGCAGCTGCGGGCCTTCGCCGACGTCATGTTCCGGCTCAACCCGGCGTACACGCGCCTGCCGCAGTTCTCGCTCCGCCACGTCCTCCCGGCGCTCTACAACATCTACAGCGGTCCGCGCGCCCTGGTGGTCTTCGCCCTCGGACTCTCGGGCGTGGTCTCGTACGTTCGCGCGACGCGGGCCAAGGCGCTGTCCCTCGCCGAGGGCATGCTCGTCGTCGCGCCGTTGCCCTGGGCCATCGCTCAGTTCGCGTCGGGCGGCTACCTGTTCAGATACCACTCCATCGTCGCGGTCGTGCCCTTCGCACTGCTCGCCGGAGTCGGCGGAGCTTTCGTCTTCGAGAGACTGCGAACGATCCGGCCCCCGGCGCGCGCGGCGCTCGCGATCGGGACGGCGCTCGTCGTGACGGCGAACCAGTCATGGCGCGATTGCGCAGGCGACCTCGTATTCTGGGCGTCGGGCGTGAAGCCGACCGCGGCGCTCTACGACCGCTATGGCGAGGAGGGCCACTATTTCCGTTACGCGGCCCAGGTCGAGGCGGCCCGCATCGTTCGGGAGCGGGTCCCACCCGGCCAACCGTTCTACGTGTTCGGTCGCGCAGGGGTCACGTACCTCTACGCAGATCGACCGCCTCTGAACCGCGTGCTCGCCACCACGCTGGCGTACATGCGGGTCCCGGGTGCCGCCGAGCTGCGCAAGGAAATCGTCGACGCAATCGTCACCAGGCCGCCGAAGATCCTGCTCGTGCGCGGAGACGACGCCATGCCATGGTTCGGTGTCCCGGTGCCGTCGAACGTGCTGCTCGCCAGGGACCCGGTGCTCGGTCGGTTCGTGTCGCAGAACTACCGGCGGATCGGCCGCATCGGCGTGAGCTTCCTCGTGTTCGAGCGGTGTGACGGCCAGCCGTGCTGAGGTCGGGGAGTCATGGCTCGACCGGTAGGAGCACGCCGGGGTTGAGGATCCCGCGCGGATCCACGGCGCGCTGCGCGGCGCGGAGGGCGGCGGCGAACGGCGCGGGGCGCTCGCGGTCGTAGAACGGACGGTGCATGCGCCCGACCGCGTGGTGGTGGGTGATGGTGCCGCCGTGCGCGAGGAGCGCCTCGCAGGCCGCTTGCTTGATCTCGTGCCACGCCGCGAGCACGTCGCCGCGCGCGGGTACGAGGAAGGTGTAGTAGGGCGCCGGACCGTCGGGATACACGTGGGTGAAGCGGCACGTGAGCTTGCCACCACCACCGACCCGCCGCATCGCCTCGTGCACGGCCTCGGTGACCCCCGCGTGCAGGCGCGGGAAGGCGTCCCAGGTGCAGGCGGTCTCGAACGTGTCGGCGATGACCCCGAGCGAGAGCAGCACGCCCTGCAGGTACGGCGCCTCCACGAACGCCTGCTTCCAGGCCGCGCCCGCGTCGTCGGCGCCGCCATCGTCGGTCTTCTTCGAGATGCCGCGCGGAGCGACGCCGCCCTCCTCGGCGCAGATGGCCACGGCGCGCGCCATGGGCTCGTCGATCACGCGATCGGCCGACTCGTAGGCGAGGACGAGGACGCTCTTGCCGACGTCGTCGCCTTGCGTGACGCGGTGGAGGCCTGCCTCGTGCGCGTCGAGGAGGCGACAGTTGGTGGGGTGCAGCGCGGCCTGCGCGATCCGGCGCACCGCGGTGACCGCGCGCTCGAAGTCCGGGAACAGCACGGTGGCGCGGGTGCGGTGGCGCGGCCGGGGGTGGAGCTTCATCCAGGCCTCGGTGATGACCCCGAGCGTGCCCTCCGAGCCGAGCGCGAGACGATCCGGGCTCGGCCCGGCACCCGACCCGGGCAGCCGCCGCGAGGCCCACACGCCGACCGGCGTGAGCATGCGGATCGACTCGGTCAGATCGTCGATGTGCGTGTAGACGGTTGCGAAGTGACCTCCGGCGCGCGTCGCGAGCCAGCCGCCGAGCGTCGAGAGCTCGAACGACTGGGGGAAGAACCGCAGGGAGAGGCCGTAGGGGGCGAGCTGCGCCTCGAGCACCGGGCCGCGCGCGCCGGCCTGGATGCGCGCCGCGCGCGACACCTCGTCCACCTCGAGCACCCGGTCGAGCGTCGACAAGTCGACGGTGACCACGCCGCCGCGCCGGTGCTCCGCGTCGACCTCGATCCCGGACACGACGCTCGTGCCGCCGCCGTACGGCACGAGCACGAGATCGTCCTTCGCGCAGCGCTCGAACAGTCGGGCGAGGTCGGCCTCGTCGCGCGGCACGGCGACCACGTCGGGGGCCGCGCGGAAGTCGCCGGCGAACCCGCGGGCGACGTCGCGGAACGAGCGCCCGTGGGTGTGGTGGATCCGGACGAGCCGATCGGTGCTGCAGAACGGCAGATCGGCCAGGGCGGCGCGCGGGGCTGCGAGCTCGATCGCCTCGAGAGAAGGCAAGGGCGCGGGGGCGAGCCCGGAGAACCCGAGCAGCGCCTCGACGAACCCGACGAGACCGCGGCGGGTCTCCTCGTCGGGCAGCTTGTCCTCGTAGCCCCAGGCCCAGAACGAACGGGTGCGCATCCGCCGCCACTCTAGCTGGTTCCGTGTGCGCGC
This sequence comes from Myxococcales bacterium, assembly GCA_016794445.1. Lineage (GTDB taxonomy): Bacteria > Myxococcota_A > Polyangia > Polyangiales > JADJMO01 > JADJMO01. Next base: position 85,411 of record JAEUKC010000313.1, read on the forward strand.
AGGCCGTCGTGATGATAGACGCGGACGGTGACGCCCGCCCTGGTCGATTCGGTCCCCCGCCCTCGCCGCGCGGTCTGGCTCGGCTACGTCGGGGCGTTCGCGCTCTCGATCGGCGCGTTCTTCGTGGTGCGGCACTTCGGCGAGCGGCTCCCCCTCCCGACCACCGCTCGGGTGACGCCAGCCGCCGGCGCGCACGCGGAGACGCTCGGCCAGGTGCTGCGCGCGATCGCGATCGTCGTCGTCGTCGCGCGCCTCGTCGGCCGAACGTTCGAGCGCTTCCTCGGGCAGCCGGCCGTCTCCGGGGAGATCGTCGCCGGGATCCTGCTCGGCCCGTCGTTCCTCGGTGCGATCGCGCCTTCGGTCCAGGCTTTCGTGCTCCCACCGGCCGCGGCGTCCCACCTCGGCATCGTCGCCAAGATCGGCGTCGTGCTGTTCATGTTCCTGGTCGGGCTCGAGCTCGACCCTCGGCTCCTGCGTGGACGCGCGCAGGCCACCCTCGCCATCGCCCACGCGAGCATCCTGGTCCCGTTCGTGGCAGGGGCCGCGCTCGCCCTCGCCGTGTTCCCTCGCTACGGCCTCGCCGGCAGCTCGTTCACGGTGTTCGCGCTGTTCTTCGGCGTGTCGATGGCGGTCACCGCATTCCCGGTGCTGGCCCGCATCCTCGCCGCCCGCGGCTGGTCGTCCACGCCCCTCGGCACGACGGCGCTCGCCTGCGCGGCGGTGGGCGACGCCACGGCCTGGTGCCTGCTCGCGTTCGTCTCGGGCGTCGCGCGCTCGGAGCTCGGGCACGCGAGTTGGACCATGATCCTCGTCCTCGCCCACGCCGCCCTCGTGACCTTCGTCGCGCGGCCCCTCGTCGAGCGCCTCGCCGCCCGCGAGGAGCGACGGGAAGGCCCCGTGTCCCCCACGGTGTTCGCGATCGTGTTCGGCGGCATGCTCGCCTCGGCGGTCGTCACCGAGGCCATCGGCATCCACGCGCTGTTCGGCGCGTTCCTGTTCGGCGCCATGATCCCCCACGACGGGCGCCTCGCGACCCAGATCCGCGCCCGCACCGAGGACCTCGTCGTGGTGCTGCTCCTGCCGATCTTCTTCGCGTTCACCGGCATGCGCACGCGGCTCGGGCTGGTCTCGCGGCCCTCGGACGTGCTGTTCCTGGTGGTCATCGTCGCCGTCGCCTCGCTCGGCAAGATCGTCGGCACGTTCGCGGCCGCGCGGTTCACCGGCCTGCCGCGGCGCGAGGCGGGGATCCTGGGCATCCTCATGAACACGCGCGGCCTCATGGAGCTGGTCGTGCTCGACGTCGGGCTCGACATGGGGGTGCTGTCGCCGACCCTCTTCACGATGCTCGTCACGATGGCGCTCGTGACCACGCTCGGCACCCCTCTACTGCTGGGGCGCGTGCGCGACGCGGCGCCCCGTAGTACCACTCTCGGAGGATGAACCCCCTTCACTGGGCCGTCCGGGTGGGGCGGATCGCGCGCATCGACGTGAAGGTCCACGTGACCTTCGTCCTCGTGCTCGCCCTCGGTGCGTACCAGTGGGGTCGGCACGGCGTGCGCGGCGCCATGTTCGGCGTGGTCTCCATGCTCCTCCTGTTCGTGTGCGTCACGCTGCACGAGCTCGGGCACGGCCTCGTGGCGCGCTCGTTCCAGCTCCCCACCGACGAGATCGTGCTCTATCCGTTCGGCGGCGCGGCCAAGGTGGACCGCGAACCGCCGCGCGCGATCCAGGAGCTGATCATCGCCGGCGCCGGGCCGATCGTTAACGTCGCCATCAGCGCGGTGCTCGCCGTGGTCACCGGTGCGCGGCTCGAGTGGCAGGCCATGAGCGGCGAGACCCTCACCCGGGCCGACCTGCAGGAGCCCTCGCTCAACACGCTGCTGGTCTGGCTCCTCAGCGCCAACGTGATGATGGCCGTCTTCAACATGATCCCGGTCCTCCCGATGGACGGCGGCCGCGTGCTGCGCGCCCTGCTCGGCCTGCGCATGTCGACCGACCGCGCGACCCAGATCGCGGTGGTCGGCGGCGTGCTCCTCGGCGGAGGCGGCCTGGCGCTCGGCGCCATCGGCGGCAACGTCGTGCTGGCCGTCACCGCGGGGGTGGTGGTGGTGGGCGCCGTCGCCGAGTGGCCGCGCGAGAGCCGCCGGTCACCCCTCCACTTCCTTCGTGCGGGCGACGCCTACAACAAGGGCGCGATCGTGCTCGCCCCCGACGACCCCCTCGACCGCGTCGTCCACTACATCCTCACGAGCTACCAGCCCGATTTCGCGGTCGTCGAGAACGGCAAGCTCGTCGGCGCCGTGACCCGCAAGGACGTCCTCGAGGCGCTCGGCGACCCCCAGCGCGTGAAGCCGCGCGTGCGCGAGGTGATGCGCCCGGACGTGCACCGGATCGCTGCCGACGCGGCCCTCGACGACGCCTACGAGGAGATGAAGAGCGCGCGGGTCTCGCTCTCGGCGGTCTACGACGGAGACCGGTATCTCGGGCTCGTGAGCCAGGACGACATCGCCGAGGCGCGACTGGTCGCGAGCTACGCCTCGCGCAGGGAAGAGAGCTCGTTGCGCGGCTCTTGAACGCCGTGCACGTTTCCAGTGATGGCGGACGCGTTCGACGCACGGCGTCGGTCTGAGGCAGGATGATCGGATGAAGCGCTGGGTCTACTCCCTCCTCCTCGTCACGGGTTGCGCGACCTCCGCCGACGTCGACGTCGTGGTCGCCCGGGACGGTGGCAAGGACACGGGCAAGACCGACGCGGTCACGATCGACGAGGGCCTGCTGGAGGACACGGGGGCGACGCCCGACTCGACCAGCCCCAAGGACACGGGCGCGTCGGGCGACACGGGCGGCTCGTCGACCGACACCGGGTCGTTCGACACCGCAGTGCCGGACACGGGCGTGCTGGACACGGGTCTGCTGGACACGGGTCTGCTGGACACGGGTCTGCTGGACACGGGTGTGCTGGACACGGGCACGCCGGACACGGGCACGCCCGACACGGCGCCGGTGGACACGGGCACGGTGGACACGGGGGCCACCGACACCGGCACGACCTCGTTCACCGCGCTCATCTACACCGACGCCACCTCGCTGACGCTCGGCGACGCGACGCTGGCCGACGAGGCAGTGCTGGCCCTCGGTGGCACCCCCACGCTGGCCGACGACCTGGACTTCAACTCGAAGTTCGACGCGAAGAAGTACGACGTCATCATCGTCGACTCCGCGTACGACTACCTACCGACCGGGATGGACACCCGCCTCTCCACGTTCGTCACCGGGGGCGGACGCATCGTGTTCGCGTACTGGGCCCTGGACGGCAGCGCGACGCTCCGGACGGCGCTGCAGATCGCGACGACCACGAGCTTCACCACCACCCTCCCCGTCTACCGGGATCCCACGTCCCTCTTCGACCTGTTCGCCGGCCCGAAGCGGGCGCTGCCGGCGACCCTCGTCGGCACCGACAGCGTCTACGACGACGGCGACCGGCTCACCGTCACCGCCGCCGGCGCGTTCCTCGCCGCGCGCTTCTCGAGCGCCACGGGCGCGGGCGCCATCGCGGTCACCAGGTCGGGCAAGGCCATCGTCAACGGCTTCGCGCCCTACGAGTTCATGACCCAGGACTCGGACGCCGACGGCATCAAGGACATGCGCGAGCTCTACGAGAACGAGATCGCCTACGTGCTCTCGAAGTGACGCTCCGACCAGGTGCGGGGCTCAGGGCGCCTTCGGGATCGCCTGCTCGTGCTTGCCGAGCGTCTCGCTGAAGTTGTGACGCCCGCCGCCCTTGGCCACGAAGAAGAAGTACCGCGTCACCGCGGGTGACAGCACCGCCGCGAGGGACTTCTCCCCGGGATTGCTCACCGCCGTGGGGGGGAGCCCCGGGTGCGTGTAGGTGCTCCAGGGGTTGTCCGCGTCGTGCTGGATGTCGGCGTTCACCTTGTGCGTGCCGACCGCGAGCCACGAGACGCACGCCGGCGTGGGGCTCTGCATGACGCGACACCCGTAGCCGGCCGTCGGGTCGGCCTGCAGCTTGCCGCCCGTCGACGCTGGCTCACGCAGGCGATTCAGGAACACCGAGGCGATGATCGGGCGCTCGTCGTCGACCGCCGCCTCCTTCTCGACCACGGACGCGAGCACCACCACCTCGCGCATCGACCAGCCGAGCTGCTTCTGCAGGAGCGCGAGGCCCGCCGCGTTCTCCTTGGCGAGGCGCTCGAGCCGCGACTTCGCCTTCTCCACGAGCTGCCGCACCACGTCGCGCGCGTCGGCGTCGGCGGGGAGCTCGTAGGTGGACGGGAAGAGCCAGCCCTCGAGAGATCCCGGGACCCCGAGCTCTTCTCCGAGCTTCGGGTCGGCCACCGCGGCGAGGAACGACGCCGCGTCGCAGATGCGCTGCTTCTCGAGGCGCGCCGCGATCTCGAAGCGGGTCCAGCCCTCGGGGAAGGTGACCCGGATGTGCGTCGCGTCGGGCGACCGACGCAGGCGACGCAGCACCTCGACGGGGGAGAGATCGTCGCGCAGGAGGTGGCGACCCGACCGCGCGAGGATGCCGCCCCGCACCCGCGCGTAGAGGCCGAACACGGGACCAGAGACCACGCCCGCCGCCTCGAGGCGCGCGATCACGTCGGCGTCGGAGGCGCCGCTCGGGACGTCGACGTCGACCGCGCGGCCTTCGCCCGTCCGCGGCCGGAACGGCAGCGCGAGGGTCACGGCCACGAGGAGCAGCACGCCCGCCGCGACCACGAAGGGCCACGGACGCCGACGCGGACCAGGCGCCGACTTCGGCGGCGCCGAGCTCCTGCGCGCGCGACGGCGGCTCACTTGCGCTTCCTCCGCGCCTCGAGCCACGACTGCAGCAGGAACGCCGCCGCAGCGCCGTCGATCACCGCGCGCTGGCCCCGGGCATCGGTGCCGCCCTCCGAGAGCGCGGCGCTGGCCTGCACCGTCGTGAGGCGCTCGTCCCAGAGCACCACCTCGCGGCCGCTCGCGTCGGCGAGGGCCTGCGCGAACGACTCGGTGCGGCGCGCGGCGCGCCCGGCCTCCCCGCGGAGCGACAGCGGCAACCCGACGACGAAGCGATCGACGCCCTCGCTCTCGGCCAGGGCGACGAGCGCGGCGATGAGGCCGTTGCGGTCCTTCGCGACCAGCGGCGGCCGCGGATGGGCGAGCAACGACAGCTCGTCGTCGATCGCGACGCCGCACCGAGCGCTGCCGAGGTCGAGACCCATCGTGCGTCCCACGGAGCGCCAGGTAGCGTGCCGTGCCGAGGGACGCGAGCTGGACCGGTTGCGAGGCCGAGGCGGGTTCGGTAGAGAGCGTCATGCACCCGACCGAGCCGCACCTGCTCCGCGCCTACGGCGACCGTGAGGGCGACGGCATGGTCCAGATGTCGTTCACGCTCAACGTGCCCAAGAGCGCCAAGGCGCGCGAGGCCGCCAAGCGGTTCGCCGAGGCCCACGGGCTGCGCGAGCCGCTCGTCTCCACGATGGAGGAGTGCGCCGAGGGCTACACGTATTTCGTCGTCTACGGGCACTCGCAGCACACGGTCGATCTGAGCACCCTCGAGGTCCCCGAGGTCGAGGTGACCCGCCTCGAGATGAAGGAGGTCGACCACCGCGTGCTCACGCGCCTCGGGCGCAAGCTCGTCGTGGTCGGCGCCTGCACCGGGAGCGACGCCCACACCGTCGGCATCGACGCCATCCTCAACATGAAGGGCTACGCGGGCGACAAGGGCCTCGAGGCCTACAAGAGCTTCCTCGCCTACAACCTCGGCGCGCAGGTCGAGAACGACCAGCTGATCGCCCGCGCCGAGGCGGTCGGCGCCGACGCCATCCTGGTGAGCCAGGTCATCACCCAGCGCAACTGCCACAAGGAGAACGGGCGGGCCCTGGTCGAGCTCCTGGTGCAGCGCGGCCTCCGCAACCGGTTCGTGCTGCTCTTCGGCGGCCCGCGCGTCGACCACGCCCTCGCCCTGGAGCTCGGCTTCGATGCCGGCTTCGGCCCGGGCACGCGGCCGAGCGACGTCGCGAGCTACCTGGTCTCCCGTTTCTGCGCCGACTCGATCGTGCCCCACGCCATCGCGAACCCTTGAGCCGTCGGGGCATTGCGCGCGCGCAATCAACGGCGCCGAAACAGCCCCACCGTCCAGGACACTCTTCGACCCGAGCGGACTTGTCGCCCGCGGGTTTCCTGGCTTTTCTTTCGCACCACGATGGAGGGGGACCTCGCCATCAGCGACCAGGCCCGAGCGGTCCGGGCCCGATTGGGTCAGGTCGTGGACGGCTTGACCCTCGAGTCCGTGCTGCACGTCGGCGCCTCCACCGCCCACTACCTGGCGCACGACGAGCACGGCGTGCCCCACGTCGTGCAGATCCTCCTCCACCACCTGGCCGCCGAGCCCGCCGCCCGGGAGGCCCTCACCCGCGCCGGCCGCGTCGGCCTGCGCCTCCGCCACCCGGCGCGCGTCCCGCTCCTCGGGATGGGCCGACTGGAGGACGGCGAAGAAGACGGCGTGCCCTATCTCGTTCACGCGTTCGCGCCCGGCGAGCCGCTCGACGTGCGCCTCGAGCGCGACGGCCCCCTCGAGCTCGACACCGCCCTGCGGGTCGCCGAGACCGCGCTGTCCGTCGTCGTCCGCGCGCACCGTCGCGGCTTCGTCCACGGGCCCCTCGACCTCTCCAAGATCCTGGTGAGCGACGGTGATCCGCTGGCGAGCGACACCGTGCAGGTCCTCGAGTGTGGGGCCACTCCGTGGACCCCGCTGCCGTCCGCCACGCGCGTCACCAAGCCCGATTTCTGGAGCGAGCCGCGGCTCGATCGCCACACCCGTTCCGACCTCACCGCCGTCGGCCTGGTCCTCTACTCCCTGCTGGCCGGAGAGCGCGTCGCCATGGTCACCCCACGCCGCGATCGCGTCGTGCAGGCGGTCGAGCAGGCGTGTGACACCCACCCGTTCGGGGCGCGCGTGGAGCGCCTGCTCGGGCGCTACCTGCTGCGGCTCCTCGACGTCGCGGGCGTGCCGTTCGCCCACGCCGAGCAGGCCCGCGCCGAGCTCGACCGCATCCGCGCCTTGCTCGCCTTCGCCGACGCGCTCGCCGAGACGACCGCGCACTCGACCAGCAGCCCGCCGGTGTCCGCGCCGGCGCTGGCTCCCCTCGAGAGCGGTGAGCACGCCATCTTGTCCGACGTGCCGTCCGTCCCTCCGATCAGCCTCGTACGCTCCAAGGGCCGCGCGGTTGCGGCTGGTGGGGGGGCCCTCGAGCTCGTGCTCGACGACCTCGCCGAAGGCGTCGGCTGAGGCGAGCGTAAGCGAGCCGAAGCATCGGCCGCCTCCATGGGCGGCCGACAGGGATTCACACCCTCTGCGCCGAGCGGCTAGGCCTGGACGATCGGCCGCGTGCGCGGGCGATCGACCGGGACACCAGCACGCTCGATCCGCGCGGAGCCCTCGTTGGTGTGCTTGCTGACGAGGTCGAACCACTCGAGGCCCGGCAGCTGCGCGATCCGCTGGTCGATCTCGCGGAGACAGCGCCGCCCCGCCTCGTCGCCGAACAGGTACGCGCCGACGAAATCCCGCGACTCCCGCGGCTGCATGCTGCCGCCGACCGGCTCCCACAGCGCCCGCAGCGCGACGCGCGCCATGCGCTGCGCGAGGCCCGAGGCCCGCAGCCGGCGCTGCGCCTGCTGGTAGTAGAACGCGAAGTGGCGGCGCTCGTCCTTGACGATGCGCCGGCAGACCTCGGCCAGGATCGGGTTGTCCGAGAGCTCCGCCATCCGCGTGTACGCGTTGCACGCGGTCAGCTCGTTGATCGCGCCCCAGCTCATGTGGACCGCGATGAAGTCGGGGCTGATGATCGAGAGCAGCCGGCCGCCCGCGTCCTGGAGCACCTCGGTCCACTTGCGCGGCCGCGCGAACTCCTCGATCGACTTGCGCGACGGCTCGTGCCCGCAGATGGAGAGGATCTTGGCGAGGGTGCGGCCGTGGTAGCACTCCTCGTAGCCCCAGTTCACGAGGAACGCCCGCGCCTCCTCGTCGGCGAGCGCCGAGGTCTCCATCAGGGCCTTCATGTAGTGCACGGTGTAGAGCTCCGTGTCCTGCATGTAGCGGAGCACGCGCACCTCGCTCTGGTTGAGCCCGTACTTCTTGGCGTCCTCGAGGACGAGCCCCGTCAGGTCGAGCTGACGGCTGATGGTGAGGAACTTCTCGATGTCGAAGGTGGGCTCGTTCTTCTTGGCGTCGACGTTCATCATGACTCCTCGAGGCTACTACGAGCGGTGGGCGGCCGGGGATCGGAGTCGGCGCCCCGCGCCTCGTCGTGGGCGCGCTGCTCGTCCTCGGCGCGCTTGGCCTCGGCCTCGAGCACGTCCGTGCCGAGGTAGCGGAACACGTAGATCCCGCCGACGAACATGCACAGGAAGAGCGCGAGCACGCGCCAGAGCACGAGGTAGGGCACCTGGTAGATCCCGTGGACCCACGGCTTCATCAGCGCCGAGGAGCCGACCTCGGCGATGCCCGAAGCCCCGGGTGTAGGGCTCAGGTAGAGCGCGAAGTTCAGGAGGGCCTGCACGAGGATGATCTGGACGATCGGAGGCCCGACGCTGACGAACGTGCTCGGCGTGGTGGAGAGCCCGAGCCCCTTGAGGATGAAGAAGGTCACGGCGAAGCGCGAGCAGAAGAACCCGAACGTGAGCCCGAAGGCGGCGAGCACCGCCAGCTTGCCGCGCCGCAGGTAGATGCCGAAGCCCTCGTGCACGTGATCGACGGCGCCGACGAGCCGGTTCGAGAGGTGCCCACGGCGCGCCCAGGCCTGGTCGGCGATCTTCCGAAAACGGGGGACCTTGGCCACGAGCCGCACGATCAACTGCCAGATCGGGCTGCACACCTTGGAGAGCGCGCGCACGATGGCCTGGAGCAGCGGCGGATAGGCGGCGCAGAGGACGAGGCACACGAGCCCGGTCCCGAACACCCCGGCCGAGAGCCCCACGAAGTAGTCGAGCGGCGCCGCCTCCCTGGGGAGGACGAGCAGGTGGTTGGCGCGGAGGATCAGTATGGTGAGCGCCGAGATCAGGAAGAAGCTCACCGTGCAGAACGCCGTCATGAGCTCGGCGGTGGCCACGTCGGCGACCTTCATGCCCCCGTGCACGAGCACTGCCACCTGCGAGATCGGCGCCCCCACCTGCCCCGGCGTGACGCCGGCCACGAACATGAGGACGAACTCCGAGACGATGCCGTGCCGGATCTTGATCTGGGGCGTGAGCACGCGGGCGAGCGTGAACATGCGCAGCCCGCCGCAGACTCCTTCTTGCAGCGCGAGCACCGCGCCGACGAGGAGCCACGCCGGCCGAAGCGACCCGAGGACCGGCGCGAAGCTGGACTGCTCGGCGCGCAGCGATCGATAGAGCTGGTAGCCGAGGCTCAGCAGCGTGAGCGCGACGACGAGCTGGATGCCCCGGACGAGACTGCGCCGATTCAAAGGAGACCGTCGGTGAGACTAGACTGGTCTCCGAGGTGCCGTCACTGACCGTCGGCCTCGACCTCGTCGAGGACATGGATGCCGCGCCGCGTCTCCCGCAGCGAGAACAGCGCCACGATGGCGCAGGCCACCGCCGGTAGGGCCACGGAGTAGGTCGCGCCGATGGGCAGACCGGCCGCGTTCCAGGCCATGAACGCCACCATGCCGAGCACCCCGAGCACCAGCATGGGCTCCACCTTCGGCGCCTCGTTGTGGAGGCGCAGGACGAGCTGACGGACACCGAAGCCGATGTTGACCGCGCTGACGAACGACACGCCGACGAACGTGGAGACCCAGCCACGCGTCCCCGCGAGCAGGATGAGCGCGTGCAGCAGCAGGAACACGAAGATCGGGGCGATCGACGCGTGGGCCCGGGCGACGCGCCAGATCGCGCGGCCGAAGCCGAACACGATGGTGGTGGCCGGCCACACGACGAGGAAGTGGTAGGCGGTGACGCCGTGGAACGAGAGGCCCTTCCACACGTCGGTGCCCCAGGCGGCGCTGCCGATCATCGCGACCGAGAGCACGAAGACGGACTCGATCTGGTTGAGGAGGCCGAGGCGGTAGACGCCGGTCTGGGTCTGCTCCCAGCAGGTCACCGCGGCGGCCGCGGGGATGAGGGCGATGAGCGCGATCGTCCAGAAGTGGGTCGCGCCGAGCGCCCACGCGGTCATCACGGCGATGTAGACCGTGTTGAGGATGTCGAGCCCGTGGTCGAGGAACTCGCCGAAGGCGCTCGACTGCTTGGTCCGCCGCGCGTGTGCGCCGTCGGCGTTGTCCGCCCACAGGTACACGTGGAGCAGCAGCATCGACGCGATCAGGAGCCACCCGCGCTGCGGCCGGAGCGCGACGAGCAGGCCCACCGCGACGAGGTTGCAGAGGTGGCCCGCGTGCGTGATCGAGTTCGGGTGCACCGAGGCAGGAATCAGCCGCAGCGACGGCTCCACGAGGAAGCGCTTGTAGTAGGGCAGGAGGATGGAGCGATCCTCGGCCGTGTAGACCGGCGCGGCTGACATCGGTGTGAGGATCCCATGACAAACAGGGACTCTGCAACGATCCGCCCCAAAAAGCATCGCGGGGTGCGTAGCTGGCTACGCGGACACCTTGGTTCCTCCGTGCGGAACGCCGCGCACCGCGCTACGCGACGGACCGATGGACCGAAAGGGATCGATGCTCCTCGCGCTCCGGGAGGCCGTCGAGAGCCGGCCAGTGCGCACCATGCGGGCGCTGTTCCTCCGCGCGAAGGACGCGGCGCCCGAGGTGCTGAAGACCCTCGGCCGCGCGCCGAGCCGCGGTCGCGAGGAGCGCGTGCGCGGCCTCGACGGCGCCGTCACCATCGCCCGCGACGCCTTCGGCGTGCCCGGTGTGTTCGGCGGCAGCCTCGCCGACGTGGCCTTCGGCATGGGCTACGCGTGCGCGGAAGACCGGCTCTTCCAGATGGACCTCATGCGGGTCGCGCTGCGGGGCGAGCTCGCCTCGGTGCTCGGCGCGCGCCCCGTCGACGACAGCCTCCCGTTCCGCCTCCCGCGCGGCGCGACGCTCGTCGATCTCGACGCGTTCACGCGCGCGCTCGGGTTCCGTGGCGCCGCGGAGGCCAGCTACGCCATCGCCTCGGCCGAGGCGCGCGCGTGGCTCGACGCCTACGCCGCGGGGGTCAACGCCTTCGTCGCCACCGGTCGGCGACCGCTCGAGTCGCTGCTCCTCGACCTCGAGCCCGCCCCCTTCACCGCCGTCGACAGCCTGCTCATCGGCAAGGGCGTCGCGTTCCAGCTGGGGTTCGCCTGGCGCTTCGCCCTCACCTACGCGCGCATCGCCAGCGTGGTGTCTGCCGACAAGCTGCGCGCTCTCCTGCCCACCCACCCTCTGACCGTCACCGCGGGCGCCGCGGACGCGATCGAGCCCGTCCTGCTGCACGCCCGCATGCTCGCCGACGTGCTCGGCACCGAGGGCCTGCACCTCGGCTCCAACGCCTTCGCGCTCGCGGCCCACCGCACCTCCCTCGGCCGCCCGATCGTGGCCAGCGATCCGCACATGCCGCTGCACGCACCCGCCGTGCTGTGGGAGGTGCGCCTCCGCGGAGGCGGGATCGACGCGCGCGGCGCCACGATCCCCGGCGTCCCCGGGCTCCCGATCGGTCAGAACGCCCACGCCGCGTGGGGCATGACCGCGGGCTGGGGCGACGACAGCCAGGTATGGCGCGAGGATCTGGGGGCGCTGCGCAAGGCCGGCCGGCTCGAGGTCACCCACGAGACCATCGCCGTGCGCGGCGGGGACTCCCGCACGGTCTCTGTCGTCCGCACCCCGCGGGGCCCGATCGTGTCGGGCGCGACCGGCGACGAGCAGGCCATCGCGCTCCGCTGGTGCGGCGACACCGCGTCGCTCGAGACGGACGGCTCGCTCGCGCTGTTGCGGGCGCGTGACTTCGACGATCTCCGCGCCGCCGCACGCCTGCACTCCGCGCCCACGCTCAACTTCGTGTTCGCCGACCGCGAGGGCCACCTCGGGTGGTGCTGGGCGGGTCGCGTCCCACGCCGGCCCGACCCGGGCGTCACGAGCCTCGATCTGCTCGACGGTGAGGACCCGCGTGGCCAGTGGGTCGGTGTGATCCCCGCGCACGAGCTCCCGTTCTCGTGCGACCCGCCCGACGGGGTGATCGTCTCCGCCAACACGCGTCCCCACGGCGAGGGGTACCCGCACACCCTCGGAGACATCTTCGAGCCGCCGTTCCGCTACGCGCGCATCCGGGCCCTGATCGACGCGCACCGCGGCCCGCTCACCCTCGCCGACATCGCGCGCATCCAGACCGACGTGCGCGCGTCGTGGGCCACCTCCGTGCGCGACGCGCTCCTCGAGGGTCTGCCCGCGGGCGATCTCGGGCTCCCCGAGCGCCGCGGCCGCGAGGTCCTCCGACGCATGCGCGCGTGGGATGGCCGCGCCGACGAGACGAGTGTCGGTGCCTCCTGCACCTACGCCTTCCTCGACGCGTTCGTCCGCCACCTGCTGCTCGACGAGCTCGGCGACGACACCTTCGAGCGCTACTTCGAGCTCATGAACGCGGCGGCCTTGCCGCTGCTCTCCGCCGTCCGTGATCCCGCCTCTCCGTGGCTCGTCGGGCACGATCGCGCGACCCTGGTGCGCGACGCCTGCGCGATGGCCGAGGGACGCCTCCGCCGCCAGCGTGGCGAAGATCCGGCGCGCTGGCGGTGGGGCGATCTGCACACGGTCACCTTCCGGCACCCGATGGCCGCCGTGCCGGGCCTGCGCGCGGCCTCGTCCCCCGGTCCGTTCCCTGGACGTGGCGACGGCACCACCGTCAACATGGGCGAGTTCGAGCTCCGCGGCCGGTTCGGCGTGCGCGTCGGCCCGGTCCTCCGCTTCGCGATGATCGCCGGCGCGCCCGGCGCGTCGCGCGCGGTGGTGGCCCCAGGGCAGAGTGGTGATCCGGCGTCGCGTCACTACCGCGACCAGGTCGGCCTCTACCTCGAGGGTCGCGACCGCGCGGCGAGCTGGGAAGAGACCGACTTCTCTGCGTCGCGGCTCCGCCTCGTGCCGGGCTAGCTCAGGAGCTGCAGCGCGATCGCGGCGGCGGGTGCGCCGAGGCCGAGCGCGAAGGCACCGAGGCGCTCGACGCCCTTGAGGGGCTTCCAGAGGGTGGCCTTCTTCGGCTCCTTGCCGAGGCCCTGGTCGATCTCGTACTGCCCCGGGCGATGCCCGAGGATCCCGAGCGCGAGGGACATGCCGCCGAACAACCCGGCGCTCGGCAGCACGAAGTGGAATGGGAGGATGTCGAGCAGCGCCGGCATCGTGGTGGCCGCCGCCACGAAGAGCCCGAGCCCCACGAGGAAGATCTGCCACGCAACTGGCTTCTTGCTGACGGTTCCCTGCTCCTGCCGCGCCTTGCGGATCATCGCGAGCATCTCGGGGTCGTCGGCGAACATCTGCTCGGCGTTCTCGCCCGGACCCGCCTCCTGGTAGTGCTCCTGCATGCCCGTGGGTCCCACGGATCGGGCGAGCGTTACCCACGCCGGCGACGGAGCAAGAGCGCGGCCGCGAACGCCCCGAGCGCGAGCGACGATCGGTCGGCCCGGTCGCCGAACCGACACCCACACCCACCCGCGGCGGCCGTCTCGGTCTCTGCGGGTGGAGCGGCGCCGTCGCCGGCCTGCGCGCGGATCTTGATGGTGAGCTTGGGTGAGAACGGGTCGTTGGACTGCACCACGATGGCGGTCTCGATCGGCCCTGGCGCGGTCGGCGTGATCGTGGCGCGCAGCGACTCGGTGGTGCCCGCGGCGACGTCGAGGTGCTTGGTCGTCACCACCGCGACCTTGGTCGGATCGTCCGCGTCGGCCGAGAGCGCCGCCTCGCCGGTGTCGAACACGGTGACGAGCACGGAGGTCTCCTTGCCGACGGGGATGTTCCCGAGCTCGATGGGCGAAGGGCGTGCCTCGATGCGCGGCAGCGGGAAGCGGAACGCCACCGGGTCGAAATCCCAGGCCTTCTCGCTGCGGGGCAGCGCCACGGGGATGTCGACGAGATCGACGCTGAACTTGGAGCCGAGGATCTCGAAGAAGAAGCCGGGCACGAAGTGCAGGGTGGTCTGCTGCCCGAGCTGTCCGTGCACGTTCATCGTCGTGTCGACACCGGGAGACGACGCGAGCGCCAGCTTGGTGAACGGGTTGGTCGCGGTGACGTCGGGCACGCTGCCCTTGCTCACGAGCTCGTCGAAGGCGACGCGCAGGGTCTGGTAGTCGGCCGCGAACTCGGCCTCCCCCTCGAGCTGGAAACCGCCGCCGATCCCCGGGATGGGGATGATCGAGTCGGTGATGTCGAGCTTGTAGAGCTCGAGCGGCTTGGTCTTGCCGCTGGTCTTGATCGGCGGCAGGCCGCTCCCGGCGAACGCGAATGGATCGAACGCCGTCGTGGCCACCGTGGCGAGATCGACCTTGGGGACGCCGGGGATGTCGCCGGTCCACGAGTAGGTCTTGCCCGCGACCTTCACCGTGAAGCGCGCCTGCGCCTTGACCACGAAGCCGTCGTCGATCGCGAGCAACCCCGTGGCCGCGGTGCCCTTGGGCGTCAGGCGCAGCGGGTCGGGCCAGGTGGCGTCCACCGTGCCGCCCAGATCCACGCGCGTGCGCCCGTGGAGGTAGGCGAGCAGGCGCACCTGCACCGCGGCGTCCTTGGGCAACCAGCCCGTGTCGAAGTCGAAGTCGGCGCCGATCTTCTCGGTCTTGGTCAAGACGAACGGCCCGCGCTGACAGCGCAGATCGAGCTTGCCGCACGAGGTCGCGACGACGCTCGGCGTGGCGGTGGGTTCGAGCGGCCAGTCCGCGCGCGCGTCGGCCGCGAGGGCGAGCGAGAGGAAACCGACCGCGACCGCGGGAACAAAGAAGGAAGGCGACCGCATCTGGCTTGTGGCGAGTCTAACCCGGGGGCAGGATTCGTGCACCGATGGACGCCGAAGGCTGGAACCTCACTCGCTTCGACAAGGGCACCGTCGACCCGGCCAAGGGTCACCTCGAGAGCACCTTCGTGAAGCTGAACGATCCCGCGGGCAAGCGCGCGCTCTGGGTCAAGGCCACGATCTTCGCGCCCACCGAGCGCACGAGCGGCGGGCCTCCGCACGAGCGCGGGCGCACCGTGGCCGAGTCCTGGGCCATCGCCTTCGATCGCCTCCCCGACGACGCACCGCCGATCAGCTACCGCGAGCACACTGCCGGCGAGGGGGCGCCGCTGCGCCACGTCGCCGTCAAGCGCACCGTCGCCGTCGAGGAGGCCACGCTCGCCCGCACGCGCCCCTACCACCTCGAGTGGGCCGGGGTGTCGTTCGACGGCCGCCGGCTCGTCGGCGAGATCGAGCACGGAGCGGCGGCCATCCGCTTCGACCTCGAGCTCTCGGCGCGCGATCCTTCGCCGCTCGTCCACTTCCCCTTCCCCTCGATGTACGAGGGCCGCTTCCCGAAGAGCAAGCTCGTCTCGCCGATCTTCGACGCGCTCGCGAGCGGCGAGATCGAGGTGCGCCGCAAGGACGGGCGTCGCACCTGGGAGGTCAAGGACTGGCCCGCGATGGAGGGGCACAACTGGGGCGTCGGGCACGCCGACCTCTACGCGTGGGCCCACGTCAACGCGTGGAACGAGCCCGAGGGACGCGGCGTCGTCCTCGAGGGCTTCTCCGGCAAGGTGAAGGTCGGGCGGCTCACGACACCACTCGTCTCGCTCGTCGCGCTCCGCCACAAGGGCGTGCGCTACGAGGTGCACGGCGCGCTCGATCTCGCGCGCACGCGTGGGCGCATCGAGCGGCTGCGGCGGTGGGAGTTCTCGGCGCACCAGGCCGGTGCGACGATCGAGGGCGACATCGAGCTCACGCCGGACGACACGGTGGGCCTCTACTACCCGAACCCCACCGGCGAGATGACCTACTGCCTCAACTCCAAGATCGCCCGCGCACGGCTGCGGTTCACCCCGCGCGGCCGCGCGCCGCTGGTGCTCACGAGCGACGCGGCCGCGCTCGAGATCGGTACCCACGATCCCCGGCACGGGATCCGGATGTACGTGTGAAGCCGCGGGCCACGCTCTACGTCGGCGTGCTCGCCTGGGTGTTCGCGCTCGCGTTGATGCCCGCCGAGATCGCCGCCGGCCGCGCGCGGGCCAAGGCCAACGCGCGCACCGTCGGCACGGTCACCCTCGCGTTCGTGGCGGCGGTGCTGGTGCTGCACGGCCTGCCCCGTCGCCGCTCGGGGTGATCAGCCGTTCACCCGCCGCCGCACGTGCCGTTGTTGCACTTCGGCGCGGTGGTCGGGCAGTCCTTGTCGGACTTGCACGCGACGCACTTCTTGTCGCGGCAGAACGGCGTGGCGCCGCCGCAGTTCTTGTCGTTGGTGCACTGCACGCAGCGCTCGCCGTCGCAGACAGGCACGCCCGCCGGGCAGTCCGCGTTGGTCAAGCACGTGGCGCACTCGCCCGTCGACACGTTGCAGATCGGGGCGCTCGCCGGGCAGCCCGCGTTCGACGTGCAGCCCGCGCGACACGTGCCCTCGCCGCGACAGATGGGCGTACCGGCGGGACAGTCCGCGCTGGTCAGACACTGCACGCAGCGACCCGCGGAGCGGAGGCAGTGCGGCGCCGCGGTCCCACACTGGCTGTCGACGAGGCAACCGATGCACTGCTTGGTGACCGGGTCGCAGAACGGCCGGGAGGTGCCGGCGCAGTCGGCGTCGCCCGCGCAGCCGACGCAGGCACCGGTGGCCGTGTCGCACTTGGGTGCGTCGCCGGAGCAGGACGTCGCCGTGCACGTGGGCTTGCACGTGTGATCGCGCGGCGTGCAGGCGGGCGCCGAGGCGGGGCAGTCCGCGTTCGATGCGCACAGCTCGCACTTGCCGAGCAAGCACCGCGGACGGCCGGCGGGACACGCCGCATCGTTGGCGCATTCGACGCAGCCCAGGGTCGGGTCGCACGTCTGCGGCGCGGTGCAGCCCTTGCCGCAGGCACCGCCGAGACCCGTACCACCTGGATCGACGGAGGTGGACGAGGAGCACGCAAACGCGAGCGCGCCCATCGTGCCCAGGACCAGTGCCATGGAGAGAAGACGATGCGTCATGCGGCTCCAGTACCGAGACGCCGCACCGAGCAGGCACCGCCAGCGTACGATTCCGTCAGAACCAGAATCGGGCCCCTGCCCCGCCCGACCAACCGAGCACGGAGAGCGTGCCACGGTCTTCGTCGCCCACCCGGACCCGGGTGCGCGGCAGGGTGAGCACGGGACCCGTCTCACCGAAGAGGAAGAGGCGCGGGCCGAGCGCGAACGACGCGTGGACGAAGGGGGCCATCTCGAAGGTCCAGCGCGAACGCGCGATGTCGCCATCCGCGCGGTGCCGCTCGACCCACTGGTGACCGATCGCCACGTCGGCGCCCAGGGCCACGCGCCACCGGGAGCGGTCAAGGATCACGCCCGCGGCCCCCGCGGCGAGTCGCACCGAGAGCACCTCGGCGTCGGCGCGGCTGCTCGTCCCCAGCCGAAAGCCCGTAGAAGCCCGGAGCCAGCCCTCGTCGAAGCGCAGGACCGCGCCCATGCGCGCGCCGAACGCCCCCTCGTCGACGTCGAACCCGTGCGCAGCCTCGATCGCGAGATCGAGCCCGTAGACGAGCCGGGGGCCGCGCGGGGCTGGCGGGCCCGGGCGCGACGCCGCGACGGCCCCCTCGAGCATGGAGGACAACACGAGGCCGACCGTACGACCACGCTCGCTCTCCTGGTCGGAGGTGGTGAAGGTGAGGTCGCGGTCGGCGAAGTCGTTCCCGCCCGTGCCCACATGGAGGTGCACGCTGGCGTGGTCGGGGTGACTCCACGCGATCTCGACGACCGCGGTCGAGCCGGTCGAGGTGCGCAGCGCGACGAGCTTGTCGTCGTCGAGCGGCTTTTGCACCTCGCGGACCAGCACCTGGTCGCCCGCGAGCAACGTGCCCCTCATGGCCACGATCGCCGCGTCGGCGGGGGGACAGTGGAGCTCACCCGCGGACAGGACGACCACGACGACGATGGTGCCGGGCATCGGACGGAACCTAGCTCGGGCCTCGGGTCATGGCGTAGGGCAGCTCGAGGCTTCGATGCAGATCGGGCTCCCACCGCCGAGCAGCGGTGGGCAGCAGCGCGGACGATCGCCCGTGCAGGCCGCACAAGGACACGCCTTGCAGAAGGCCGCGCCCACGTATTCGCGGCACTCGCCGGCCACGCACACGCGCTCGACGTCGCACCTCCGGCCGCACTCGCCGCAGTGGGCGTTGCTCGTCAGGAGGTCGACGCAGGCGCCCGAACACTCGGAGAGGCTGCCCGCGCACTTCGCCACGCAGGCGCTGCCCGAGCACACGAGCCCGCCGCCGCACGCCTTGCCGCAACCGCCGCAGTGGGCGGGGTCGTTGCGGGTGTCGACGCACGTGCCGCCGCAGTTGGTCGCGTTCGGTCGACAGGTGCAGACGCCGCCCACGCACATCTCACCGGACGCACACTGCTTGCCGCAGGCGCCGCAGTGGTCCGCGTTGCTCGTGACGTCCGTGCAGTTCGCGCCGACGCCCCCGCACTTGCCGCTCGCCGGGCAGCCGCAGCTACCGCTCAGGCAGCTCGGGGTCGCGCCGCTGCAGACCTTGCCGCAACCTCCACAGTGGGAGGGGTCGGAGCTGGTGTCGACGCACAGCGCACCACACGAGGTCGCCGCGCACCCCGCGTCGGTCACGTCCGCCGTCGCCGTGTCGGTCGTGGTGGCCGTGTCCGCTGGACCGCTGTCTTCGGCGGGAAAGACCAGGTCGGCGCCATTGCAGCCAGCGAGCACGAGGCCCACCAGCTGCGCCGCCCACCTACCTGTCCGCTGCATTCACCTGCTCAGTACCATCAGAAGCGGTCGACAGGCACGACCACCGCCTGATGTGGGGAGGGTCGCGGTACCATCGAGACGTGCCGCCCCGCCCCGCCCTCCGGCTCGTGCCCCCCGCTCCGGGGAGTGCCGTTCCGTCCGAGCAACAGGCGCCGGAGTCGTTCGTCCAGAAGGGCGGAGGGGAGGAGCGCCGCCCCACCCTCGACGACCTCGAGATCGTCAACGGCATCCTCGCGGGTGACCCTTCCGTCGCCACCGCCTTCCACGACCGCGCGCGGCCCCGCATCGACGCGACGATCGTGCGGCTGCTCGGCCGTCGTGAGGTCGACCACGAGGACTCGGTCCAGAACGTCCTCATCGCGATCGTCGATTCGCTGCCCCGCTTCCGCGGCGAGTGCTCGCTCGACACGTGGGTCGCCCGCATCACCGCGCACACGATCTGGAAGGAGCTCCGTCGGCGGACCACCGCCCGGAAGATCTTCGACCCGGCCGAGCTCGACCCGGAGTCGCTGATGGGCGAGCCCGACCTCGAGCACCGCATCGGCACCAAGAACCTCCTCGGCAAGGTACGCGAGCACCTCGCGGCCCTCGACCCGCAGAAGTCGTGGACGCTGATCCTCCACGACGTCGCGGGGTTCGACCTGCGCGAGGTGGCCGAGATCACCGAGGTGAGCGTGGCGGCGGCGCAGTCGCGCCTCGTCCGCGGACGCCGCGACCTCGAAGAGCGCCTCCGCGACGACCCCGAGTTCCGCGACCTGATGCAGCGAGGTGGCCGATGAGCGATCGTCCTCTCTTCGCCAAGCTGGCCACCGACGCCCTCGCGAAGGCCGCGCCGGCGGAGACCCGTGGCCCGACCGAGCTCGAACGCGCGCGCGCCATCGCGGTGGCCGCGGCGGCGATCGCGCAGGCCAGGCGGGTGCGCGACGCGCGCCGGCGGCGCCTGGTCGGGGGCGGAGTCGTGTTCGCGGTGGCCGCCGCGGCGGCGTCGATCTTCCTCGTGCGTACGCGCACCGCGCCGAGCGCACCGGTCGTCGCCACGTCGGTGCGCGCGCGGGCCGTCGCGGGGGAGCCGACCGTCTGGCGCATGGGCATGTCCGAGCCGCTGCACGGGGACGTCACGCTGCAGGCGGGCGATCGCGTGCGGGCGATGGCGGGCGGCGCGGCGCAGCTGCAGATGTCGACCGGGAGCCAGGTCGCACTCGAAGAGGGCGGCGACCTCACGCTGGTGGGCGTGCAGAGCGCAGACGTCCTCGCGCTCTCGGCGGGCGCGGCGCGTTTCCAGGTCGCCAAGGTGAGCACCGGTCGGCGGTTCCTCGTGCGCACCGGAGACACCGAGATCGAGGTCCGGGGCACGGCGTTCCGGGTGAGCGTGGTGCCGCTCGATCCTTCGTGCGACGTCGCCTCGCCGACGCGCGTCGAGGTCACGGAGGGGCGGGTGGTCGTGCGCTTCCACGGCGCCGAGACCGTCCTGAACGCGGGCGGCAAGTGGCCGGCCGGCTGCAGCGTGATCGCTGCGGCGCCCGTGGCGAAGGGCGCGACCTTCGCCGGATCCCCCGGGTCGGAGCCGCTGCCGTCTCCGCCCTTGCCGCCGTCGGAGCCGGCCTTTCACCCGAAATCCCCGCTCCAGCCGAAATCGTCGCTCCTCGCGCCCACGCCGTCGTCGCCTGCGCCGACGACGACCGCAGCGCCGGCGGCGACGGTCGATACCTCACCCACGGCGCCCACGACGGCGGTCGCCAAGAAGTCGTCCGACCTCGGCGCGCAGAACGATCTGTTCACGCTCGGTATCGACAAGAAGAAGGCCGGCGACCTCGGCGGCGCGCGCGCCGCGTTCGATCGCTACCTCGCGCTCTACCCCGACGGCGCGCTCGTGGAGAGCGCCACGGTGGAGAAGATGCGGCTCTCGAGCGGCGCCGCGCAGAAGAGCGTCGCCGGCAGCTACCTCGCGCGCTGGCCCAAGGGCTTCGCCCGCGCCGAGGCCCAGGCCATTCTCGACAAGTGAGGCCTCAGGGCTTCTTGGGGGCGGCGCTCGGGGCGGGGGAGGCAGCGGGGGACACCGCTTCCATCTCCTCGGCCGTGGGCCAGCGGCCCTTCGCCTTCCAGTGCACCCAGCGGGCGACGAGGTCGATCTCGTCGCGGAGGTCGACGTTCTTCGCGAACGCGGGCATGTGGTTCTTCCGGGTCGAGGCCTCGGGCTTGTACGTCTGGCCGTCGGCCGGGTCGGCGATCTGCGCGCGCAGCCAGCGGTAGCTGCCCCAGCCCGTGAGATCGGGGGCGAGCTCGCTGTCGTCGCCGCCCTTGCCATCCTTCTTGTGGCACCCCTCGCAGGCGCGCCCGTACCCCTCGGCCCCCTTCGCGTCCGACGCGCCCGCGACGTACGACGCGACGGCCTTGATCTCGGCCTCCGGCATCGCCTTGAACTCGCTCTCCTTGCCAGCCGGCGCCTTGGTCACGCTCGGCATCTCCCCCTTCAACGGCGAGCGACCGAAGCGGTGGTTGCCGTCGGGGTCGCGCATCGTCTCCTCGACCCACGCCGCCGAGCCCCAGCCCTGCAGATCGGGCGCCGTGGTCTCGTCCTTCGCGCCGGGCGCGACCGGACCGAGCCGGTGACACGTCGCGCAGGCCTTGTTCCACAGCTCCTGACCGCGCAGCTGCGGGTCGCGCGCGAGCATCACCAGCGGCCCCTCCGGCGGGACGCCCTTCTTCGCGAGCTCGTTCGCGTACGCCGCGCGCTCGTCGGCGAGCTTGCGGGCCTCGAGGTACTTCTTGTCCTTCGCGTCGCCGGCGCGCGCGAGCATCGTCAACGCGGCCACGCCCGCGAGACCGAGCCCGAGGAGCGCGAGCCACGGGAGGCGCGCCCGCACCGCCGTGGTCGGGCTGCGATCGAGGAACGGCAGCGCCACTAGGAAACCCCCGGCCACCGCCGGCACCACCAGCGTGCCGACGATCTCGAGCGGACCGTGGAAGTACTTGAGCAGCTGGAACAGCGCGAGGAAGTACCACTCGGGGCGCGCCGGGTAGTCGCTGGAAGGGTCGGCGGGCGCATCGAGATCGGCGCCGTGGTGCCGGAGCACGAGGGCCAGCACCACGCCGAGGACCGCGCACGCGGCGAGCACGTCGAGGGCGAGCTGCTTCGGGTAGAACCGGTCGACCTTGGCGAGGTCCGCACCAGCCGGCGGGGTGACGCCGTGCTTGCGGAACAGCGCGACGTGGATCGCGATCGCGACCATCATCGCCATCGGCAGGACCCCGACGTGCAGCGCGTAGAACCGGGTCAGGGTCAGGTGCCCGTACTGGTTTCCACCCTGCGCGAGGCGCTGCACCTGCACGCCGACGCCCGGGATCGTGCCGAAGATGTTGGTGGCGACGCGCGTCGCCCAGTAGCCCTTCTGGTCCCACGGGAGCAGGTATCCGGTGAGGGACAGGCCGAGCACGAGCCCGAACAACACGAGGCCGAAATACCAGTTACCCTCGCGCGGGCGCTTGTACGCGCCGTAGATCGCGGTCTGCAGCAGGTGCGCCCCGAGCAGCACCACCGTCGCGCCCGAGCCGAAGTGGTGGAGGCCGCGCACGAGCCAGCCGCCGGGCAGCGCGTGCTGGATGTGGTGGACGCTCGCCCAGGCCGTCGTCGCCGAGGGTGCGTACGCCGTCATCAGGAGGAGGCCGGTCGCGAGCTGCACGAGGATGCAGACCAGGAGCGCGCTGCCGAAGACGTACCCGAAGCGCGCGCCGCCGGGGATCGGCTCGTCGAGCGCCTCGCGCAGGAGCTTGCGGTGGCCGAGGCGCTCGTCGACCGCGTCACCGATGCGAGAGAACAGGCTCATCCGATCTCCTCCTGCTTCTCGACGCCGATCCGGTAGCGCTTCCAGGTGACCGTCAGCGCGCCATCGGCGGCGATCTCGAGGGGCAGCGCGTCCATGCCGCGCGGCGACGGGCCGGAGAGGCGCGCGCCGGCGAGGGCGAAGCCGCTCTCGTGACACGGGCAGGCGAAGCCCGGGGCCTTGCCCCCCTCACCCGCCTGCACGTCGATCGAGCAGCCGAGATGGGGGCAGATCGCGGACAGCGCCTGCACCTCGCGGGGGCCGGTGCGCAGCAGCCACACCGCCCCGAGCTTGCGCTTCTCGGCGCGGGTGAAGGCGTCGACCTCGTCGCCGACCAGGGTGACCTTGGTGGGCACGCCCTGGGTGAGGTCGTCCAGCTTGCCGACAGCGAACCTCCGCCCCCCGCCGCCCTTGTCGGCCAGCGGCGCGGCGACGAACACGGCGCCGGGACCGGCCACGGCCGCGCCGATCGCGCAGCTCCCGGTGACGGCGACGGCGACGAACAGGCGGCGGTTCTTGTCGGGCACGTCTTCGGCCATGGCGGCCGAGACTACCCGTGATCGTCGACGCTCGATCGGTCTACCGACAGCTCAGCGGTTGGATCCTGGGATGCGCGGCTTCGGCTTTTGCTGCTCGGCCCTGGTGCGGACCTCGACCTCGGCCTCCTTGCGCGCCAGCGCGCGGGCGACGCGGTCGAGAGTCTCGCGGAGCTCTGGATCGGCGACGCGGTGCACCGCGGCGACCAGCGGCGCGGGTGCCTCGACCGTACGGGCCCGGGCGAGCTCTGGCCGGCTCGGCGCGAGGATGCCGCCGCGATCCATCTCCGGTACCTCGCCCACGCGGGCCCGCAGGTGCTGGACCTCGACCCCGCGCGCGCGGAGCCGCTCCACGAGCGTGCGCTCGGCGATGGCGAGCTCCTGCGCCCAGCCGCTCGAAGAGACGACCACGTAGAGGGTCCCGCGCGAGAGCCGGTCCGGCATCGTCCGCCGCGCGAACGCGACGCCGGCCACCTGCTCCCAGAGGGCGCGGGTGACCAGCACCTCGGTCGCGGCCTTGCCCGCGGGGGTGGCAGAAAGGAGCGCCCCCAGGGTCGTCGGGGCGCTGTTCCGGCGCCGTTTGCCGCTCCGCGCCACAGCCACGCGCCGACGTTATCACGTCGCGTCAGCGCCGGCGTTCCGGACGACCGTCCAGATCCTTTACACACGAAGTTTCACCTTCTCGTCGCCCCGCCTGCGTGCGAGCATCCGCGCTCGCCCGGAAGGCCCGGGTCGTCGCCGAGAGAGATCGATGGAATCCAACGTCGGACCTGCTTCCCTTCCGCCCTCCGTCTCCAACCTCGTCCCCGCTCCCGTCGCCGTCGGCCACCCGCTCCTCGCGGTCGTGCGCGGCGAGCTCGAGCGGCTGTTCTCGCTCGAGGACATGCAGGGGATCGCCAGCGGCTCGCTGGGGCTCGACCCCGAGCAGATCGGCGGCACCTCGGCGAAGGGCTCGTTCGCCCGCGCCCTCGTGGATCACTGCGCGCAGATCGACGCGGTCGAGGCGCTCGTCGACGCGCTCCTGATCCACAAGGCGGACATCGACCCGCGGGTTCGCGAGATCGCGGCCGTCGGCCTGGCCCACGCCGACGAGCTGTCGCCCGGCACCGAGATCGGCGCCTTCACCATCCAGAAGAAGATCGGCGAGGGCGGCGCCGGCGTCGTCTACCTCGCGTCGCGCAAGGACAGCGGCAACCGCCAGACCGCGCTCAAGCTCGTCAAGCGCGAGATGGCGCGCGACACGCGTTCGCTGCACCGCTTCATGACGGCGAACCGCCTCGTCGGGACCGTGCAGCACCCGGGCCTGCCGCGCAACATCGAGACCGGCGCGTTCCCCGACGGCCGGATGTACATCAGCTACGACTACATCGACGGCCAGTCGCTCGCCGCGCGCCTCTCCCGCACGGGCCCGATGCACCTCAACGAGGCGCGCCCGCTGCTCCGCGCGATCCTCGAGGCGCTCGCCGCCATGCACGAGAAGCGCCTCGCCCACGGCGATCTCAAGACCGAGAACGTGCTGCTCGCCAAGGCAGATGCGGGCGCCCCGCCGCGCGCGGTGCTCGTCGACTTCGGCACCGATCGCCTCCGCGCGCGCGGCCGCACCACGCAGAACCAGACCGGCATCCTCGCCATCTATGGCAGCGCCAAGGCCATCGCGCCCGAGCTCGTGCGCGGCAACGTCGCCGACGGCAAGAGCGACGTCTACGCGTTCGGCGCGCTCCTCTTCGAGGTGCTCACCGGCAAGGCGCTGTTCGCCAAGGACGGCAAGACCTCGCTCGAGGTCGCCCTCGCCCACCTCGCCACGGTCCCCGAGCCTCCCAGCGCCACCGCCCCGCGCGGGTGGGTCAGCAAGGAGATCGACACCTTCGTCGCGGGCCTCCTCGCCAAGGAGCCTTCGGGCCGTCCGGTCGACGCGCGCGCCGTGCTCGAGGCGTTCGACCGCCTCGGCCGCGGCGCCGCCGCCGCGCAGACCCAGCAGAAGAAGCTCTCCGACGACGACGTCGATCTGCGGATCGCCGAGCTGGTGGAGAAGCCCGAGGACGGCGAGGCCGCCGCGAACCTCGAGAAGGCCCTGGAGGAAGGCGGCGACGCGAACCGCATCGCCGACGGGTTCTTCCAGGTCGCCGAGGGCATCGAGGACGCGGCCAAGAAGGACATCCGCACCTCGCTGCTGTTCCGCTCCGCGCGCATCTTCGAGGCCAACGCCAAGAACCCCGAGCGCGCCGAGGGCGTGTACAAGCGCCTCCTCGAGCTCGACCCCGAGGACGACATCGCGCAGGCGGCGTTCGAGGAGCTCAAGAAGGCGACCGGCCAGTGGTCGGACGTCGTCGAGATGATGCTCTCGCGCGTCGACAACGTGCACCACGGGCGCGAGCGCGCGCTGGTCTACGCCGAGATCGGTCGCCTGTACGAGATCGAGCTCGAGGACCCGGACAACGCCTTCGTGGCCTACGTGCAGGCCTGGTGCGAGGAGCCCCGCGAGGGCGACTACTCGTACGAGGTGGAGCGACTCGCGGGCACCAACGAGGAGAAGTGGGACGAGGCGCTCGGCCAGGGCGCCCACAAGGTGCAGGTCGACGGCGTCTCGGGCGAGGACAAGCTCGCCCTGTTCGTGCAGATGGGCAAGTGGTTCGTCAGCAAGGTCAACCGGCTCGACCTCGCCCTGCCCTCGTACCAGGCCGCCATCAAGCTCGACCCGGCCAACGAGGCGGCGCTCGAGGGCATGTGCGAGGTCTACAAGAAGGCCCAGCAGTGGCCCGAGCTCGGGACCGTGCTGATGAAGCGCGCCGACGCCGCGGCCACTCCGGGTCGCGCGCGTGACCTCCGCGCGCAGGCCGCCGACATCCTCGAGACCAAGCTCTCCGACGCGAACAAGGCCAAGGACCTCTACCAGCAGATCCTCGCCGAGGACCCGGGGCACCCGCAGGCGGCCGACGGCATCGAGCGCATCTGCACGCGCAGCGGCGACTTCGTGTCGGTGGTGAAGATCTTCGAGGCCCGCGCGGCTTCGGTCCGCGGCCCCGAGCGCGCGGACGTCCTCGCCAAGATCGGCGAGCTCTACGAGGACCAGATCGGCGACATGAACGAGGCGATGAAGCGCTTCGAGTCCGTGCTCCAGATCGAGCCCAAGAACCTCGTCGCCCTCAAGGGCCTCGACCGCATCTACAACCGCACGGGCCGCTACAAGGAGCTGCTCGCGAACCTCGAGACCCAGATCGCCATCGCCGCCACCCCGCGGCAGCGGATCGGCCTCTGGGAGCGCATCGCCGCGATCCACGACGAGGAGTTCCTCGACCACGAGCGCGCCGCCGAATCCTACGAGGCGATCCTCAAGATCGACTCCGCCAACGACCACGCCCTCGTCTCGCTCGGTCGCCACTACCGCGCCCTCGACCGCTGGGAGGACGTCGCGGCCCTGATCGAGCGCCACCTCAAGGTGGTCGAGGACAACGGCCGTCGCGTCGAGCTCCTGCTCTCGCGCGGTCGCGTGCTCTCCGAGCAGATCGGCTCGCCCGAGCGCGCCATGCACACGTTCGAGAAGGTCCTCGAGATCCAGCCCGAGCACGCCGGCGCCCTCGAGGCCCTCGCCCACCTGCGCGAGTCGTCGGGCGACGCCAACGCCGCCGTGGCCGCCGTCGAGGCGCTCGCCGCCAAGGCCGCGACGCCGGAGGCGAAGGCCGAGCAGTACACCCGCGCGGCGCGCATGCTCGAGACGCGCGGCGACAAGGACGGCGCGATCGAGCGTTACAAGCTCGCCCTCGACGCGAACCCCAACGACAAGGGCGCGGCGGCCGCGCTGCGCGGCGCCTACGCGGCCCGTGGTGACGTCGCGGCGGCCATCTCGATGATCGAGCGCGAGGTGGCGATCACCGAGAGCCCGCTGCAGAAGGCCCGCCTGTTCGCCGAGATGGCGAAGGTCGCGCGCGAGAAGCTGAAGGACAGCGAGAAGGCGCGCGAGGCCGCCCTCAAGGCCCTCGACCACGAGGGCACCAACGTGGCCGCCCTCATGGTCCTCGGCGAGACGGCGTTCGAGGCCGACAACTTCGTCGAGGCCGCCCGGCGCCTCGAGCTCGTGACCCAGCGCGCCGACACCCTCGGCCGCGACGAGGCCGTGCGCATCCTGCTCCGCTACGTCGACGCGCTCGTGCGCACCGGCGCGGGCGACAAGGCGGTCAAGGCGGTCGAGCGGCTGCGCGCCCTCGCGCCCGACGACCCCGAGGCGCTGCGTCGCGTGGGCCAGATCACCTTCGACCACGGCGACCCGAAGGCCGCCCGCGAGATCCACGTCACCCTCATCGACAAGTTCGGCGAGCACTTCGTGGGCTACGAGCGCGCCGAGATCCTGTTCCGCCTCGGCGAGTCCGCCCGCCGCGTCGGTGACCACGAGCGCGCCCACCTCGCCCTCGAGGAGGCCGCCGATCTCGACCCCACCAGCTCGGCGCCGCTCGAGGCCCTCGCCAAGCTGCACGAGGCCCGCGAGGAGTGGACCGACGTCGTCGCCGCCAAGAAGCGCCTGCTCGAGTCCGCCGCGGGCGACGAGCGGTTCAAGCTCATCGTCGAGCTCGGCGACGTGCTGGGCAGCAAGCTCAAGGACCGCACGAGCGCCGCCAAGCAGTACGTCGCGGCCCTCGACGAGCGCCCCGACGACCGCGCCGTGATGCTGAAGCTCATGCAGCTCTACAGCGAGGGCGAGGACTGGTCGAAGCTGGTCGAGGTGGTGCTCCGCCTCGGCGATCTCACGACCGATCCCAAGGCCAAGGGCAAGTACCTCATGACGGCCGCGATCGTCACCGACCGACAGCTCAAGCACCCGACCGACGCCGCCGAGCTCTACGAGCGCGTCGTCGACGCCGACCCCTCGAACGACAAGGCCCTCGAGGAGGCGATCCGCCTCCGCAAGGAGCAGGGCGATCACGCCGCCAACGAACGGCTGCTCCGGACCCGCCAGACGCGCGCGAAGGCCGCGGGGGACAAGGTCGGACAGCTCTCGGCGCTCGACGCGCTGGGCGACCTCTACCACCGCCAGCTCGGTCAGGTGGACGAGGCCATCGAGGCCTACGAGCAGGCGCAGGCCCTCGACCCCGAGAACCACGACCGCAACGAGATCCTCGCCACCATCTACGCCTCCGACGCCTCTCGCTTCCTCGAGAAGGCGGTCAAGGCGCAGACGGCGATCCTCAAGAAGAACCCCTACCGCGCCGAGTCGTTCAAGCTGCTCCGCAAGCTCTACACGCAGGCCAAGCGCGCCGACGCCGCGTGGTGCATGTGCCAGGTGCTCACCTGCCTCAACCTCGCCGAGGCCGACGAGGAGCGCTTCTACAAGCGCCACCGCACCGAGACCGCCGCCGCCGCCCAGGATCGCCTGAACAACGACGAGTGGAACACGGTGATGCGGCACCCCGACCGCGACCCGCTGCTGACGGCGATCTTCGCGACCATCGAGCCCGCCATCATCGCCTCGCGCGGCGTGACCCTCGAGTCCGAGGGCTACCACCCGAGCTACGCGGTCGACCTCACGACCGACCAGTACCCGATGTCGCAGACGCTGTTCTACGCGGCGAACGTGTTCGGCATGGACCCGCCGGTCGTGTTCCACAACCCGGCCCTCGAGGCGGGCCTCGCCTACGTGCACGCCAACCCGCGGGCGCTCGTGCTCGGGCGCGCCGCGCTCGAGACCGGCGAGGTCCCCCCGCAGGCGCTCGCGTTCGTCGCCGGCCAGAAGCTCGCGTTCCTCCGCCCCGGCATGTACGTCCGCCACGTGGTCTCGACCGGCACCGGCCTCAAGGCCTGGCTGTTCGGCGCGATCAAGATCGTGTCGCCGAACTTCCCGGTCGCCGCCGAGCTCGAGGGCCCGGTCAAGCAGGCCATCGCCGCGCTCGAGAAGCTGCACCCGACGCAGAAGGAGCAGCTCACGTCGCTCGTGGCGCGCCTGCTCTCGAGCGGCGCCGCCATCGACCTGAAGAAGTGGATCGCCGCGTGCGACCTCACCGCCGACCGCGCCGGCCTCCTGCTCGCCCACGACCTCGAGGTGGCGATGGCCCTCATCAAGGCCACCGACGACGCGACGGTCTCCGTCAGCCAGAAGGACCGCCTGAAGGAGATCGCCCTCTTCGCCGCCAGCGAGGACTACTTCACGCTGCGCGACAAGCTGGTGATCACTATTGATTCTTGAGGGGGGCTCACGCCCCCCTCGGGGTCGGCCGCCGCGCCGCTCCTCCGCCCCTGCGGGGCTACGTCGCGTCGCTGACCGCCGACCACCCCCGTGCGCCGCTGCGCGGCGGGACTAGCGGCGTCCTCTCGTACTGCGACTTCGCCCCTGACGGGGCTCGTCGCGGCAGCCACGGGAGTGCGCTCGGGGCGGCTTGCCTGCGGGAAGGGGATCGCCCTAGGGTGCCGGGCGATGAAGGCGATCACGTACAAGGACTCCGGCGTCGACATCGACGCGGGCGACGCGCTGGTCGATCGGATCAAGCCGTTCGCGGCCAAGACGCGGATCCCCGAAGTGCTCGCCGACGTCGGCGGGTTCGCGGGTCTTTGCCAGGTCCCGACCGACGTCGAGGAGCCCGTGCTCGTGAGCGGGACCGACGGGGTCGGCACCAAGCTCAAGCTCGCGTTCGAGCTCGGCGCCCACGACGACATCGGCCAGGACCTCGTCGGCATGTGCGTGAACGACATCCTCACCTGCGGCGCGCGGCCGCTGTTCTTCCTCGACTACTTCGCGACCGGCAAGCTCTCGGTCGAGACCGCCACGCGCGTCGTCGCGGGGATCGCGCGGGCGTGCGGCGAATCGGGCTGCGCGCTGCTCGGCGGCGAGACGGCCGAGATGCCCGGGATGTACCAGGAGGGCGAATACGACCTCGCCGGGTTCGCGGTCGGCGTCGTCGGCAAGAAGCGCATCGTCGACGGCAAGCGCGTCGCGGCGGGCGACGTCGCCATCGGCCTCCCGAGCTCAGGGCTCCACAGCAACGGCTACTCGCTCGCGCGCAAGGTGGTCGAGGGCAAGGACCTCGGGGGGTATGTCGACGAGCTCGGCGTGTCGCTCGGCGCCGCCCTCATGCGCCCCACGCGCCTCTACGCCAAGGCCACGCGCGCGCTGCTCGCGGCCGGCGTCGACGTGCGGGCGATGAGCCACATCACGGGTGGCGGTCTGCCCGGCAACCTGCCGCGCGTCCTCCCCGAGGGGCTCGGCGTCCGCGTCGACCTCGCGAGCTTCCCGCGCCCACCGATCTTCTCGCTCCTCGCGCGGCTCGGGCCGATCGAGGAGGTGGAGCTGCGGCGCACGTTCAACGTCGGCCTCGGGTTCGTCGTCTTCGTGCCGAAGGCCGAGGTCCCGCGCGCGCTCGCCACGCTCTCGGAGGCGGGTGAGGCCGCGCACGTGATCGGCGAGGTGATCGCGGTGCCGGCCGATCGCGAGTTCGAGGCCCGCGTCGAGTTCGGCTGATGCTCGATCTGGTCGTCCTCGCCTCGGGGTCGGGGAGCAATTTCCAGGCGATCCTGGGCGCGATCGAGCGTGGGCTCCCCGCCCGGGTGCGCCTCCTGATCTGCAACGTCGAAGGCGCGCGGGTGATCGCGCGCGCCGAGGCGGCGGGCGTGCCGGTGAAGGTGCTGCCCCACAAGGGCTACCCGAGTCGAGCCGCGTTCGACGCGGCGCTCGTCGAGACCATCCACGTCGCCGGCGCCGAGGATGCCTGGGTCGTGCTCGCGGGGTTCATGCGAATCCTCACGCCGACGTTCCTCGACGCCTTCCCGTCGCGCGTGATCAACGTGCACCCGGCGCTGCTCCCTGCGTTCCCCGGGGTCGACGCGCAGGGGCAGGCGCTGGCCTACGGGGTCGCGGTCGCGGGCTGCACCGTGCACCTGGTGGACGCGGGCACCGACACGGGGCCCATCCTCGCGCAGGCGGTGGTGCCGGTGCTGCCGGACGACGACCACGACCGCCTCGCCGCGCGCATCCTCGTGCAGGAGCACCGCCTGCTGCCGCAGGTGCTCGCGTGGATCGCCGAGGGCCGCCTCACCTTCACCGCGGGGAAGCCTCGCTTCACCGGGGTCGTTCCCTCGCTGGGCCTCGGGTGATCCACCGCTTCTTCGACGTCGTCTTGCTGGGCGCGCGGCCGTTCTCCACGCTCGCGTGCGCGGCGCTGCTCGCGCGGCGAGATTTCCGGGTGCTCGTCGTGGCCGACGGCGCGCGCCCTTCGACCTACCACTACGACGGCGTCCCGCTGCGTCGCCGCGCGTTCTCGCCGTTCGTGCTCGCGCGCCCCGCGTTCCGGCGCGTGCTCGCCGAGCTCGCGCAGTCGCAGGCGTTCCGCCGTCGCCTCGCGCCGCTCGAGCCGTCGCTGCAGATCCTCGACGCGCGCCGTCGTCTGGCGCTCTCCGCCGACCCCACCGCGCTCGCCGCCGAGCTCACCCGCGAGGTGCCCGACATGCGCCCCGCGATCGAGGCGCTCTACGTACACCTCGCCGAGATCGACGCCCAGGTCGACGCCGTCCTCGGCGAGGACGCGCTGTGGCCGCCGGGCACCTTCTGGGAGCGTCGCGAAACGGCGCGCCTCGCGCGCTTGCTGCCCGCCGTGGACGAGCTCTCCCTCGACGCCGAGTACCGGCGGGTGGTCGAGGCGAGCGCGCGCCAGCTCGGCCACGAGAGCGCGCACGACGGTCCCCTCTCCCCGCTCGTCACCGCTCGCCTCCACCGCAGCCTGCTGGTCGACCCGGCGAGTCTCCCCGGCGACGAGGACGAGCTCAGCGGCTTCCTCGTCGAGCGCATCCGGGCGCACGGCGGCGAGGTCCGCATGGACGAGAGCTGCGCGGGCATCGTGCACAAGCGCGGCAAGGTCACCGGGGTCGTGCTGGACGGCGAGGGCGAGACCATCGCGTGCAACTTCGTGGTCGGCGATCGGCCCGGCCTCCGGCTGCTCGAGCGCGTACGCGACGCCGACTTCGAGCTGCCCGACCCGGCCGCTTCGCCGAGCCCCCACGAGCGCCGCTTCGTCGTCTCGATGGTGGTCCGCCGCGCGCTCGTGCCGGCGCCGCTCGCGCGGCACTCCCTCTTGCTCCCGGCGCGCAGCAGCGACCCCGAGGTCCACCTGTCGCGTACCCAGGCCAGCGAGTCGACCGACAGCGAGCTGTGGGTCGCCGAGGCGCTGCTGCCCGACAAGGAGTTCGTGCCCGTGCGCCCGGGCGATCTGCGCGGCCGCGAGCGCGTCCTCGCGACGGTGCGCGCGCACTTCCCGTTCCTCGACAGCCACCTCCTGGTCGTCGACTCGCCCCACGACGGCGGACCGATCCTCGACGGGCGCGAGGGCGGGCTCCGCGCGGTGCCGCGCAGCGAGGTGCGCGCGACCGGCGGCTCGAGGGACGCCGAACCCGCCGAGCCGCTCTACGCCCTGCCCCGCGACGCCTACGCGGGGCTCTGCGGCGAGCCGATCCGCACCGCGCTCGAGGGCCTGCTCACGGTGTCACCGTCGGTGATGCCCACGCTCGGCGCCGAGGGCGAGCTCATCTCCGCGTGGGGGGCGGCGCGGCTCATCACCAAGACCGACCCCAAGCGCGAGCGCATGCGCCGCGAGCTGTGGTCGAAGATCGAACTCTGAGCGAACGCAGCGCCAGCGCAGTGAGCGGCGGCCGCCTCCATGGGCGGCCGCTCGGCGAGAGAAGGCTCACTCGTCGTCGGACACCGACGACGGCCCCTCGCCCCCCGCCTCGGCCGCGCGGGCGCGCGACAGCATGCGGTGGAAGCTCGGGCGCGGCACCTGGGCGAGCTCCGCGGCCTTGGCCACGACCCCGCCCGTGCGCGCGAGGACGCTGGGGAAATAGGCGCGATCGAAGGCCTCGAGCACCCGGCGCTTGGCCTCGTGGTACGGCAGGCTCGACAGATCGCCGAGGCCCCCGAGCACGCCCGCCTTGTTCTCGCTGCCGGGCGCGTGGATGGCCTCGCCGAACAGCACCTCGGGGCGCGCCGTCTCGAACGTGGCCCAGCGCTCGACGACGTTGCGCAGCTCGCGGACGTTGCCCGGCCAGCCGTGCGCGAGGAGCACCTGCGCGAGATCGGCCGGCACCTGCGCGCCGCTGCCGCGGATGCGCTCGAGGAAGTGCTGGGCGAGCGCGGGGATGTCCTCACGGCGGTCGCGGAGCGGCGGGACGACCACCCGGATGACCGAGATCCGGTAGTACAGGTCTTCGCGGAACTCGCGGCGCCGCACGGCCTCGGCGAGGCGGCGGTTGGTGGCGGCGACGATGCGCACGTCGATCGGGATGGTCTTGCTGCCGCCGACGCGGCGGATCTCGCGCTTCTCGAGGACGCGCAGCAGCTTGGCCTGCTGGTCGAGGGGGAGCTCGCCGAGCTCGTCGAGGAAGATGGTGCCGCCGTTGGCGCGCTCGAACGCACCGGCGCGCGACGCGATCGCGCCGGTGAACGCGCCGCGCTCGTGACCGAACAGCTCGCTCTCGATCAGGTTCTCGGGCAGCGACGCGCAGTCGACCGCCACGAAAGCTTGCTCGGCGCGCGGCGACTCCTGGTGGAGCGCGTAGGCGAGCACCTCCTTGCCGCAGCCGCTCTCCGCCTCGAGGAGCACGGTGACGCTGGACTTGGCCGCCTTGTCGAGCAGCGCGAACACGTGGCGCATGGCCACGCTGGTGCCGAGCGCGCCGCCGAACTCCGACCGCGGTGAGAGCTCGAGGTCGAGCGCGCCCTCGGCGAGCCGCAGCTGCATCGACGTCTGCCCGAAGGAGAGGGTGACGTCCTGGATGAGCGTCGCCTCGTGGATGCGACAGCCCCCGAGCCAGGTGCCGTTGCGCGAGCCGAGGTCGCGGACGAGGAGGCCGTCGGCCGTGGCGGCGAGCTCGAGGTGACGGCGGGAGATGCCGGGATCGGTGAGCCGGACGTCGACGTCGGGCCCCTTGCCGATGGTCAGCGTGGGCGACTCCATCTTGACGGAGAGGCCCCGGTCGGGGCCTCCCACGACGTCGAGGGTTGCGCCACGGAGCCGGATGGTGCCGGTCGCGGGAATCGCCCGCGTCGCGGTGATGTCGTCGT
Organism: Myxococcales bacterium; assembly: GCA_016794445.1. Taxonomy (GTDB): domain Bacteria; phylum Myxococcota_A; class Polyangia; order Polyangiales; family JADJMO01; genus JADJMO01. The sequence continues at coordinate 119,671 of JAEUKC010000313.1, forward strand.
GCTCGGCCATCGGATTGTTGATTCTCGGCGAGCCTAACAGACTTTGTTCGCGCCTGGCACCTGTCACGCGCAGGAGTCGCTCGGCATCCGTCCGGCCCTCTCCTGGACGCACTCGAGACCTGTCGACCGACCGGTCAGGCAGGCGGGCGCCGCGAGCGGCGTCGCCGCGAGACGGGCCGCTCCACCCCCTCGGCGAGGCGACCGAACAGCTGCGCGGTCTCCTCGTCGGAGCGCTGGCCCTCGAGGAGCAGATGCTGCAGGCCGAGGCCCCACAGCGTGGCGATGGTCAGGTCGATGTCGGGGTCGCCCTCGTCGCGCCCCATCGCGAGGCCGAACGCGCGCCGGAGCTGGAGGAAGCCCTCCTGCATGTGGGCCCTCACGAGGGGCTCGTGCTCGATCTCGGCGAGCAGGCCGAGCAGCATGCGCGTGCGCCCGCGGTTCTGCGCGAGGCGAGCCCCGAGGGCCAGGAAGCGGTGTTCGAACCCCTCGGCGCCCGCCTCCGCGAGCAACGGGGCCACCTCGGCGGCGAGGAGCTCGCGGAGCCGACCGGCCACCGCGAGCACGAGATCCACCTTCTTCGGGAAGTAGTAGGTGAGGTGTCCTTGCGGGACCCCCGCCTCCTTCGCGACCTGGGGCTGCGCGAGCGCCCGCGGCCCGGAGCGCGCGAGCAGGTCGACGGCGGCGTCGAGGATGCGCTCCCTGACGCCGGGCGCGGTCGAGCCGCCGCGGGGGGCGTCGGTGGAGCCCATGGTCACCACTATCGCCGCGTCGTCTTCACTTGTCGATGCACCGTCGCGCGGCGGCGCCGCCCGCGTTGACGATGCCGCTCTCCGGCCAGGCGAGCACGAAGTTGAAGCACATCTCGTCCTCGGTCTTCTCGCCGAAGAACACGCTGGTCGAGCCCGGGTTGTCGTAGACGCAGGTGGTCTCGAGCGTGTCGCCCGGCGCGAGCACCATGCCCTTGGGCGCGTCGTAGCTCTGCTGCGCGTTGAAATCGAAGCGCGGCACGTCGACCAGCGTCTCGGCCTTGGCGGGATCACCACCGCGCAGCACCTTGGTCGTGAACTTGTGTCCGCGGCCGTGCATGTGCGGCGAGCTCGCGAGGACGTGGATCGGCTCGGTGAGGTTCGGGGTGCACTTGCCCTTCACCTCGACGTTCGCCGACTTGGGCGGCAGGTCGATGTTCGCCGAGCCGAGGGTGGAGATCACCGCGGTGTGGGGGCGGAGCTTCTCCGTCGTGCACATCGCGACGCCGCTCTGGTCCTTGCTGTCCTTGTGGCCGGCGACGTTCCAGTAGTGGAGCTGCAGGATGAGCCACCGGTCGCCGCCCGGGAGCTTCATGCCGACGTCGTCGGGCATCACCTTGTTGCCGCCGCCCGGCGCCCAGCCGCTGATGAACTGCGCGTCGAGCGGCATCTTGCACGGCCCGAACGTGCCCTCCTTCTGCGGCGTCGGCGTCTCGAAGAGGATCCAGTGGTGCACGACGCGGGTGTCGTCGATGATCGGTGCGAAGGCCGTGGCCTGCGTGGGCGTGGTGAACGGCGACTTGAAGTAGAAGCACTCGTAGAGGTTGCCCGCGTCCGCCGGCACCGGGAACTTCGCGCCCGCCTCACCGTGGGCGACGAACTTGGTCTGCTGCGCCTCGGGGCACGGCAGGTAGGCGGGCCCCTCCTTCGTCGGGACGACACCCGCGTCGGAGCACGAGGCCGTGCCCTTCGGCGCCGAGGCCGCGAACCACGCGTCGAGGGTCGCGAGGTCGGTGGCGCCGAGCATGCCCGCGGCTGGCATCGGGTTCTGCTTGTCGTGGACGCGAGCCTTCATCAGCTCCCAGACCTCGACGCCGGGGTTGCTGGCGGCCTTGGCGTGCACGGCCTCCCACGAGGTCAGCGGCATCGGCGCGCCGTACTTCGCAGGGTTGCTGTGGCAGGAGCGGCAGTTCTTCGCGAGCACCGCGTCGACGTCGCACGGCAGCGGCGTCGACCCCACGGCAGGAGGGGCTTCGCTGGTCGAGCCGCAGGCCACGAGGAGCAGACCGAGGAAGGAGAGGCCGCGGTGGTTCACTTGATGCGCTCCAGCTCGAGGATCGTGGCGAGGGTGAGGCCGGCGCTCGCGCCGGTGGCGGGGAGGAAGACGTAGGCATGATCGGCGTCGAGGCGGGACCACCCGAACTCGCGGATGGGCGTGTCCGCCGTGGTGGAGCCACACACCGGGGTGAGCTTGATCTGGCTGCCCTCGAGCACGTAGCTGCCCTTGCCGATCGTGGTGACGGCGCGCTTCACGGTGCCGACGATCGAGGTCTCGAGGGTGATCTTGGAGTCGGTCGACGAGCGGAAGTCCTTGTCGGTGAAGGAGAACCAGCCGACCCCGCTCGCGGTGGACTTCACGGTGTCGACCTGTCCGTCCGCGGCCGGCGCGAGATAGACCGTGAGCTTGGCGACGCGGAAGTCGCCCTTCGTGTCGCCGCCCGTCGGCGTGGGGACGGTGACGCCGGCGTCGTCCTTGACGATCACGAACGACGACGCCGTGTAGGGCGCCACCGTTCCGCCGGGGACCGCGCCGAGATCGCACGCGCCTCCGTCGGCGGCATCGGTGGCCATCGTGTCGGCCGGAGCGTCGCTCGTCACGTCGGCACCGGTCTCGGTAGCGGCCGCCGCCGGCGTCGACTCCGCTCCACATCCCGACCCGAGCAGGCCGAGCAGGCCCGCGAAGAGCATCTTCCTCATTGGTTGGTATACCTACCAAAACCTGTCGGAAGCGCAAGCGCGACCGTAGAGCGGGTCCTCGTCGGCCGGTGGTGCATCCGGCCACCACGTCGGCGGGGACGCATGTACAGTGCTCCCGTGGGTCGGCTGCTCGGAGGTCGTTACGCGCTCGAACGCCGGATCGGCGAGGGCGGGATGGCCGAGGTCTTGCTCGCGAGGGACCAGGCCCGCAGCGGCGCCCCCGTCGTCGTCAAGCGCTGCAAGGCGCACCTCATCCACCAGCCCGAGATCGCGGCTCTCTTCCTCCGCGAGGCACGCCTCGCGTCGCTCATCCACCACCCCAACGTCGTCGAGCTCGAGGCCACGGGCGAGGAGGACGGCCAGCCCTACCTGGTGATGGAGTACCTGCAGGGCTTCACGGTGCGCGAGATCTTCCTCCGCGCGCAGCGGGAGGGCGGCGTACCACAAGACCTCGCGGCGGCGATCGTCGCGAACGCGGCGCGCGGTCTCCACGCGGCCCACACCGCGGTCGACGAGCAGGGCACGCCGATGGGCCTCATGCACCGCGACGTCTCGCCGCACAACCTGTTCGTCACCGACAGCGGCCTCGTGAAGGTGCTCGATTTCGGCATCGCCAAGGGCGTCAAC